>JBBDMC010000077.1:0-6480 GCA_040878485.1 Bauldia sp. | reverse complement strand
GAGCGGAGGCGGGCATTGTGAGCGCGCGCGCGACCGTCCTTGCCCGCATCCGCCGGTCGCTCGGGGTGACCGGCAACGAGAGCGAGCGCAACGCCACCGTCGACGACCGCCTCGGCCGCGCCCCCAAGGGGGTGGTCCCGGCGCGCGGCCAGTTGCCGCCGGCGGAGCGCCTGGCGCTGTTCGCCGCCATGGCCGCGAAGGTCGCCGCGACCGTCCAGCGGGTCGCCGCGACGGACGAGGTGCCGGCGGCGGTCGCCGACTATCTCAGGTCGCACAATCTGCCGGCGGCCCTAAGGATCGGCGACGATGCGCTCATCGCCGGGCTGCCGTGGGAAAAGACCCAGATCGCGGTCAGCCGCGGCGCCGCCGACGCCGACGACGCGGTCGGGCTCAGCCACGCCTTCGCCGGCGTCGCCGAAAGCGGCACGCTGATGCTCGCCTCCGGCCGCGACAACCCGACGACGCTGAACTTCCTGCCGGAAACCCATGTCGTTGTGCTCGGGGCCGACGACGTAGTCGGCGACTACGAGACGGCGTGGGAGCGGCTGCGCGCCGTCGCCGGCAAGGGCCAGATGCCGCGCACCGTCAACATGGTGACCGGCCCGTCGCATTCGGGCGACATCGAGCAGACGATCCTGCTCGGCGCCCACGGGCCGCGGCGGCTGCATATCATCGTCATTGGTTAGGCGCACAATCGGTCGCGGGGGCCAACGAGGAACGCGGCGAAACGATGCGGCTTGGCGAATCGAGAACGCCCGACAACATGCGCCTATACGCGATCGGCGACGTACACGGCTGCGACGCGCTGCTGGTGGAGGCGCACAGCAAGATCGCCGCCGACCTCGCCGCCCGACCGGCGGCCGACCATCGCATCATCCACATCGGCGACTACACCGACCGCGGGGCCAATTCGGCCGCGGTGCTCGAGCGGATGGTCAAGCTCGCCGCCGGCGACCAGCGCGTCATCTGCCTGATGGGCAACCATGACGAACGCCTGCTCGCCTTCCTCAGCGAGCCGGCGGCGGCGGGGCCGGCGTATCTGTCGGACAATATGGGCGGCAGCGAGACGCTGAGGTCATACGGCGTCGCGGTGAGCCGGTTCGGCTGGTTGATGAGTGACTTCGCCGCCCTCGCCCGCCAGCTCAGAGAACGAATGCCGCCGGCGCACCGCGCCTTTCTCGAGGCTCTCCGGCTGAGCGCGCGATTGGGTGACTATTTCTTCTGTCACGCCGGAATCAGGCCGGGAATCCCGCTCGACCAGCAGGACCCGGAGGACCTCGTCTGGATCCGGGAGGAGTTCCTCACCGACGACAGCGACCACGGGGTGGTGGTGGTCCACGGCCACACCCCGATGAAGGCGCCGGAGGTCAGGCCGAACCGCATCAACATCGACACCGGCGCGGTGTTCGGCGGCCCCCTCACCTGCCTGGCGCTGGAGGGGACCGACTACCGGTTCCTGTAAGGATGCCGGTTCGCTCCACCGCCGTCACGGCCGGCCTGACAGCGCTCAGGCGAAACACGTCGATGGCCGGGACAAGCCTGGACAAGCCCGGCCATGACGGCGTCGCGAAGCGGAGCGGTCGCGCTACGCGCCCGGCTGCGGGACGATACGGATGTAGGGCTTGGGCTCCTTCCAGCCGGCCGGCCAGATCTTCTTGGCGTCGTCGTCGGTCACCGACCCGGCGATGATCACGTCGTCACCGTGCTTCCAGTTCGCCGGCGTCGCCACCTTGTGCCTGGCGGTGAGCTGGAGGGAATCAACCACCCGCAGAATTTCGTCGAAGTTGCGTCCGGTGGTCATCGGGTAGGCGATGAACAGCTTAATCTTCTTGTCGGGACCGATGACGTACACGTTGCGCACCGTCTGGTTGTCGGCCGGGGTGCGGTCCTCCGACGAGTTGCCGGCCGAGGCTGGAAGCATGTCGTAGAGCTTGGAGACAGACAGGTCAGCGTCGCCGATGATCGGGAAGTTCGGCGCGATCCCTTGCGTCTCCTCGATGTCCCTGGCCCAACCGGCGTGGCGGTCGACCGGATCGACGCTGAGGCCGATCACCTTGACGCCGCGCCGGTCGAAGTCCGGCTTGAGCCTGGCGACGGCGCCGAGCTCGGTGGTGCAGACCGGCGTGAAGTCCTTGGGATGCGAAAACAGGACGGCCCAGGAATCGCCGAGCCATTCGTGGAAGCGAATGCGACCCTGCGTGGTCTCCGCCACGAAATCGCGAGCGGTGTCGCCAATGCGAAGTGCCATCGTCAATCTCCCTGCGGAAAAGAAGGTTGGCGGCATGTAAGCCGCGGACCCGCTCGCTCTCAAGCACGCCTGTTCGCCCCGGCGCGCAAATCCTGGAAAAGACGTCCGCAGGAACGAACCGGCACGCATTCTCGTTCCGGCGTCGCCGTCGCCGGGCCGGAAGACGGCCGACGGTCGTGCGACGATGGGCCGGTGCGGTTGACGCGGTGTCAGTGCGCCATCAGGATCGGCAACGTCATCGAGGCCAACACGCCGCGGGTGGCGCCGCCGAGGAGAAGCTCGCGCATGCGGCTGTGGCCATAGGCGCCCATCACCATCCAGTCACCGGCCTCGTCGGCGGCGAAGTTGAGCAGGCACGCGGCGACATCGCCGATCGCGTTGTCGACCCGTTTGACCTCGACCTTGAGGCCGTGACGGGCGAGATGGACGCCGATGTCGGCGCCGGGCGCGCCGTTCTTCCATTTCTGGGCCTCGGCGACGATCACCACGATCACCTCGTCGGCGAACTGCAACAGCGGCAGGGCGGCGCGCACGGCGCGGGTGGCCGGGGCACTGCCGTCCCACGCGATGAGCGCCCGCGCGGTCTTGAATTCGGTGACGCCGGCGTAGGGAATGATCAGGGCCGGCGCCACCGCCTCGAACAGGACGGCCTCGATCAACGGCTGGCGCAACGGTTCGGGCCGGTCGGGATCGTCCTGGCCGACGACGACGAGGTCGGTCAGGCGGAGATCGCGGACGGCGCCGATGAAGCCTTCGCCGGCTATCGATTCGACCGTTCGCGTCTCGAAGGGAATGCCGGCGGTGGTGGCGGTCCTGGCGAACGCGGCGGCGGCGGCGGCGGCGTCGGCGAGCGCCTGCTCCCGCGCCATGACGATGAAGTCGGTCGGCACCGGCGCCGCCATCGTGTACACCGGAATGAGCGGCTCGACGGCGAGCGCCAGCCCGGTCAGGTGGGCGTCGAGGCGGGCGGCGAGATCGGCGGCGATGGCCACCGGGCGGCGCTTGCCGGCGAGATCGACGACGACATGCATGTCGGCGATTGAACTTGTCGATTTCTTCATCGCGTGGCTCCCGGCCGCAGTTGATGAGGTGAACATCGCGCCAAGCGCGGTCGGACCGCCTTGACAAGGATCAAACGCCGGCCGCGGCGAAGGCTAATAGGCATGTCGGGCGAATATCCTGTCGATGTCGCCGCCCCACGCGCCGGAATACTCGGCCAGCAGCCGATCGGCCGGCGTCGTGCCGGTGGCGACGATCTCGTCGAGGGATGAGAGGAAGATCGTCTCGTCGAGACCCTCGTCGTTCTCGTGGGCGCGACGGCGGAGGCCGTCATCGGCAAGCGCGAGGACATCGCGGGCGACGTCGCGCACGGTGCGATTGCGCATCGGCGTCTGCAGTGCGGTCAGCGGAACCGCCCGCCGCAATTCCTCGCGTTCGGCCGCCGTCCAGTCCTTGACGATTTCCCAGGCGCCGTCGAGCGCGGCGGAATCGTAAAGGAGCCCGACCCAAAGGGCCGGAACGGCGCAAATAAGTCGTCCGGTGCCGCCGTCGGCGCCGCGCATCTCGAGGAAGCGCTTGAGGCGGACCTCGGGAAACAGCGTGGTCAGATGGTTGTCCCAGTCCGACAGGGTGGCGCGCTCGCCGGGCAGCCGGTCGAGCTGGCCGGCGAGAAGATCGCGGAACGAGGATCCGGCGACGTCGTGATAGGTGTCGCCGCGCTTGACGAAATACATCGGCACGTCGAGCGCCCAGTCGACGTAGCGCTCGAAGCCGAAGCCGTTGTCGAAGGCGAACGGCAGCATGCCGGTGCGGTCGCGGTCGGTGTCGAGCCACACCGCCGAGCGGAACGACCGGTAGCCGTTGGGCCGGCCCTCGGTGAACGGCGAGTTGGCGAACAGAGCGGTGACGATCGGCTGCAACGCCAGGCCGACGCGCATCTTCCTGACCATGTCGGCTTCGTCGGAAAAGTCGAGATTGGCCTGGATGGTGCAGGTCCGGTACATCATGTCGAGGCCGTGGTTGCCGACCGTCGGCATGTAGCGGCGCATGATGGCGTAGCGCGACTTGGGCATGTGCGGCGTCTCGGCCATGGTCCACTTCGGCGAGAACCCGGTGCCGATGAAGCCGATGCCGAGCGGGGCGGCGCATTCGCGCACCTGGGCAAGGTGGGCGTTCACCTCGCGGCAGGTCTGGTGGATGGTGGCCAGCGGCGCGCCGGACAGCTCGAACTGGCCCCCCGGTTCCAGCGTGATGGCGGCCAGGCCGAGCGGGTCGGTCAGGCCGATGATGCGGCCGTCATTCTCGATCGGCTGCCAGCCGAGCAGCCCCGCCATCGCCTCCAGCATCCGGCGGATGCCGCGCGGGCCCTCGTAAGGGACCGGCGAATGATCGTCGAGATAGAAGCCGAACTTCTCGTGCTCGGTCCCTACCCGCCACTCGGACCGCGGCTTGCAGCCGGATGCGAGGGCCTGGACGAGCTGGTCGCGGGATTCGATCGGCGTCGCGTCGGAAGCGTCGCGGGCCATCTACGGGGCTGTCTTTCTGAAGGGACGGGCGGGCACCTTAGCGATGGCTCCGGTGGCCGGCAATCGGCAAACAACGCAGGTTCAATGTGGGGTGGGAGCGCCGGCTTGCCAGTCCCCCAGCGCCGCCTGGACCAGCGCCAAGGCAGCGACGGCGGCGGTGTCGGCGCGCACGATGCGGGGGCCGAGCGGCAGCGCCGTGACGAAAGGTCGCGACCCGAGGCTCTCCCGCTCCTCGGCCGAAAAGCCCCCCTCCGGGCCGACCAGGACGGCCAACGCCGACGGCCGCAGCGCGGCCAGAATCGCCAGCGGATCGGCGAGGTCGGCGGCCTCGTCGCAAAAGATGATCCGCCGCCCGGGCTGGTGCTCGGCCCAGCCGTCAACGAGTTGCCCGAGCCGGACCGGCTCGTCGATCACCGGGATCGACAGAATCCCGCATTGCTCGGCCGCCTCGATGGCGTTGGCTGCCATGCGGGCGCGATTGACGCGGGTGACCTGGCCGTGACGGGTCAGGACCGGCGATAGCCGCCCTGCCCCCATCTCGACCGCCTTCTGGACCATGTAGTCGAGGCGCGCCTGCTTGAGCGGGGCGAACAGGTAGTGGAGATCGGCCGCCGGCGGCTGCGGCCGCACGACCGAGATGGTTTCCAGGCGCCAGCGCTTGCGCCCCTCGCCGGCGAGGCGCGCGGTCCATTCGCCGTCACGGCCGTTGAACACCAGAATCGCGTCGCCGCCTTTGAGGCGGAGCACGTTGACGAGGTAGTTGGCCTGGCCGCGATCGAGGTCGATCGGCGCCCCGGCCGACAATGGGGCGCGCACGAACAGGCGCCGCGCGGTGAAGTCGAAGCGGGTCATGGCATCCGCGATAGGACGGAAGCGAGAGCGCGGCAAGGTGGGCGTTTCACCGGCATCGCGGTGGTGAGCGCCCTTGACCGGCCGCCCGCCAGGCGGCACCTGTTGTCGCCATGGCCGAAACCGCCGCCAATATCGCCGAATACACCGTCTCCGAGCTCTCCAATGCGCTCAAGCGCACCGTCGAGGACGCGTACGGCTACGTACGGGTGCGCGGCGAGATTTCCGGCTTCCGCGGGGTGCATTCCTCCGGCCACGCTTACTTCACGCTGAAGGACGAGAAGGCGCGGCTGGAGGCGGTGGTCTGGCGTACCACCTTGCAGCGGCTGAAGTTCAAGCCGATCGAGGGGGTCGAAGCGGTCGCCACCGGCAAGCTCACCACCTTCGCCGGCCAGTCGAAATACCAGATCGTCATCGAGGCGCTGGAGCCGGCCGGCGTCGGCGCGCTGATGGCGCTGCTGGAAGCCCGGCGCAAGGCGCTGGCGGCGGAGGGCCTGTTCGCCGAGGCGCGCAAAGTACCGCTGCCCTACCTGCCGCGGGTGATCGGCGTCGTCACCTCGCCGACCGGCGCGGTGATCCGCGACATCCTCCACCGGCTCGGTGACCGCTTCCCGACCCGGGTGATCGTGTGGCCGGTCCGGGTCCAGGGCGAAACCTCGGCGGCGGAGGTGGCCGCGGCGATCGACGGCTTCAACGCGCTGCCGCCCGGTGGCGCCATCCCGCGACCCGATCTCCTGATCGTGGCGCGCGGCGGCGGCAGCCTGGAGGATTTGTGGAGCTTCAACGAGGAGGTGGTCGTCAGGGCGGCGGCCAACTCGGCCATCCCGCTGATCTCGGCGGTCGGCCACGAGACCGACT
>JBBDMC010000076.1:0-6490 GCA_040878485.1 Bauldia sp. | reverse complement strand
ACCGCCATGCGCTCGGCCGCCGTCGGGTTGGCGGTGCGATAGACCTGATCGACGGCGAGGCCGTAGATCGCGGCGACGATCGAGTCCTGAACATCGGACAGCCGGCGGGCGCACAAAGTCCCCTTGCCGTCCATCCTGAGGTGCTGTTCGGCCTCGGCGCGGCCTTCGGCAAGGGCTTGTTTCAGCGTGGCAACGACCGCGGCGCGCGCCTTGGCCGCGAGGTCCCCGCCGCCCTTGCCGGCAACCCGCATCAGTCGGTCGCGGAGCGGTTCGCCGTCGACGGGCGCGTCTGAGACGGCAACGGCCTTGTTCATGGCACAGGCTCTTGTCGAATCGGCGGCGGACCCTATTCCGGTTCGACCGGACCCGCCATCGCTGAAAACCGATTGGCGGAACGCGGCCGAAGCGCGACACCATACAAAGTATTGGTTATCAGCGGTTCTTGGCGATAATGTCGCGGTAGGCGTAAAAGCTCTGCTTGGGGGTCCGCTTCTGGGTCGAGAAATCGACGTGAACTAGGCCGAACCGGCGCTCAAACCCCTGAATCCATTCGAAATTGTCGAACAGCGACCACAGCATGTAGCCGCGGACGTCGGCGCCGGCGCGCCGGGCGCGCAGCATGGCGTCGATGTGACGGCGGATGTAGTCGGTGCGCAACGGGTCCTTGACGATGCCGTCCTCCATCACCTCGTCGAAGTCGCCGTAGCCGGTGCCGTTCTCGGTAATGAAGATGGGCGGGTCACCGTAGTTGGCGCGGATGTGCATGAGGAGGTCGTAGAACGCCTCCGGCCTGACCGGGCCGTTGAAGGCGCGAACCCTGTCCGGGTTGGTGCCAAACCAGCGGAAGCCGAGGGCGCGATCGGCGGCGTGATCGACATAGACCGGAGCGTAGAAGTTGACGCCGAGGAAATCCGGCGGGTTATCGGCAAGCACGTCGAGGTCGGCCGGCGTGACGAGGAAGTCGGGATTGTAGGTCCGCAGCGCTTCGACCACGTCGTCGGGATAGCTGCCCTGGAACAGCGCCTCGAGCGGCCACCGATTAATCACCCCGTCGGCGAGGCGCGCGGCGGCGACGTCCTCGGGCTTGGCGGGATCGATTGGGATGGTGGGCATCAGCGGAACTGCCATGCCGATCATGCCCTTGCCGGACGAGGTGCGGTAGTCGGCGACGGTCCTGGCGTGGGCGAGGAAAAGATGATGCAGCGCCGGGGCCTGACGAGCGTACTGGACGCTGGTCGCCAGCCAAGGATCGGGGCGACGGTCGCGGACGTTCTCGGCGACGACGTCCATGAGGAACAGATCGATGAACGGCTCGTTCATGGTGACGAACAGCTCGACCCGGTCGCCGAGGGCGCCGAAGACGACGCCGGCGTACTCGCGGAACCAGGCGATCGAGTCGCGGTTGTGCCAGCCGCCTTTCTCGGAGAGCGTCCACGGGTAGTCCCAGTGGTAGAGGGTCACCACCGGCTTGACGCCGGCGGCGATCAGGTCGTCGACCAGACGGCTGTAGTAGTCGAGCCCCTTGTCGTTCACCGCGCCGGTGCCGTCGGGCAGGATGCGCGGCCATGAGAGGGAGAAGCGGTAGGCGTTGAGGCCGACCTCGCGCATGAACGCGATGTCCTTCAGGTACTGCGCCCGGCTATACTGGTTGATGGCGACGTCGGCCGTCTGGTCCTTGCCGACCACCGCTTTGGTGACCCGGTAGCGATGGGTGTAGACGTCCCACTTGGACAGGCCCTTGCCGTCCGCGTCCCACCCGCCTTCGACTTGGTGGGACGCGCTCGCCGCGCCCCAGAGGAACTTGCTCTCGGATATCGTCACTCCCCCCCTCCTCTTGTCGGCTCACTTGAACATGCCCGGCCGCGGCCGGTACGGCGATCCTAACCCGAAGTCTGCTTTCGCGCTCTCTGCGCCGCCTTCAACTTGTAGAGGATCTCGAGCGCCTGGCGCGGGGTCAGCTCGTCCGGAACGATGACGTCGACGAGGTCGGCGACCGGATCCGGATCCGGCGGCTCGTCACCGGCGCCGGGCACGGCGGCGAACAATGGCAGGTCGTCGATGAGGGCGTGGACCGGCGAGCGGCGATCGGTCTCCTCGAGCTGGCGGAGGACGGCGAGGGCGCGGGCGATGACCGTCGGCGGCAGACCGGCGAGACGCGCCACCTGGATGCCGTAGGAGCGGTCGGCGGAGCCCGGCGCGATCTCGTGGAGAAAGACGACATCGCCCCTCCACTCCTTGACGCGAACGGTGACGTTGAGGAGTCGCGGCAGGCGATGTGAGAGAGCCGTCAGCTCGTGATAGTGGGTGGCAAACAGGGCGCGGCTCAAGTTGACGTCGTGCAGATGCTCGATCGCCGCCCAGGCGATCGACAGGCCGTCGAAGGTGGCGGTGCCGCGGCCGATCTCGTCGAGGATGACGAGCGAACGCGGGCCGGCCTGGTTGAGGATGGCGGCGGTCTCGATCATCTCGACCATGAAGGTCGAGCGGCCGCGGGCAAGATCATCGGCGGCGCCAACGCGGCTGAACAGGCGATCGACGACGCCAATCCTTGCCGACGTCGCCGGAACATAGGAGCCGGCCTGGGCGAGGATGGCTACAATCGCGTTCTGGCGCAGGAACGTCGACTTGCCGGCCATGTTGGGTCCGGTCACCAGCCAGATACGGCCGGCGGATTGGCCCTCCGGCGGCCCGAGATCGCAGTTGTTGGCGACGAATGACCCCGAGCCATGGGCGCGGATCGCCCGCTCGACCACGGCATGGCGACCACCGGCGACGGAAAAATCGAGCGAGCGGTCGACAATCGGGCGGCAATAGCCTTCCGCCTCGGCAAGGACGGCCAGGGCCGCGGCGACGTCGAGGACGGCGAGGGCATCGGCGACCTCGCGGATGCCGCCGGCCGCCGCGATCACCCGGGAAGCAAGGTCATCGAAGACCGCGAGCTCGATCGCCAGCGCCCGCTCGCCGGCGCCGGCGATCTTCGCCTCGAGGTCGGCGAGCTCGCCGGTCGAGAAGCGGACGGCGCTGGCCAAGGTCTGGCGATGGATGAAGCGGGCGCTCCGCGGCGGGCTCATCAGACGCTCGGCGGCGTTGGGGCCGACCTCGATGAAGTAGCCGAGGACGTTGTTGTGCTTGATGCGCAGCGCGCGGATGTCGGTCTCGGCGGCGTAGGTCGCCTGCAGCCCGGCGATCACCCGGCGCGACTCGTCGCGCAGCCGTCGCGCCTCGTCGAGGTCGGGCGCGAAGCCGGAGCGGACGAAGTCGCCGTCGCGTTTCAGGTGCGGCAGGTCGTCGGCGAGCGCGGCGCCGAGCCGGTCGGTGAGATCGCGCGGCGCCCGACGCAGCGTGGCGGCCGCGTCAGCAGTCTCGGCCGGCAGGTCCGACTGCGGTCCGATGCTTTCGGCCAGGCGGGAGGCGGCCAAAAGCGCGTCGCGGATGGCGGCGAGGTCGCGCGGGCCACCGCGGCCGACGGTGAGGCGCGAGAGCGAGCGGGCGAGATCGGGTGCGGCCGAAAGCTCGTCGCGGAGGCGGGCGCGGCGAACGGCATCGGCGAGCATCCAGGCGACGGCGTCAAGGCGGCGGTCGATGACCTCGGGTTCGGTCGAGGGGCCCGACAGGCGCCGGGCAAGCAGCCGGGCGCCGGCGCCGGTGACGGTGCAATCGACCACATCGATCAGGCTGCCCTTGCGGCCGCCGGAAAGGGTCGCCGCCAGCTCGAGATTGGCGCGGGTCGCGGCGTCGATCAGCATGACGCCGCCATCGGCCTCCTTGTGCGGCGGCGAGAGCCCTGGGCGCTCGCGAATCTGGGTCTTCTCGACATAGGCGAGCGCCGCGGCGGCGGCTGCAAGTTCGACCCGGCTGAAGCTGCCGAAGCCGTCGAGCGTCTTGACGCGGAAGTAAGCGGCAAGGCGTTCGGCCGCGGTGCTGCCGTCGAAGAAGGCCGGCGAGAGCGGCGTGAGGGCGGCCTCGACCGTCCGCCACAACGCCTTCAGGTCAGGATCGGCATAGAGCGAATCGGAGACCAGCACCTCGCGCGGGCCGATGCGCGAAAGATCGGCGGCGATCCGCTCTGCGGCGCTCGTCGCGATGCCGAACTCGCCGGTCGATATGTCGATCCAGGCAAGGGCGAAGAGATCGCCGCCCTCGCCGCCGCGGCTCCTGGCGAGCGCGGCGAGGTAGTTGTTGCGGCCGGGGGCAAGGAGCGCCTCCTCGGTGATGGTCCCCGGCGTCACCAGGCGGACGACATCGCGGCGGACGACCGCCTTGGCGCCGCGCTTGCGAGCCTCAGCCGGGTCCTCGAGCTGCTCGCAGACGGCGACGCGGTGGCCGAGTGCGATCAGCTTCTGCAGGTACTGGTCGGCGGCGTGGATGGGAACGCCGCACATCGGGATGTCGTCGCCCAAATGCTTGCCGCGCTTGGTAAGCGTGATGCCCAGGGCGCGGCTGGCGACCTCGGCATCGGCGAAGAACAGCTCGTAGAAATCGCCCATGCGGTAGAAGAGCAGGCAGTCGGGGTTGGCCGCCTTGATCTCGACGTACTGGGCCATCATCGGCGTGGCTGGCGCAGTGGCGCGGTTGTCGGGAACCTTCGTCTGGCGGTTCATTGCCCCAACAGTATCAGAGGACATCGTAGCCGATCGACCGCGTAACGTTTGTCGCCGCCACCCGCGATGATATGGTCGCTGCCCAAGCCACAAGCGCGGCCGGCGAAGCTGCGGCCGCAGGGGAGTCCATGCCCGACAACGGAAACCCGGTGAAGGCCGGCCCTTCGTTCACCGACCAGGAGGCGCTCAAGTTCCACGCCGAAGGGCGGCCGGGCAAGCTCGAAATCGTCGCCACCAAGCCGATGGCGACCCAGCGCGACCTGTCGCTGGCCTACTCGCCCGGCGTCGCGGTGCCGGTGAAGGCGATCGCGGCCGACCCTCATGCCGCCTTCGACTACACCGTGCGCGGCAACCTGGTGGCGGTAATCACCAACGGAACCGCCATCCTCGGCCTCGGCAACCTCGGGGCGCTGGCCGCCAAACCGGTGATGGAGGGCAAGGCGGTGCTGTTCAAGCGCTTCGCCGACGTCGACTCCATCGACCTTGAGGTCGACACGGAGGACGTCGACGAATTCGTCAACTGCGTGCGCTTCCTGGGGCCCTCATTCGGCGGCATCAATCTCGAAGACATCCGTGCGCCGGACTGCTTCATCATCGAGAGCCGGCTCAGGGAGCTGATGGACATCCCGGTCTTCCACGACGACCAGCACGGCACCGCGATCATCGCGGCGGCCGGGCTGATCAACGCCATCCAGATCACCGGACGCGACATGGCGACGACCAGGCTGGTGTGCAACGGAGCCGGGGCGGCCGGCATCGCCTGCGTCGAACTCGTCAAGGCGCTCGGCATCAAGGCCGACAACATCATCCTCTGCGATACCAAGGGGCCGATCTACCGGGGCCGCAAGAACGGCATGAACCAGTGGAAGGCGGCCCACGCCGTCGATACCAAGGCGCGGACCCTGGCCGAAGCGATGGAGGGTGCCGACGTCGCCTTCGGGCTGTCGGTCAAGGGCGCCTTTACCGCCGACATGATCGGCTCGATGGCGGCCAACCCGATCATCTTCGCCATGGCCAATCCGGACCCGGAGATCACACCGGAAGAGGTGGCGGCGGTGCGCGACGACGCGATCGTCGCCACCGGGCGGTCGGACTATCCCAACCAGGTCAACAACGTCCTCGGCTTTCCCTACATCTTCCGCGGCGCGCTCGACGCGCGGGCGACCACCATCAACGAGGCGATGAAAGTAGCGGCGGCGCGGGCGCTGGCGGCGCTCGCCCGCGAGGACGTGCCCGACGAGGTGGCCGCCGCCTATCAGGGGATCCGGCCGAAATACGGACCGCACTACATCATCCCGGTGCCGTTCGACCCGCGACTATTGTCCGAGATTCCGGCGGCGGTGGCGCAGGCGGCGATGGATTCGGGCGTCGCCCGCGAGCCGATCGCCGACATGGTTCAGTACAAGGTCCAGCTGTCGGCGCGGCGTGACCCGATCGTCGGCACGCTGCAGCGCATCTTCCAGCGGCTACGGCGGGCGCCCAAACGCGTGGTCTTCGCCGAGGGCGAGGAAGAACAGACGATCCGCGCCGCGGTGAGCTTCGTCCACCACCAGCTCGGCACCGCCATCCTCATCGGCCGGGAGGAGACGGTGCGCGACTCCGCCGGACGGGCCGGTATCGACATCAGCGAGGGGATCGAAATCCACAACGCGCGGCTGTCGCGGCGCAACCTCGACTACACTGACTTCCTCTACGCCCGGCTGCAGCGCCGGGGATACCTGTTCAGGGACTGCCAGCGTCTGGTTAACACCGATCGCAACCACTTCGGCGCCTGCATGGTGGCGCTTGGCGACGCCGACGCCATGGTCTCCGGCGTCACCCGCAACTATTCGACCGTGCTCGACGACATCAGACGGGTGATCGACCCGAAGCCCGGACACCGGGTGATC
>JBBDMC010000075.1:0-6517 GCA_040878485.1 Bauldia sp. | reverse complement strand
CGAGCACCAGCGCGCCGCCGAGTTCCGACTCGCTCTTGAGGCCGGCCGCCGCCACGTCGGCCTTCCCCCGCGCCAGCCGCCTGGCAAGGTTGCGCGGGGTTTCCTTCTTGCGCGGCGTCTCGTCGACGGTGACCGGCACCACCCGGTCCGGCTCGATGCCGATCTGCGCGAGGAGCGCCAGCCTGCGCGGCGATCCAGACGCAAGGACAAGCTTGACACGTCCAGCCATCGTCTTGAGGTCTGCCGGGCGGCTGTGCGCCCAGCCCTATCTGAAGCGGTAAGTGACCCGACCCTTGGTCAGGTCGTAGGGCGTCATCTCGACCAGAACCTTGTCGCCGGCGAGAACCCGGATGCGGTTCTTGCGCATCCGGCCGGCGGTGTGGGCGATAATCTCGTGCCCCTGGTCGAGCTTCACGCGGAAGGTGGCATTGGGCAGCAACTCGGTCACGACGCCCGGCAGTTCGATGAGCTCTTCCTTGGCCATGCAGTGCCTATGGCGCGGAAAATTGCGCGGCGACGGTAGCGGATTGCCTGCGGAAAGGGAACCATCCGCGCCGCCGGTCAGTCCTCCCCCCGGCGGTTGAGGCGGATCGACACCGAGCGCGCGTGCGCCGCCAGTCCCTCGCTCTCGGCGAGCCTCATCGCCGCGCCGCCAAGGATGGCGAGCTGGTCGGCCCCGAGCTTCAGGATCGACGTCCGCTTGAGGAAGTCGAAGACCGACAGGCCGGAGGAAAAGCGCGCCGCGCCGGCGGTCGGCAGCACGTGGTTGGAGCCCGCCACGTAGTCGCCGATCACCACCGGTGTGTGGCGGCCGAGGAAGGCGGCCCCGGCGTTTCTGAGCCGGATGAGCAGCGTCTCCGGGTCGGCGACCGCAAGCTCGATGTGCTCCGGCGCGACGCGGTTGGCCAGCTCCATGGCGGCGGCCAGCGATCGCACGGTGATGATGGCGCCGCGATCGCTCCAGCTCGCCGCCGCGATCGCGGCCCGCGGCAGGGTCTCGAACTGGCGCTCGACGGCGGTGCCGACGTCGTTGGCCAGCCTCGCCGAGTCGGTGATAAGGATCGCCTGCGCCGCCGGATCGTGCTCCGCCTGGGCGAGGAGGTCGGCGGCGATCCAGTCGGGGTCGTTGTCGCCGTCGGCGACGATCAGCACCTCCGATGGGCCGGCGATCAGGTCGATGCCGACCGTTCCGAAGACGATGCGCTTGGCCGCCGCCACGTAGGCGTTGCCGGGGCCGACGATCTTGGCCACCGGGCTGATGGTCGCGGTGCCGAAGGCGAGCGCCGCGATCGCTTGGGCGCCGCCGACGCGATAGACCTCGTCGACACCGGCCAGCCGCGCCGCCGCGAGCACCAGCGGGTTGGTCTTGCCCCCCGGCGTCGGTACCGTCATGACGATGCGTTCGACCCCGGCGATCTTGGCCGGCACCGCGTTCATCAGCACCGACGAGGGATAGGCCGCCGTTCCGCCCGGTACATACAGGCCGACCGCCTCGATCGCCGTCCATCGTGTCCCAAGCTCGACGCCGATGGAATCGGTGTAGCGGTCGTCCTTTGGCATCTGGCGGCGGTGGTGCGCCTCGATCCGGTCGCGGGCAAGGGTGAGGGCGCCGCGCTCTTCGGCGGTGATCGCCTTCTCCGCCGCAGCGATTTCTGGCGCCGCGATTGCCAACCGGTCGGGGCTGAGTTCGAGGCCGTCGAGCCGCTGTGTGTGCTCGATCAGCGCCCGGTCGCCGCGGCTCTTGACGTCGTCAACGATCGCCCGCGCCGTCGCCTCGACGCCCTCCGCGGTTTCGCGCTTGGCGGTCAGCAGGGCCCGGAAGCGGGCCTCGAAGTCGGGGTCTGATTGGGAAAGCCTGACGGCCACGCGCCGCCTCCTTGCGTTGGCCGGCGTCGTTCCGACTCAGGCGTCCGTGAGATCGTGGCTGGGCTTGGCCGCCGTCGCCCAGGCGCCGCCGAGATCGGCGAGCCGCACCTCGATGACCTCGACTGCGAGCTGCACCGCGCCGCCGCCGGCGAACACCAGCGTCACCAATCCCGCCGGCGCGTCGGTCGCCTTGAACTCCACCGCCAGCAGCTCGAGCACCGCGTCGGTGCGGCGGCGATCGATGTGGCGGACCTTGACCGAGCTCACGCGGTCGAAGGTCAGGGCCGCGCGGCGGCGTTCGTACTGACGATTGCGCCGCCCGTCAGCCCTCTCCCAGCCGAAGCGGTTCATGGCGATGGCGAAGCGCTTCTCCTTGGGCCGGTAGACCATGTCGCCGACCTTCAGCACCGCGTCCTGGGCGTACGCCGATACGACGGCGAGGTCTTCCTCGTCGATGGCGGCCAGTCTGAGAAGCTCGGAGGTTGTCATGTGTCGCGCGGCGGATCGGGGTGTCCCGGTCCGCCACAGGTAATGCGACCGGCGGCGCTCCGCAACTCCCGCCGTCGCCGGAGAGGGAGGGACTGGGGGGTTACCCGCTCAGCCGCTCGATCGCCGCGCCGCAGGCGCCGAGCTTCTCCTCGATCCGCTCGAAGCCGCGGTCGAGGTGATAGACCCGGTTGACGACGGTTTCGCCTTCGGCGGCGAGGCCGGCGATGACCAGCGACACCGAGGCGCGCAGATCGGTCGCCATGACCGGGGCGCCCATCAGCTTGTCGACGCCGTTGATGGTCGCCACCTGTCCGTCGAGGTGGATGTCGGCGCCGAGCCGGACCAGTTCCTGGACGTGCATGAAGCGGTTCTCGAAGATCGTCTCGCGGATATGGGAGGTGCCGCCGGCGCGGCTGACGAGCGCCATGAGCTGCGCCTGGAGGTCGGTGGGAAAGCCCGGGAACGGCGCCGTGGTGACGTCCACCGGGGCGAGGCCGCCGCCGTTGCGCGTGATCCGGATGCCGTGGTTGGTCTCGCTGACTTGGGCGCCGATTTCGCTGAGCACCTGGAGCGGCCGCTCGAGGGTCGCCCGGGTGGCGCCGGCCAGAAACACGTCGCCGCCGGTCATCGCCGTGGCGAAGGCATAGGTACCGGCCTCGATCCGGTCGGCCATCACCGTGTGCCGCGCGGCGCCGAGGCGCTCGACGCCCTCGATATGGATGGTCGCGGTGCCGGCCCCGGCGATGCGCGCTCCCATCTTGGCGAGGCACTCCGCCAGGTCGACGATCTCCGGCTCGCGCGCGGCGTTCTCGATGGTCGTCTCGCCCTTGGCGAGCGCCGCCGCCATCATGGTGACGTGGGTGGCGCCGCCGCTGACCTTGGGGAAGGCGATGCGGGCGCCGGTGAGACCGCGCGGGGCTGCCGCCACGACGTAGCCGCGGTCGATGTCGATGTCGGCTCCGAGCCGCTTCAAGGCCTCGATGAACAGGTCGACCGGCCGCGTTCCGATGGCGCAGCCGCCGGGGAGCGACACCCGCGCCCTTCCCATCCGCGCCACCAGCGGGCCGACCACCCAGAAGCTCGCCCGCATGCGCGAGACCAGCTCGTAGGGCGCGGTGGTGTCGACGAGATCGCGGGCCGATAGCTCGATGGTCTCTCCGTTCATGGCGTTCTGGCCGGCCCGCTTGCCGAGCACCATGCAGTCGACGCCGTGGTTGCCGAGGATGCGCTTGAGCATGGCGACGTCGGCCAGCCGCGGGACGTTGTCGAGGGTCACGGTCTCGTCGGTGAGCAGGCTGGCAATCATCAGCGGCAGCGCCGCGTTCTTGGCGCCGGAGATCGGGATCGTGCCGTTGAGGGGATTGCCGCCGAGGACGCGGATGCGGTCCATCTGGTCGCTCTTTGTTGCTTTAGGATGAGGCCGAACCGACCTGCGCCCACCAACGCGGGCGGTCTATCCCAGGATTGGGGCCCCGGCAAGGACGGGGCGGGACAAGATTACGACCGCTCCCGGCGCGGGTCGTGCCCCGCGGGGGGGCAGGAGTTCTTGGGCGCCGGCGGTGCCGCCGCCTTGCGGCGCTTGAGATTGGCGCGGAGGGCGGCGGCGAGGCGCTTCTGGCGCTCCGCCCGGCGCGCGTCTTTTGACTCGGTCATGGTCGTTTCTAGTCCGCCGCCGCCGCCGATGGAACTCCCTCCCGGCGTGTGGGGAACGCGCGCTTGAACGGCTGCCGCCGCTATGGCAGTTGAGAGGCGCACCCGGGCTGCCGTAGCTCAGTGGTAGAGCACCCCCTTGGTAAGGGGGAGGTCGTAAGTTCAATCCTTACCGGCAGCACCATCCCCCGGATTCCCGAGTCGCTTCGGGTGGTGGCCGCATCGGCTTCCCGAGCGAGCCGATAGAATTTCTCAGCCGCCCCGCAAACCAAATCTCAACCTGTCGATGGGAGGCTTGCGGTGGGATTGATGCGCGCCGGGCAGCGGGGGGCCTAACCGATTGACGTCACGGCCATTTGATCGGACGGCGCGCCGCCCGCCCCGCGCGGCAAAGTGCCGGTGGACTTGGCGCCCACCGGCCACTACTTTTGTCTCGTTCTGAAGCGCAAGGCCGCCATGGACTATCAGTCGATTTTCGCCGAGGCGATCGCCGCCCTCCACGCCGAGAAGCGCTACCGCGTCTTCACCGATCTCGAGCGGATCGCCGGCCGTTTTCCCCGCGCCATCTGGCATTCGGACAAGGGCCGGCGCGAGATCGTCGTCTGGTGCTCCAACGACTATCTCGGCATGAGCCAGAACCAGGCGGTGATCGCCGCCATGAGCGAGGCCGTCCGCGGCATGGGCGTCGGCGCCGGTGGCACCCGCAACATCTCCGGCACCAACCACCCGCTGGTGCTGCTCGAGGACGAGCTCGCCGACCTGCACGGCAAGGAGGCGGCCCTGGTTTTCACCTCGGGCTTCATCGCCAACGAGGCGGCGATCTCGACCATCGCCAAGCTCTTGCCCGACTGCGCCATCTTCTCCGACGAGCGGAACCACGCCTCGATGATCGAGGGAGTACGCCGCTCCGGCGCCCAGAAGATGATCTTCCGTCACAACGATGTTGATCACCTCGAGACTCTGCTCAAGCAGGCCTCGCCGGCGCGCGCCAAGCTGATCGTCTTCGAGTCGGTCTACTCGATGGACGGCGACGTCGCCCCGATCGGCAGGATCGCCGATCTCGCCGACAAATACGGCGCCATGACCTATCTCGACGAGGTCCATGCGGTCGGCATGTATGGCGAGCGCGGCGGCGGCATCGCCGCGCGCGACCAAGTTATGGACCGCATCGACGTGATCGAGGGGACGCTCGCCAAGGCCTTCGGCACCCTCGGCGGCTATATCGCCGCCAGTCAGGTGATCGTCGACACGGTGCGCTCCTACGCGCCGGGGTTCATCTTCACCACCGCGCTGCCGCCCGGCATCGCCGCCGCGGCGCTCACCGCGATCCGCCACCTCAAGGCGTCGTCGGCCGAACGCGACGCCCAGCAGCTGAACGTCGAGCGGACCAAGAAGGCGCTCGCCGAGGCCGGCCTGCCGGTGATGGCGACCGAAACCCACATCATCCCGCTCCATGTCGGCGACGCCGACCTCTGCAAACGGGCGAGCGACATTCTGCTCGAGGAGCACGGCATCTACATCCAGCCGATCAACTACCCGACGGTTCGCCGCGGCCAGGAACGCCTGCGCATCACGCCGACCCCCTTCCACGACCAGCCGCTTATCGCCGCGCTCGTGAGCGCGCTCGCCGACGTGTGGGCCAAGCTTGGCCTGCCGCGTTCGGCCGCGGCCGAGGAGCGGGCCCGACTTGCCGCGGGCGGCAACACCCGCGTCGGCGTCTTTCCCCCCGCTGGCGGCTGATCCCCAAGGCTTCGCCGGCTACTCGCTCCGCCGCGACGCGATCCTCCGCGCCAATGCCGGCGCGTAGACCGTGATGGCGAAGAAGCGCACCAGCTGATGGGCGGCGACGAACGCCGTATCGAGATTGAGCGCGAAGGCCATCGCGGTCATCACGTCGAGGCCGCCCGGGGCGAAGGCGAGCGCCATCTGGCTGAACGAGAAGCCGGTGACCATCGCGGTCAGCCAAGCCCCGAAACCCGCCACGGCAACCGCCACGGCGAAGGCGCCGAGCGAGGCGGCGAGCATGCCTCTCAGCATCGCCGGAGTCGTACCGTCGAAGCGGCTCCCGATCAGGGCGCCGAGGGCGACGAGGAGGGCGTTCTGCAGGACCGGCGGAAACGCCCCGGTCGCCAGGCCGCCGCCGTGGAGGACGGCGCTTGCGACCATGGCGCCGATCATCGGCGCGGCCGGGATGCCGACCAAGCGAAACGCCAGTCCGCCCGCCACGGCGGCGACCAGGGTGAGGGCGAGGTCGGGAAGGGAGCCGATGGCCATGGCGGTGGCGGCGACCGTGCCCTCGACCAGGGTGAGCACGCTCGGCGTCAGCCCGACGAGCAGGAACACCCTGACCGTCTGCGACAGGGCGACGCGCGGGATGTCGGCGCGGGTCGGCTGGCCGAGAGCGAGGACGAGAACGTAACTGGTCACGCCGGGGACCGCCCCGAAGAACGCCGTCAGCCGGTCCCACCCGCAGACTCGCCTCAGGAAGAGCTGGCAGGCGAACTGGACCGCC
>JBBDMC010000074.1:0-6525 GCA_040878485.1 Bauldia sp. | reverse complement strand
TTGAGCAACTGGCCGAGCCAGGCACGATCTACGTCTCCAGCGACACGTATCGCCAGATCAAGGACAAGCTGGACGTAGGTTTTGCCGACCTGGGCGAGCATACGCTCAAGAACATCGCCGAGCCGGTGCGCATCTATCGGATCTTGCCTGATGGCCAGAGAGGGCGGCGGCTGGTGACTGACCGAATCGAACAGGTGTTGGCACGGCCCGCCATCGCGGTCTTGCCGTTTGAGAACATCAGCGGCGACGCGGAACAAAGCTACTTTTCAGATGGACTCAGCGACGACATCATTACCGCGCTCACCGCGTGGCGGTCCTTTCCTGTGATCGCCCGCAGTTCCAGCTTCGCCTACAAGACCCAGAGCGTCGACGCCAAGCGCATCGGCCGCGAGCTCGGTGCCCGTTACTTGCTGGAGGGCGGCGTTCGCAAGGGCGGAAACCGCCTGCGGGTCAACGCGCAACTCATTGACAGCTCCAGCGGCCACCACCTGTGGGCCGAACGATTCGATCGCGACCTCGAGGACGTTTTCAGCCTCCAAGACGAGATCGGCCAGCGCATCGTCGCAATTATCGAACCAACGTTGGAACGGGCTGAACTCAATCGCTCGACGGCCAAGCATCCGAGCAATCTGGACGCCTGGGACTACTATCTGCGCGGAATGTTTGACCTTCATCGGTTCACCAAGGAGGCGATCGCTCAGGCGCGCGACATGTTCACGCGTGCGACTGCCCTGGAGCCGACCTACAGCCGCGCCTACGCCAGCTTGGCGTGGACCCATTCGCGCGATCTTCTGATGGACTTTTGCGACGACCATGAGGCGTCAGTCGCCAAACTGTTCGAAGCCGCCCACCGGGCGGTCGCGTGCGATGATTTGTCGTCTCTCGCGCACCATTTGCTTAGCACCGCTTATCTATGGCGCAACGAGCATGACTTGGCGATCGCTGAGGGACAGCGATCGGTGGAACTCAATCCCAACGATGCCGATGCCCTCCACGCCTTGGGCAACAAGCTCGATCTTGCCGGCAAGCCTGAGGGGATCACCAGAATGGAGCAAGCAGAGCGCCTCAACCCGCAGGATCCGCAGCGACACATGCATTTGAGCTTCCTCGCCCGCGCCTATCTCAACGCAGGCGACTATGAGCGGGCAACGGCCTGCGCGCGGCAGGCCGTCCAGCGCCGTCCCGATTATCCGCACGCCTATTACATTTTGGCGATCGCGCTTGGCCATCTCGGACGCGTCGCCGAAGCGCGCGCGGCATTGGACCAGTGCCAGCACCTGCATCCGGGCTTCGTGCAAAGCCGCGCTGATTGGCGGCCCTACACCGAACCGATGCGAAACGCACATCTGCACGAGGGCTTGAGAAAGGCAGGTCTTGCTCCGTAGCGCCTGCTGCCATGCCGAGTGGGTCCGCTTTCTCGAGAGGGTTTCGGCGGCTTGGCAGACGCAGATCGGAATAGTGGTCGCGGTTGGCGCGCTTGCGACCGGTCCACATCAGAACGCCGCGATCCCGGTCTGCGCCCGGCCGAGGATCAGCGCGTGGATGTCGTGGGTGCCCTCGTAGGTGTTGACCGTCTCGAGGTTGACCATGTGGCGGATGACATGGAACTCGTCGGCGATGCCGTTGCCGCCGTGCATGTCGCGCGCCGTCCTGGCGATATCGAGCGCCTTGCCGGCGTTGTTACGCTTGATCAGGCTGACCATCTCCGGGCTGGCCCTCCCCTCGTCCATCAGCCGGCCGACGCGCAGCGCCGCCTGCAGGCCGAGCGCGATCTCGGTCTGCATGTCGGCGAGCTTCTTCTGGATGAGCTGGTTGGCGGCGAGCGGCCGGCCGAACTGCCTGCGGTCGAGTACGTAGGTGCGCGCCCGCTGCCAGCAGTCCTCAGCCGCGCCCATGACGCCCCAGGCGATGCCGTAACGGCCGCGGTTGAGACAACCGAACGGACCGCCGAGCCCAGAGGCGCCGGGCAACAGCGCCGCATCTCCGACCTCGACGCCGTCCATGACGATCTCCCCGGTCGGCGAGGTGCGGAGCGACACCTTGCCCTCGATCTTCGGCGTCGAGAGCCCCTTGAGCCCGCGCTCCAGCACAAACCCGCGGATGGCGCCGCCGTCCGCCGCCGACTTCGCCCACACCACCATCACCTCGGCGATGGGCGCGTTGGTGATCCAGGTCTTGGTCCCGGTCAACCGGTAGCCGCCGTCGATCTTCTCCGCCCGGCTGGTCATGCCGCCGGCGTCGGAGCCATGGTCGGGCTCGGTCAAGCCAAAGCAGCCGACCCATTCGCCGGTCGCGAGCTTCGGCAGGTATTTCCGGCGCTGCGCCTCGCTGCCGTAGGCGTGGATCGGGTACATGACCAGCGACCCCTGGACGCTGAGCGCCGAGCGGTAGCCCGAATCGACCCGCTCGATCTCGCGGGCGATCAGTCCGTAGGCGACGTACGAGGCGCCGGCGCCGCCGTAAGCCTCCGGGATCGTCGGGCCGAGGAATCCGAGGCCACCCATCTCGCTGATGATCTCGCGGTCGAACCGCTCCTCGCGGAAGGCCGAGAGCACCCGCGGCATCAGCTTGCCCTGCGCATAGTCGCGCGCCGCGTCGCGGGCGAGCCGCTCCTCCTCGCTCAGCTGACCGTCGAGGGCGAGCGGATCAGACCAGTCGAAGCTCGCCCTGGCTTGTCCGGCTTCCGGGCGTGGCGGCGGATCGGTGTTCATCGCCGGATGATAGCCGATGCGGCGCAGGATTCGGGAATCGCCCCGCCCTACGCCAGACCGAGCGTCCCGACGAAGTGCGCCCGGTAGTCGAGAAGGTATTTGCGGAACCAGACGGAATAGCGCGCCGGCGCCGCCGCCACATCCGCGTCGATGGCCGCCAGGCTGTCGAATCGCCAGTCCTCGACCTCGGCCCGGTCGGGCGACGGCGAACGGTCCGAGCGGCCGCCGAACACGTGGACGATCTCGTTCTCGATGAGGCCGTTGGAGACCGGCGAGCGGTAGCGAGCGGTGAACATCGGCGAGAGCGCGCAGGAGAAACCCATTTCCTCGGCGAGCCGGCGGCTTGCCGCCGCCGTCACCGCCTCGCCGGGACGCGGGTGGCTGCAGCAGGCGTTGGTCCACAGCCCGCCCGAGTGATACTTGCCGGCCGCCCGCTTCTGGAGAAGCAGTCGCCCGTCGTCGTCGGCGACCAGCACCGACAGCGCGCGGTGAAGCGAGCCCCTGCGGTGCGCCTCGATCTTGTCGAGCCGGCCGATAGAGTTGTCGGCTTCGTTGACGAGGATCACGAGGTCGTGGTCGGTGGACGCCAAGGCGGCTAACCGGTCGGCAGGCTCGCGACCCACGACGCCCCCAGAACCGCAGCAATCAGGGCCGCGAGGTACCAGCCCCGCTTCAGGCTGGCATAAGACCGGTTCATCGCGTGGTCGGTGATCATGGCGGCGAAGAGGATGGCGGCAAGTCCGATCCCCGGCAAGAGAATGGCCGGCTGGTTGCCAAGCCCGACCGGGGTCAGCGCCAGCAGGACCATCGAAGCGGCGAAGCTCGCCCGGGTGACGGCGACGGCGCGCCGCTCTCCCAGCCGGTGGGCGAGACCCCTGAGGCCGTAGGCGGTGTCGCCGGCGAGGTCCGGGATCGTGTTGGCGAGATTGAGGGCGAGCGCGATCAATGCCCCGAGCGGGAAGCTGAGGAGGAGGAGCGGAGTGAATCGTCCCGCCGCTAGGAATCCCCACACCGGCAGCGCCGGGATCGCCACGGCGTAGGGCACCCAGCTCCACAGCGTTCCCTTCGCCCGCAGATCGTAGATCACACCGGCGGCAAGAACGAGCCCGGCGATAGCCAGCGTCCCCGCCCCGAACGTCGCCGAGAGCAGGAGACCCGCGGCTCCGGCGACCGCCGCCGCGGTCAGCGCCGCCCCGCGCCACAGGTCGCCGCGGATGATCGGCTTGGCAGGTTTGGTCCGCCGGTCGAGGTCGACGTCGAGGGCGTCGTTCAAGGCGCCGATGGCGGCATGAGTGAAGAGGATCGAGAGGAAAAGGCGGGCCGCGCCTGCCGTCGCCCACCCGCCGGCGACGGCGAAGAAAATGGCGCCCGCGGTCGCGTTCAAGAAGGCCGGGAACGGATGACTGACGAGGAAGAGCCCCCTGATCAGCCTGGCCGCCCGCGGCATCTCGACCGCTGCCCGGCGTTCGCCGCTCGTCGTTTCGCCCATCGCCAACCAACACCTCTTGAGGTCGAACTCTTCGATGACATTAATGTGTCGGGGCCGATCGTTGCCAATCGGCGCGCCTCGGCTAGTCTGGCTGCCTGGCGACCGACGACAATCGGGATAGCGCATGGCGAGTATCGTCTCAGTCGGCACCGCCGTCCCGCCCTATCTCATGCGCCAGGACGAGGCCAAGCGGCTTGCCGGCGAGCACTTCGCCGGTCGCATCGCCGATCTCGGCAGGTACCTTGCGGTGTTCGACAACGCCCTCGTCGATCAGCGCTACTTCACGGTTGAGCCGGAATGGTTCGGCGCCCCCCACAGCCTCGAGGACAAGAACGGCCTCTACCTCGACCGGGCGACGGAGCTCTCGATCGCGGCGATCGAGAACTGCCTGGAGAGCTCCGGCGTCGGCGTCGGCGAGATCGACCACTTCGTCTTCGTCTCGTCGAGCGGCATCGCGACGCCGAGCCTCGATGTAGCGGTGATCAACGCCCTCGGCCTTTCGCCGGCCGTCCGCCGGCTGCCGCTGTTCGGCCTCGGCTGCGCCGGCGGCGCGGCGGGAGTGGCGCTTGCTCGTTCCCTCCTCGCCGGCGCCTCCGACGCCACCGTCCTTCTGGTCGCAGTCGAGCTGAACTCGCTCACCTTCCAGCCGGACGACTTCAGCACGTCGAACCTCGTCGCTGCCAGCCTCTTCGGCGACGGCGCCGCCGCGGTGGTGCTGCGCGGCGCCGGCCGCGGGCCGGTCGACGTCCTCAAGAGCGCCACGCTTCTCAGTCCCCGCACCGACCGGCTGATGGGTTGGCAGTTCGTCGACACCGGCTTCCGCGTGGTGTTCTCGCGGCGCGTTCCCGAAGCCATCGCCGAGATGATGCCGGAGGCGGTCGGCCGTGCGCTCGACGGCAGCGGCGTCGCCGCCGCCGACGTCGCCAGCCTCGTCTTTCACCCGGGCGGCAAACGCATCCTCGAGGCCTACGAGCGGGTGCTCGGTCGGACGCGGCAGGATTTTCGCGCCAGCTACGACGTTCTCAGCCGCTACGGCAACATGTCGAGCGTCACCATCCTGTTCGTGCTCGACGACGAGATGCGGAACGGTCGGCGCCGCTCCGGTGACCACGGATTGCTCGCCGCCTTCGGCCCCGGCTTCTCGGCTGAGGTCTCGCTCCTCCGCTGGGCCTGAGGGCCGAGAGAAAGAATACTTGAAATGGCTCCAGGACATAGGCTGGAGGAATTCTAAGATACTCTTTAGATATATTCCAGACACTCAAGATATATTTGACTTGTATTTTCTAAGTTCTATCAATCCTCCGGCACAGCCGACGATCGAACGGCTTTTGAACCGTCCCGATTCCAAGGAGCATCGAACATGTCCATGACCACGCGCGCCGGGCTGGCGATCGGCCTGACGCTGACTGCCCTTGTCGCTCAGCCGGCGGCGGCCGCCTCCGAAGTCAACCTCTACACCACCCGCGAGCCCGGTCTCATCCGGCCGCTGCTCGACGCCTTCACGGCCAAGACCGGGATTGCCGTCAACACGGTCTTCATCAACCAAGGCTTGGCCGAGCGGGTGGCGGCCGAGGGCGCCAACTCGCCGGCCGACGTGCTGATGACGGTCGACTTCGGCAACCTGGTCGACCTCGTCGACAAGGGTGTCACCCAGCCCATCCACTCCGACCTGCTGGCGGCGACGGTGCCCGCGGCGCTCCGCGACCCCGACGACCGCTGGTATGCCCTGTCGCTGCGCGCCCGCCTTCTTTACGTCGCCAAGGACCGGGTCACCATCGACCGGTTCACCTACGAGGAGCTGGCCGACCCCAAGTGGCGCGGCAAGGTGTGCATCCGCCAGGGCCAGCACCCCTACAACACCGCCCTCATCGCCGCCTTCATCGCCCATCACGGCGAAGCCGAGGCGGAGGCGTGGCTCTCCGGCGTCAAGGCCAACCTGGCGCGCCAGCCGGGCGGCGGCGACCGCGACGTCGCTCGCGATATCCTCGGCGGCATCTGCGACATCGGCCCGGCCAACTCGTACTACGTCGGCCTCATGCGGAGTGGCGCCGGCGGTCCCGACCAGGAGGCCTGGGGCGCGGCGATCGACGTCGTCCTGCCGACCTTCGCCGACGGCGGCACCCACGTGAACATCTCCGGCGCCGCGATCGCGGTCCATGCGCCGAACCGGGAGAACGCCGTCGCCCTGATCGAGTTCCTCGCCGGCGACGAGGGGCAGCGGCTCTACGCCCACGCCAACTTCGAGTATCCGGTCAAGGCCGGCGTCATGGCCGACCCGATCATCGGGAGCTTCGGCGAACTGGAGCCGGACTCGATCCCGCTTGT
>JBBDMC010000073.1:0-6533 GCA_040878485.1 Bauldia sp. | reverse complement strand
CGTTAACAACCATGTCATCCGCGACACGTCGCCGGGCAAGACGCTCTCGGCGCTGGCCGGTATCACGGTCGAGGAGTTCGGACGTTTGACGCCGGTCGGCGGCGACGGCCTGTTCGCACATGGCGGCCGCTTCGGCGCCAACACGGTGCGCCAGAAGCTACCGGCGACGTCGGCGAGCCGCCAATACGAGCTCAAGATCGGAAATGCGCAGGTGACGGCGGCGCATCTCTACGAACTGCTGGACGTCGCGCCGGGCACAGAGGTTATGGGCCGCTGGGCCAGCCGCTTCGCCGAGGGCCAGGCAGCGATGACTTCGCGCAAGGTCGGCAGGGGCCAGGTGATCTACCTCGGCACGTACCTCAGCGATGCTCTGGTCGAGGTGCTGGCCGATCAGGTGCTGGCGCCCGCCGGTATCGTGCCGCTCATCGCCGACATGCCGGCCGGCGTCGAAGCGACCATTCGCGAGAGCAAGGACCGCCGCCTGCTGTTCATCCTCAACACGCTGGGCGAGCCGGCAGACGTGCCGAATATTCCAAAGGGCACCGATCTACTCGGCGACGCACAGGTGAAGGCAGGCCGCATGAGGCTCCCCGCCTATGGCTGCAGCATCATAGAACTGGCTTAGTATGGGTTTGGTTGTGCGCAGCTCGCCTCGCAAAGACGGAGGACACAATGCTCGACTGGCGCAGCCGTCGGCGGCTTGGCTCGACTCGGCTTAGCGTCACTGGCGTTTGCTTCGGGACCAGCCCGCTTGGAAGCGTGCCTGATCTGTACG
This sequence comes from Bauldia sp., assembly GCA_040878485.1. Lineage (GTDB taxonomy): Bacteria > Pseudomonadota > Alphaproteobacteria > Rhizobiales > Kaistiaceae > JBBDMC01. Next base: position 5,758 of record JBBDMC010000073.1, on the reverse strand, counting down.
GCTACGCTGTCGACGAAGATCGGGCGGTCGCCACGATAAGGGCCGTATTCGACAGTTCGATCAATTTTCTGGACACCTCCAACAATTACGGGGCTGGCAGGGCCGAGAGCCGCATCGGCGTGGCGCTTCGCCAAGGGGCGGCTCCATCGGGCTTTGTGATTGCGACCAAGGTCGACGCCAATTCGGAAACCCACGACTTTTCCGGGGACCGCGTCCGGCGCTCATTTGAAGAGAGTCTTGAGCGGCTGGGCCTTGATCGAGTGGAGCTGTTGCATCTTCACGATCCGGAATTCCATGTTGACTTCAAGCAGGCAATGAAACCGGGAGGTGCGGTGGAGGCTCTAGTCCGGCTGCGCGATGGCGGTACGGTGGGCCACATCGGGATCGCCACCGGTACGATGGCTGTCGTCACCAGCTATGCCAAGACGGGTGCGTTCGACGTTGTGCTAAACCACAACCGGTACACGCTCGTTGACCGATCGGCGGAGTCATTGATGGAGCTATGCGCTAATCGCAAGATCGGCTTCATCAATGGCGCGCCCTATGGAGGAGGCATCCTCGCACGCGGGAGCGCCGCCAGCTCGAAATACGGCTACGCGACCGCGCATCCCGAGGTCATGCGCGCGGTTCAGGCGATGGAGGCCGCCTGCGCCCGGTACGACGTACCGCTCGCGGCAGCCGCGCTGCAGTTCTCGTTGAGGACCGAGATCGTCGGGTCGACTGTCGTCGGTGTTTCAAGCCCGTCGCGGCTTGAGGAGACATCGGCGCTTGCCGATGCCGTTATTCCCCCAGAACTTTGGCGCGAGCTCGAGACCCTCGTCCCACCACGCGAGACCTGGCTGTCCTGACGCGAGGCGTCGGGGCGGGCGAGAGACTCGCTCGGAAATTTCAGCAGCTCGATGGTCACGCCGAGCCGGCGCGCTTCTCCGGGCTGCAGGGTCGGAAACGACAGCTCGTTGGATGTTGGCTCCGCGCCCCCTGTGCAGGGTTCCAGTCCCAGCGCGTAGTGACCCGCGACATTGGCGAGCTGCCAGCGCACGAGACTGGGCAGCGCGGATGCGTCCCAGGTCAGGCGAACGCCCCCTCCCATCTGGTCGGCAATGTGAGCATTGACAATTTCGGCCGTGCCGGACCTGCCACCGTCCGGCTCGCCGATCAGGTGCTGGCGCCCGCCGGCATCGTGCCGCTCATCGCCGACATGCCGGCCGGTGTGGAAGCGACCATCCGCCAGAGCAAGGACCGCCGCCTTCTGTTCATCCTCGCGTTGGTCGGACTATCCTAACGTTTGCCGGTGGTGGAAGATTGTGGGCGCTCGGCCTCGTTTGCGGGAGGGCATGGCGCTGATCCGGCATTCCACCGCGAAGGCGGTCCCAATCGCCTGCTCTTTGTCGCAACAAACCGACTAGAACGCCGCGGCGATGGCGAACTCAACGTTAACATAGAGCCGGATAACGCCTGCGGCGCCCATGGCCGTCAGGCTGGCGATCACCAATCCCTCGTTCGGCGCCAGCACGATCAGCTGGTCGCCGGTATATTGATCCCAGAGGTTGTTCTGGACGGGCACAAGGCCCTGGCCGGCACCACCGGACCAGGCGCCGATCTGAGCGAGCGCGTTTGTATCAAGCGTCCGCGTGCCGGCCGTCAACGCAGCCGTGGTCGCGATCCTCACGTCCATCGAATTCGGCGCGGCGAGCGAGCTCCTGACCTTGGTGTTGTTGCCGGTGATGGAGGTCGCCGTGCCGCCGGAGTCGGACGCAGTGAAGGATCGGGCGACGAAGAGGCCGTAGTCGACCACCTGCGCGGTCGTGAACGCCGTGGTGGTGAGGAACCCCAGGCCGATATGGCGGACGAGCACAAGTTCGCCATTGCCGGCGGCATTCCGCAGCGAGAACACCGGCCCGTTGGCGGCAACGCCGGTCAGCGCGCCGGACTGGGCGCCGAAGGCGAAATATCCCGTCAGTTCGAATGGCCTCAGCGACGCGCGGAGCGCGCTCTTGCCGGCGTCGACGGCTGCCATGCTGCCGGTATTGGGATCTTCCAGGACTGCCATGATGATCACCCGATCTGGTAGTTGACCTTGACGTTGCGTTTCGCTGCCCCGCCCCGCGGGGCGGACCAGTAGACGGTCGCCTGCCCGGCGCCGGGCGCGGCGGCGAAGGTGATGCCGGGGTACATTTGCGACTCGTCGGCGCGCGTGCCTTTTCCGGTGTAGGGACCGGGTGCGAGCTGAACGAGAAGCTTCGAGGTCGACTTGATCGCCGAGTCGGTCAGCGTGAACTTGCCGCTGTGCTGGGCGACGGTGCCGAGATTGATCTCGGCGGTAGCGATCAGCTTGCCGGGCTCAGGAAGGAGCCGGCCCGAGCTTCGGTCGACCGAGAAGGCGACGTACCAGGACGAGCCGTCAGGACTCACCTTGAAAGCGAAGTCGTCATTGCCGAGGAGACCGATTTCGGCGCGGCCCGACCAATTGTCCTCGAACAGCAGCGACGCCGTTTTGGCAGCCGCCTCCTTGTTGACGAGGAAGCGGAGATCGCCATTGCCACCATTGGCCACCTCGAGGGCCGCGAACAGGACTGCATTGCTCTTGACGGCGAGCTTGTTGGTCGTGTCGGCGGTCGTGTTGACGCCAAGCATCGACAGGTTCTGAAACGCCAGTACCGAGACGAGATCTGCCCAGACCGAGCCGGTGAAGAGCAGGAGCCGCTGCTCGTCGGCGAGATAAGCGAGCATGCCGCGCTCGCCGGGATAGAAGCGCCAGGCGCCATCAAGGCAGAACGCGATTTGTCCCGCGTGACCCGCCCAAGCACCGGTAGGGCTCGCCGCCACAAGGTAAGTATCGCCGTCAGTCGGGCTTCCCGGAGGCGCCGTCAGATCGCGGTCGAGGAAATAGAGGTCGACCAGCGCGTCGAGCTGGTTCAGCGCCTCGTTGTGGGTGACCTCCTTCTGCGCCTGCCCCTGCGCGATGTAGGGCAGGCCGAAGCGTGGCGTCGGCATCGTCGTTTCCCGAGAATGAAGATCGGTTAGAGCGTGGCGGCAGCCGGCCAGCCGCGGCCGACTGTGGCGGAGAGCTGGTAGATTCGGACGGCAACGGGTGACTGCGGCGTGCCGAAGTCAGCGGTCTGCTGCGCTGCGGTGTAGCTCGCCGTCGGACTCGTCACGGCGATCGTCCGGACGACGGTCGAGCCATTCAGGATGTCGACCTCGTAACGCTCGCTCTCCTCGTTGAGCGGAATGTCGGTCCCATCGGCCCAGACGCCACCAATGCGCGTCCGGCGAGCCCAGCTGATCGAGAGATCACCGGAACCGTTGCGAACCCCGGCGACGTGAACCGGGGACCACGGCATCAGGCCGACGGCGCGAGCGGTGAAGGTCTCCTGCTGCCAGGCGGGATCGGAGAGGTCGAGCGGCGTCGGGCCCCATTTGTAGAACCGCCCCTGTCCCCGCTCGGCAAGCGCCGCCTGCAGTTGGTCGACGGCGCCGTCGAGAGAGACCACCGGCGCGCCCGCCGGCAGCGGCGCGCGCATGGCGTGCTCGGTACCGAGCCGGCCGCGAAGCAGCTTGGTCAGGTCGTAGGTGCCGGTCGCGACGAGATCGGCGTTGCAGACCTGGACGATCTCCCAATCGCCGTCCGCGTTGAGGAGCGCCAGCGCGTTGGAGCGACCGGACAGGATCGTCGCTTCGGACGCGCTTGCCAGTTCACCGGCGTAGAGCTGGACTCGGAGGGTGTTGACCACGTCGAAATAGTCGGTCGGCCCGGCGTAAAAATCGAAGACCGTCTGACCGATCGTCCCCTTGATCGGCAGCGCAGTGTCGACGGCAAAATCGTCGCCGGTCGGGCTGTCCAGAATGGTGACGCCAGCGAAGGGCGATGAGGTGGTGGCGACATAGGGCGCGTAGGGAACGTCCGCATCCCTCAGCAGCGGCAGGTCCATAATCTGCAGGATCGCGCGGCCGTAGACCGTTGGCGGAACAAAGGTCGGCGGGACGAGGGCAACGTTCCAGTCAGCGGTCCCTTGGCCAGAGAAAGCGTTCTCGGGCGCGCTGGCACCGCCGCCGAGGTCGCGTGTCTCGACGACCGTGTCGTAGACGCGCTCACCGGCGCCGGGGATAAGAGTGATCGCCTCGACGATATCCTCGAGGCCGGAACCATCGGTCGGGCTGACCCGGCGGAAGACCTCGAAATTGAGCTGCGGCATGCGGTTGCCGAACGCCCCGATGGCGAAGTTCTCGAAGACGACATAGGCGGTGCCGCGATAGGCTGGCGCGTTCGCCGACCCCTCGATGCCTTCGATAAGGGAATCGGGCGATTGGCCCGCGCCGCCCTTGTGGATGCGCATGGTGACGCCCTTCCGGTCGAGCGGCTTGCCATCGGCCCAGATGCGTCCGATCCGGTCGATCTGTCCTTCGCAGAGCCCGACCGCAAAATTGGCGAAGTAGGAGAAGGTCGTCGTCTCGACACCGCCGCCACCGCCCTTGCCGCCTTGCTTCTCGGTCTTGGCGACTTCCTTGAACTTGGTCGCCCAGATGATCTGTCCGGCGATGCGCACCCGCCCGGCGATCTCGGGGATCGCGGCGCCTTCGGTCGACGCCTGGACCTGCAGGCTGTCGAGACGCGGGCCTTCGCTCTTCTGCGGGCCGGGGCCAAAGAGCCGCGCGTCGATGTAGCCGCCGGCGACGGTGGCCAGCGCCCCCACAACAGTCGTCACCCACGCGGCGGCGCCGCTTGTCAGCGCCGCAGCGCCAGCGGTCAGAAGCAGAGTTGCCATGAGAGGATCAGATCAGTGCTCGACGCCCGGAAAGGCGAAGACGAAGCGGATGCGGCGTCGCCACCAGGAGCCGAGCAATACCTCAGCGACCGGAAGGTCGGCGCCCTCGATCAGCCGGCGCCGCTGGTCGGCTGGGATCTGCCCGAAGAGTTCGCTGTTCTCCGCCGGCTGCTCGAAGCCCGCATGGGCAAACGCGGCAAACGCGAGTTCGTCCAGGTCCTGCGACTGCTGGAGAGCTTCCGCCGCGACGACGTGGTGGCAGGGATCAAGGAAGCGATGGCTCGGGGGGCGATCGGCTTCGATGCGATCAAGCACCTGGTGCTGTGCCGGATCGAGCGGCGACCGCCGCGCCTCGATCTGACGGTCTATCCCTATCTGCCGCGTGCAGCCGTGGCGACGACCTCGGCAAAGAGCTACATGGACCTGCTCACCGGGGTGGCGTCACGAGCGACACGCCCGAGCTTCTGCTCGCCCACCACCTCAAGGCGCTCAAACTGCCGACCTTCCTGCGCGAGTACGACAAGCTCGCCCGGCAGTGCGCCGCCGAGGGCGTCGACCATGTCCGTTACCTGCTTCGCCTTGCCGAACTGGAGCTGATCGAGCGAGAGCGGCGGATGGTCGAGCGGCGGATCAAGGAGGCAACGTTCCCGGCCGTCAAAAGCCTCGACAGCTTCGACTTCCTGGCCCTGCCATCACTCAACAAGGCCCTGGTGCTGGAACTTGCCCGCGCGGAGTATGTGACCCGCCGCGAGAACATCATCGCGGTCGGCAACAGCGGCACCGGCAAGACGCACATTGCCCTGGGATTGGGACTGGCCGTCTGCCAGAAGGGGTTGTCGGTCGGCTTCACCACCGCGGCGGCCCTGGTCCACGAGATGATCGAAGCCCGCGATGAGAAGCGGCTGCTGCGTCTGCAGCGCCAGCTTGCCGGCTACAAGCTGCTGATCATCGACGAACTCGGCTACGTGCCGCTCTCCCAGACCGGCGCCGAG
>JBBDMC010000072.1:0-6555 GCA_040878485.1 Bauldia sp. | reverse complement strand
CCTTGATGTCCTTGACCGACTTGGCGCCGGTCTCCTCGTCGACGTCGAACACGATTAGGCGCAGCGTCACCTTGAGGGGGGCCGAGTAGGTCATGCCCCGCTGGCGGCACTCGTCGACGTCGTACTTGGGCGGGTCGAAGTCGTAGCGCACAAACTCGAGCCGCGCCGTGTTCGAGAAATCGGAAATCGGGAACACCGACTTGAACACCGCCTGCAGGCCCTCGTCGGGCCGTCCGCCGTCCGGCTCCTTGACCAGCAGGAACTGGTCGTAGGACGCCTTCTGCACCTCGATCAGGTTCGGCATCTCCGCCACTTCCCGAATCGAGCCGAAGAACTTGCGGACCCTTCTGCGACCGGTGAACGTCTGTGTCATAGTCACTCCTCGTTTCGATCTGTGAGCGGTCGTTCGCGGCAAGGCGATCGATCGCACTTCGGCGGGGCGCTGGACTCAGGCGCCGCCACTCTCACCCCGCGCCAGGAGGGCGCCGCCAGTCCGCCGCCCCCCTTTTGAGACGCGCTCTGGCGTCTCTTCGGTACATGCCCCCGGCCGTTCTGCTATCATCCACGTCGCCCGACCCCCGGGTCTGGCGGCGTTCCGCCCGGGGCTCGGTCTTGTTGATGTTCAGCTTCCGGCCTCAGATCACTTCAACTCCACCTTGGCGCCGGCGCTTTCGAGCTGGGCCTTGATCTTGTTGGCCTCGTCCTTGGCGACCGCCTCCTTGACCGCCTTCGGCGTCGCCTCGACCAGGTCTTTGGCCTCCTTCAGTCCGAGCCCGGTGATTGCCCGCACTTCCTTGATAACGTTGATCTTATTGGCACCGATCTCAGCGAGAACGACGTCGAACTCGGTCTTCTCCTCGACGACCGGCGCGGCGGCCGCTGCGCCCCCGCCCGCCGCCATCATGGCGACCGGCGCGGCGGCCGAAACGCCCCATTTCTCCTCCAGCAGCTTCGACAGCTCGGCCGCCTCGATGACGGTCAGCTTCGACAGCTCATCCACAATCTTCGACAAATCAGCCATTGAGTTGATTCCCTTAATGTTTGAACCTCTGATGGACGGCGCTATGCCGCCTCGCTCTGTCTGCCGTGGGCCCCGATGACGCGGGCGATCCGTCCGGCAGGCGTCGCCACGATCTGAGCGATCCGCCGGGCCGGGCTGACAAGCAGTCCAACCAGCTTGGCGCGCAGTTCGTCGAGCGACGGCAAGGCGGCGAGCGCCTTGACGCCGGCGGGATCGAGATTGGTCCGGCCGATCGCCCCGCCGAGAATGACAAGCTTCTCGTTGGCTTTGGCGAATTCGACCGCGACCTTGGGCGCGGCCACCGGATCGTTCGAGTAGGCGATCACGGTCGGACCGGTGAACAGGTCCGCAATGTGGCCGATCTCCGTGCCTTCGAGAGCACGTTTGATGAGGCGGTTCTTGGCAACCCGTACCCCGGCGCCTGCCTCCCGCATTCTGGCCCTGAGGGCCGTCATGTCGGTCACGGTCAGGCCAGAGTAGTGGGCGACGACCACCGCCCCGGTGTCCTTGAACACCAGGTTCAGTGCCGTGACCACCTCGCTTTTCTCCGCTCTATCCACTCTCTCTCCTTTGGGCGGCCACTTGAGGGACCACCGGTTGCGCTTGCCGCTGTCGGACGACCGCGGCGCTCACAGCCTGTCCCCCAAGCCGACGCCAGCCACGGCGCCGTTCGGGTCAGAGGTTCAAACCGGAAGCCCGGTTTGCCCCGTCTATGCAGGCAGCTCCCATTAAGCCGGCAGCCCGGCGCCTGCAGTCTCGGACAGGATCGGGACGGCGAGGTCTCCCTCGCAGCCCCTTCGACCGCCCGGTGTACCCGGGCGGAAGTCTTGCCTGGCGCTCCTCAGGCGCCTGTCAGCGTCGCCGGATCGACCCGGACCCCTGGGCCCATGGTCGAGGAGATGGCGACCCGTTGAACGAACGTTCCCTTGGCTCCGGCCGGGCGCGCCTTGTGGACCGCGTCGGCGAAAGCCCGGATATTGGCGATCAGCGCCGGAACCTCGAAGCTCGCCTTGCCGATACCGGCCTGAACGATACCGGCCTTCTCGGCCCGGAACTCGACCGCCCCGCCCTTGGCCGCGCGAACCCCGGCGGCGATGTCGTTGGTCACGGTCCCGACCTTCGGGTTGGGCATCAGACCACGGGGGCCCAGAACCTTACCCAGCCGGCCGACCAACGGCATCATGTCGGGCGTCGCGATGCAGCGGTCGAATTCGATCGCCCCACCCTGGACCTTCTCGACCAGGTCCTCGGCACCGACGATGTCGGCGCCAGCCGCCTTGGCCTGCTCGGCCTTGTCGCCGCGGGCGAAGACCGCGACACGCACGCTGCGACCGGACCCGTTGGGCAGTTGGCAGACGCCGCGTACCATCTGGTCGGCGTGCCTTGGGTCGACACCCAGGTTCATCGCCACCTCGACGGTCTCGTCGAATTTTGCCGTAGCGCATTCCTTGACCATCTTCACCGCCTGTTCGAGTGCATAGAGCCGCGTACGCTCGATGCCCTGACGCGCGGTCTTCGTCCGTTTGCCGATGTTCGTCATCGACTTACTCCACTACCTCGAGGCCCAACGAGCGCGCCGAGCCCTCGACCATCCGCATCGCCGCCTCGAGGCTCATTGTGTTGAGGTCTTTCATCTTCTTGGTCGCGATCTCGCGCACCTGGCCGCGGGTGACGTTGCCGGCGGCCGCGCGGCCAGCGGTCTGGCCGCCCTTGGCGAGCCCCGCCGCCTTCAGAAGGAAGAAGGCCACCGGTGGTGTCTTCATCCGGAAGGTGAAGGATTTGTCGTGGTAATAGGTGATCTCGACGGGGATCGGCGCCCCTTTCTCCATGTCCTGGCTCTGGGCATTGAATGCCTTGCAGAACTCCATGATGTTGATGCCGCGCTGACCGAGCGCCGGCCCGATGGGCGGCGACGGAGTCGCCGAGCCGGCCGGCACCTGCAACTTCAAGAACCCAGCTACCTTCTTCGCCATCGTCTCTTCCTTGTCTCACGCCGGTCGCGACCAGCAAGGAACGGCGTGGTCCGGTTCATTGAGGCGTTTGGCGGGCGCCACGAACCTCCCACGACCTCGCGTTCGGCATTCGGGTCAGACCTCCTTGACCTGCCCGTATTCGAGTTCGCCGCCCATTTCGCACCAGCGGGAAATGGCTCCTTTCGATCAGAGGTCGGGCAGGCCCCGACATCTCAAAAACCGGTCGAACTCAAGCGACCGCTCCGACCCGAGTTCGCCGCCATTTCGCATTAGCGCGAAATGGCTCTTTTCCATCAGATGTCGGGCAAGCCCCGACATCTCAAGAACCGGTCGAACTCAAGCGACCGCTCCGACTAAAGCTTCTCCACCTGCCCGTATTCGAGTTCGACTGGAGTCGGCCGACCGAAAATGGACACCGCCACTTTGACCCGCGCCCTCACCTCGTCGACCTCCTCCACCAGGCCGTTGAAGGAGGCGAATGGCCCGTCTGCCACCCGGACCTGCTCGCCAACCTCGAAGCTCACCGATGGCTTCGGGCGCTCGACACCTTCCTGCACCTGTTGCAGGATGCGGCTCGCCTCCACCTCCGTGATCGCCACCGGCTTGTTGTCGGCGCCGAGGAAGCCGGTCACCTTCGGCGTGTTCTTGATCAGGTGATAGGCCTCGTCGGTCATCGCCATCTTCACCAGCACGTAGCCGGGGAAGAACTTGCGCTCGGCATCGACCTTGCGGCCGCGACGCACCTCGACCACCTTCTCGGTCGGGACCAGAATCTCCTCGAAAAGATCGTCCAGCCCGGCGGCATGCGCCTTCTCCTTGATGGAGTCAGCGACCTTGCGCTCAAAGTTCGAGTACGCGTGGACGATGTACCACTTCTTATCCATTCCGCCGCCCCGTCAGCCGCCGCTTCCCAAGCCGAGAAGCGACGTCACGCCACGGGAGATGAGCTGATCGGCGACCAGAAAGAAGACCGCCGCCAGGAACGCAAAAGCCAGCACCATGACGGTTGAAATGCCCGTCTCCCGCCGGCTTGGCCAGACGATCTTGGCCGCTTCCGCCCGCACCTGCTGGAGGAACACAAAGGGATTCGTTCTATCGGCCATAACCGCTCATAACTCATCGGCACGCGAACCGATGGCTCGCGCGCCGGGCGCCTGGGACGGCTACATAAGGCTTCGCGTCGAGATTCTCAAGCCCAACCAGCCGCAAAAATGCCTGCCAATGATGGCGCTTTTGTGCCCCACGGCCCTCTGCGGAAGGCGAGCGCCGGCTTTGCCAAGCCGGAGCTCGCGCCGACCAGCCCGCCCAGGCCTTTCAGGCTGCGGCGCGGCACCCTTCGCACGCCTCGCGGGCGAAGGGTGGCAGGGGCAGAGGGACTCGAACCCCCGACCTACGGTTTTGGAGACCGTCGCTCTACCAACTGAGCTATACCCCTAGCGGAGGACCGATAGCGGACGACAGAGGACAGATAGCAAGCCGGCCGGCGCCGCGCAATTTCTGTCGTCCGTCGTCGGTCCTCTGGGCTGGAGCGGGTGAAGGGAATCGAACCCTCGTCATCAGCTTGGAAGGCTGTTGCTCTACCATTGAGCTACACCCGCGAATAGACAACGGATGACAGACGACAGGACTGAAAACGTCGCCGCTTGGAGACCCTAATCTGTCCTCCGTCGTCTGTCCTCCGTCGGCCGTCCGCCTTCGCCGAGGCTACGGCGGACACTCCTACGCCTAACGCCTTCGGGCGGCTTCCTGGCGTCAGCCACCCGATGCCGAAGGCGTAGGGTGGTGGGGGAGGTAGGACTCGAACCTACGAAGGCGTTCGCCAGCGGATTTACAGTCCGCCCCCTTTGCCACTCGGGACACTCCCCCATCTGGTCCGTTACCGGGCCGGACGGCCGTCACATGCCTGAAGAGAGCGGCCCGCCGCAGCAAGGTCGCCCGTCGGGGTCTTATGGCCATGGGCCGTTGGCCTGTCAACGACAGGGCAAGAGATGGTGACGCAGCGCACCGCCCGCAAACGGCGGTGCGATTTGTCGCTCCGGACGCACAACTGTAGAACGGCTCGGGGAGGATCGGGAACCGATGGCGCGCGCCTCGCACAAACGGGCCGAGCAGGCCCTGCGCGCCTATGCGCTGGCCTTCCGCGAGGCCACCCCGTGGGGTGAGCGGTTCATTAGGGTGCGCGGCAAAATTTTCGTCTCCGTCGGCATGGTCGAGGATAGGCTGCGCGTCGGCGTGAAGCTGCCGATCTCGGCGGAGATGGCGCTGACGCTGCCGTTCTGCGAACCAAGCGGCTACGGCCTCGGCCGGGCCGGCTGGATCACGGCGCGTTTCGCCGACGGCGAGGACCCGCCGGTCGACCTGCTCAAAGGGTGGATCGCCCAAAGCTACCGGGCCGTGGCGCCGAAGAAGCTGGTCGCCTTCCTCGATAGCGCGCCCACGAAGGCCCGCCGATGACCCGCCGGAACACACCCCCCGAACGGCACGAGCGCCAGCGCGCCCGCATTGTGGGGCAGCGGCGTCTCGCCCAGCGTTCGCCGGCGGAACGGCGCCCCGACACGCTATGGATCTACGGCATCCATCCGGTGCTCGCCGCGCTCGCCAACCCGCGGCGCCAGGTCCGCCGGATCGTGGTGACCGCGAACGCGCTGGCGCGGCTCGCCGAGGCCGGCTCGATCTTTGCGCTTGCGCCGGAGGAGACGACCCCTCGCCTCCTCGACCGCCTGCTCGGCGGCGAGGCCGTCCATCAGGGTGTCGCCATCGAGGTTGCGCCCCTGCCGCCTGTCGCCCTCGAAAAGATCACCGACGCCAAGTTGATCGTCGTCCTCGACCAGGTCACCGATCCCCACAACGTCGGCGCCATCCTGCGCTCGGCGGCGGCGTTCGCAGCCGACGCGGTGGTGACCACCGCCCGCCATGCCCCGAACGAGACCGCTGTCCTCGCCAAGGCCGCCTCCGGCGCGCTCGATACTGTCCCCTGGGTCGAAGTGCCCAATCTCGCCCGCGCCCTCGACGTGATCGGTGAGATGGGCTTCACCCGCATCGGACTCGACAGCACCGGTGAGCGAGAGATCGAAGAGGCCTTGGATAGCGAGCGCATCGCCCTCGTCCTCGGCGCCGAGGGCAAGGGCCTCCGCCATCTCACGCGCGAGAAATGCGACGTCGTCGCCCGCCTGTCGGTGCCCGGCGCGATCACCAGCCTGAATGTGTCGAACGCGGCGGTTTTGGCGCTTTACCTTGCCCGCCGGCGTCTCGGATGAGCCTCGCCGCGTGGGCGCGGTGCATATCGCGTTCCCAACATCAGTCGCCGGCCAGGAATCCGGTGTCGAACGGGACGGCGGCTCGCAGCGGCAACCGGCTGGTGTTTTCGGCGGTAGACGCGACCAACCGCCCGATGGTATCGCGCTCGTTCACGCGCGTGAGTTCGGGGGAAGTGGCCTGGGCGTTCGAGTTCGACTGGACACGAACCGGGAGCGAGGGCACCTACCGGCTGTTCATGCAACTCGGTGACAGTGGGCTGATGAGCGCGAACAACTGGGATGCGGGCGTGGCGGTGAACCTGGT
>JBBDMC010000071.1:0-6587 GCA_040878485.1 Bauldia sp. | reverse complement strand
TTGGCGTAGACGTGTCCGGGCAGCGAGCCGAACCAGGCATCGACGGCGTTGATCGTCTCCGGCTTGGCCGTGATATCGCGGCCCTGGATGACCTTCTCGACGAGCCGCAGCTTCTCGGCCGCGATCCGGGGGTCATCGTCCCAGACGGTGACGGTCGCCGTCACATAGGCTTGGCCCGCGAAGTCCTGCCCGAGCTCCTGCAGCGCGAGATCGGCGTCGGCGGCCTTATTCGCCGCATCGGTGTCGACCAGGGCCGAGGCCTCGTTGGTCATCACCTCCTTGAGGATGGCGGCGATCGACTTGCGCTTGGCGAACCACTGCCGCCGGATTCTGGTGAGCAGCCTGGTGGCGTCGGTCTTGTCGAGGAGGACGGCGCGCGTCGACCAGCGATAGGGAAAGGCGAGCCGGTTGAGTTCGTCCAGGATGCCGGGCGTGGTTGCGGTCGGGAAGCCGACGATCGTCAGCACCCGCAGATGCGCACTGCCGAGGCGCGGCTCGAGGCCGCCGGTGAGCGGCTGATCCGCCAGCAGTGCGTCGAGATACATCGGAATTTCGGGTACGCGGACGCGGTGGCGCCGGCAGGAGACGCAGCCATGCAGGTAGGTCAGTGTTTCGGCGTCATCGAGCCAGGCACACTCGGGCATGAAGCCTTCGATGAGCTGGAGAATGCGGTCGGTGCGGTCGACGAAGCCGCGCAGGACATCGTGAGGGTCGATGCCGGTCTGTTCGCGGCCCTCGTAAAGCCAGGTCTCGGCGCGAGCAGCGTCCTCGGCCGGCGGCAGGTAGACGAATGTCAGAAAGTAGCTCGACTCGAAATGCGCGCCGTCTTCCTCGAAATCCGCCTTGCGCTCTGCGTCGACCAATGCCGATGCGGGATCGGGAAAGCGGCTTGCCGGGTAAGCGCCAACAGGATGGCGCTCAGCCTCGACGAAGATCGCCCAGCCCGAGCCCAGGCGGCGAAAGGCGTTGTTGAGCCGCCCGGCGACCGCGACCAGCTCGGCCGGGACGGCGCTGTAGAGATCGGGGCCGCGAAAGCGCGCCGTGCGCTGGAAGCTGCCGTCCTTGTTGAGGATCACACCTTCACCCACGAGCGCGGCCCAGGACAGAAAGTCGGCGAGACGGGCAGCGGTGCGGCGATATTCGGCGAGGTTCATCATGGGCCGGTCTCACACACTCAGATGGCCGGGGATGCGCAGATGCCGGCGCACAACGTCGACGAACATCGGATCGCGTTTGGCCGCCCACACCGCCGCGAAATGGCCAACGGCCCAGAGCCCGATCCCGACCAGCCACAGGCGCAGGCCGAGGCCGAGGGCCGCTGCCAGCGTCCCGTTGAGAATGGCGATCGAGCGCGGGGCGCCACCGAGCAGGATGTGCTCGGTCAGCGCCCGGTGGACCGGAACGGAGAATCCAGGAACCTCTTCCATCAGACGAGCGCCCCGCCACCGAAGGAGAAGAAGGACAGGAAGAAGGAACTGGCCGCAAAGGCGATCGACAGACCGAAAACGATCTGGATCAGCCTGCGGAACCCGCCCGAGGTGTCGCCGAAGGCGAGCGTGAGGCCGGTGACGATGATGATGATCACCGCGAGGATCTTGGCGACGGGGCCTTCGATCGACTGGAGGATCGACTGGAGCGGCGCCTCCCATGGCATGGACGAGCCGGCGGCGTGGGCGGCCGGCGCCAGCATCATGCTGAGGACGGCGACCGAGGTCGCCGTCGCGATGTGATAGCGGATACGCGAAAGGCGGTGGATCATGCGGGATCTCCTGTGGCTGGGACTGCGGGGGTGACGCGGTAATCGCCGTGCGCGTCGAGCCCTTCGACGCGAGCGAGTTCAGCAAGACGGCGGGACGCGCCGCGGCCGGCGAGGACGGCCACGAGATCGATCGTCTCGGCAATCAGCGCTCTGGGCACGGTGACGACGGCTTCCTGGATGAGCTGTTCGAGCCGGCGCAGTGCGCCGATGGCGCTGCCGGCATGGATGGTGCCGATCCCGCCCGGATGCCCGGTGCCCCAGGCTTTGAGGAGATCCAGCGCCTCGCTTCCCCGCACCTCGCCGATCGGGATGCGGTCGGGTCGCAGGCGCAGCGACGAACGCACGAGATCGGACAGCGAGGCGACGCCATCCTTGGTGCGCAGCGCCACGAGGTTCGGCGCGGCGCATTGCAGTTCGCGGGTATCCTCGATCAGCACCACGCGGTCTGACGTCTTCGATACCTCCGCCAGCAATGCGTTCGTCAGTGTCGTCTTGCCGGTCGAGGTGCCGCCGGCGACCAGGATGTTCTGGCGCTCGGCGACGGCCTCGCGCAAGATAGCGGCCTGATCGGCGGCCATGATCCCGGCGGCAACATAGTCGTCGAGCGTGAACACAGCGACGGCGGGCTTGCGGATGGCGAAGGCAGGTGCGGCGACTACAGGAGGGAGAAGCCCCTCGAACCGTTCCCCAGTCCCCCCATCATGTAAAGGTGGCAGCTCGGCCGAAACGCGCGGGGCGCCCTGATGGACCTCGGCGCCGACATGATGAGCGACGAGCCGGACGATGCGCTCACCGTCGGCCGGTGACAGCCGCTCGCCCGTATCAGAAAGCCCCTCGGACAGCCGGTCGATCCAGAGCCGCCCGTCGGGATTGAGCATCACCTCGACGATCGACGGGTCTTCCAGGAATCCGGCGATGGCGGGGCCGAGTGCGGTGCGGAGCATGCGCGCACCCCGCAACATCGCCTCGGATTGGTGTTGAGAAGCCGCCACGTCGTCCCCGTCCTTTCTCGGGCACACACGATGCGCGGCCCTGGATCGGGGATGAGTAGAAGAGGCAGAAGTTGGGCCGCCGCAACAAGGCTGTGGTCGTAGTAGCGATGCAGCGAAGAAAGACAGGGAAACGGCGGTACGCCCGAAGACTTGAGATCGAGGGAATGACGACTACCCGCCGTCTTCCGTGCCCGGCAGGTCCTCCGAAATCTCTTGCCGGAGCTTCGGCCCCTTGGCGAGTCGACGGCCGAGTGCGACGATGAAGGCGTCGTAGCGTTCCCCAGCCTTGGCTCGGGCTGCCGCCTGTGCAGGCTCCGGCAGTGGCGGGTTGGTGGTCAGCCAGAAGCGGACGAAGACGGCGAGCGTCTCGACCGAGATGCCGAGGTCGCGTTCCATCCGGGTCATGCGGCGGTCGAGCTGGTCGAGGCGTTTGGTGGTCGCGGCCTCTTGCCGCTCGGCGGCGTCCGGCGACAGGAAGGAGGCGATGGCGGCCTCGGCGATCAGCGAACGGGACTGATCCCGCCGCGCGGCATAATCCATGATCGCCTTCATCACGTCCGGATCGAGATAGACGGACAGGCGCTGTTTCTTCGGTGGCTTCCTCATCGCGGTCTCACATCTCGATGCCGTCGCCGGGATCGAGCGAGGCCTGACGGGCGACCTGGCGCATGCGCTGGTTCATCCGGCTGACGCGCGCGGTATCGTCCTCCATGTCGTCGTCCGGATCGGGCGCGAACTCGTTGTCGATCGGCTCTTTCTTCTCGACGGTCCCGGCCTTGTTCAGCTCGGGCTGGTAGCGGCGTTCCGAACCGGTAGGGTCGTCGTCCTCGTCCTGGCCGTCGCGAGGCGCCGGCTCCTCGATTTCAGGAGGCGGCGGCAGCTGCAGCGCGCTCCAGTCGTCGGCCTTGGCCACCTTGGCCTTCTCCATTACCGGCGGCGGCAGGATGCGTTCCTGGAAGCGGGCATCCTCGTAGTAGCGAGCTTTCTTCGCCCGGATCGGCGGCGTGCCCGCCACCATGACGATTTCATCGGCGGGTGGAAGTTGCATCACCTCGCCGGGCGTCAGCAGCGGCCGTGCGGTCTCCGAGCGCGAGACCATGAGGTGGCCGAGCCAAGGGCTGAGCCGGTGACCGGCATAGTTCTTCATCGCTCGCATTTCCGTCGCTGTGCCGAGGGCATCGGACACGCGCTTTGCCGTACGCTCGTCATTGGTGGCGAAGCTGACGCGGACATGGCAGTTGTCGAGGATCGAGTTGTTGGGGCCGTAGGCCTTCTCGATCTGGTTCAGCGACTGCGCGATCAGGAAGCTTTTGAGGCCGTAGCCCGCCATGAAGGCGAGTGCGCTCTCGAAGAAATCGAGGCGGCCGAGCGCCGGGAACTCGTCGAGCATCAGCAGCAATCGATGGCGTCCGGCCTTCGCCTGCAGGTCCTCGGTCAGCCGCCGGCCGACCTGGTTGAGGATCAGCCGGATCAGCGGCTTGGTGCGGTTGATGTCGGAAGGCGGCACGACAAGATAGAGCGTGGTAGGCCGCGCGCCGCCGACGATGTCGGTGATGCGCCAGTTGCAGCGGCGCGTGACTTCGGCGACGACGGGATCGCGGTAGAGGCCGAGGAACGACATGGCGGTGGACAGTACGCCCGAACGCTCGTTGTCGGATTTGTTGAGGAGTTCGCGCGCGGCGCTGGCGATCACCGGATGCGGACCGGCTTTGCTGAGGTGCGCCGTCTTCATCATGGCCGCGAGAGTCGACTCGATCGGCCGCTTCGGGTCCGAGAGGAAAGCGGCGACGCCCGCCAGTGTCTTGTCGGGCTCGGCGTAAAGAACGTGCAGGATCGCGCCGACGAGAAGCGCGTGGCTGGTCTTTTCCCAATGGTTCCGCTTCTCCAGCGAGCCCTCGGGGTCGACGAGAATGTCGGCGATGTTCTGGACGTCTCGGACCTCCCACTCGCCGCGACGGACCTCGAGCAGCGGATTGTAGGCGGCAGATTTCGCATTGGTCGGGTCGAATAACAGCACCCGACCATGCCGCGCGCGGAAGCCGGCGGTGAGCTGCCAGTTCTCGCCCTTGATGTCGTGAACGATTGCCGAGCCCGGCCAGGTCAGCAGTGAAGGCACGACGAGGCCGACACCCTTACCGGAGCGGGTCGGCGCGAAGCAAAGCACATGCTCCGGACCATCGTGACGCAGATAGGCGCGATCGAGCTTGCCGAGCACGACGCCGTCGGGCCTGAGGAGACCGGCTGCCTTCACCTCGTCCGACCGCGCCCATCGGGCCGAGCCGTAGGTCTCGACGTTCTTCGCCTCGCGGGCGCGCCAGACCGACATGCCGATGGCGACCGCGATCGAGATGAAGCCGCCGGACGCGGCGATGAATGCGCCCTCGACGAAAATCTCCGGCGCATAGGCGTCGTAGGAGAACCACCACCAGAAGAAGGCTGGCGGGTAGTAGACGTGCCAGCCGAACATCTCGAACCAGGGCCGACCGAGTTGTGGCTGGAAGCCGAGCTGCCATGCCGTCCACTGCGTCGCGGCCCAGACCGCCGTGACGACGATCAGGGTAACGACAGCAATCTGGCCGCACAGGATCCTGGTTCCGGCCACCGATCGAACTCCTTTGGGAGAACAGGTCAGACGCGAGAACGGAGGATTTCAAGTCGGTAGTAATGATGATCGGGTTGTGGCGAGCCGGGGCGAAGAAATACAGGAAATAGCGGAAAATGATGCAATTGTTAGTCGTATCTTCGGAAAAACTCCTGCGGCAAGCAATGGCCCGAGGACGAAACCGCTCCGCAGCAATGGCGCCTGCGGCTGGCGTTCAGCATTGATCTGACCGCGGTAAATTTGGGGACGGGCCGGTCTGTCTGACGATTGGGGTCTTCTCAATCATCAGACAGGAGGTTCTCATGACGGAGGAAAGAACCACGCCACTGCGCGAGTGGATGATCGAAGAGATGCGCATCCGCGGGATGGGTGACAAGGCCCAGAAGGCCCATATCCGGGCGATCAGGGATTTCGCGACCTTCCTGAAGAAATCCCTTGATAGCAAAACGGATCAACCTTTCAGCCCGCCACTCGGCGGGCTTTTTCATTTCCGAAGGCGACACCATGCAGACGACCAGCGAAGACAATGGCATTGCCTTCCTCGAGGCCCATGAGGGCGTTGTCATCACCGCCTATCGCTGCCCGGCAGGCGTATGGACCATCGGCGCCGGGCTCACCGCGGCAAGCGGCGTGGTGAAGCCCCATGCCGGCATGACGATCAGCCGCGCCGAGGCGAGCCGGCTGCTCAAGCTCGCACTGGCGCGAAACTACGAGCCTGCCGTGCGGAACGCCATGGGGCCCGTCGCGAGCCACGCCTTCGACGGCGCGTGTCGTTTCATTTCCAATACCGGTGCCATCGGCCGGGCATCCTGGGTCGGCGCCTACAAGGCGCGGAACTGGCCCCAGGTCAGGTCGAAACTCGCCCTCTGGAACAGGGGCGGCGGACGGGTACTTCCAGGCCTTGAGCGCAGGCGGCGGGAAGAGGCCGATGTCATCCTGCTCAACACGTGGCCGAGC
Organism: Bauldia sp.; assembly: GCA_040878485.1. GTDB lineage: Bacteria > Pseudomonadota > Alphaproteobacteria > Rhizobiales > Kaistiaceae > JBBDMC01. Next base: position 277 of record JBBDMC010000071.1, on the reverse strand, counting down.
GATCTGCGGATCGCGTCCGGGGTGGCGCCCGATGATCCGCAATTCGCGTCATTCGTGATCTCCGTCTCGGCAGATGAGATCGCGGAGATCCGCAATGCGTTCCGCGAGATCGGGTTCGAGCCTGGCATTGCGGCTGGAAAAATCGATCGCGAGGCAGTGCTGAAATTTCAGCAGAAATACGGCCTCACCGTCGACGGGCTGATTGGCAAGCAGACGCTGTCAACGCTGCAGCGTGAGCTCGACGGCCGGCGGAAGTCCACGCAAGGCGGTGCGGGTG
>JBBDMC010000070.1:0-6604 GCA_040878485.1 Bauldia sp. | reverse complement strand
GCAGGTGGTGCAGCCGTAGCCGACCAGATTGAAGCCGAGGGCGTCGAGGTCGTCCTGGAGACCGGCGCGATCGAGGTAGTCGGTGACCACCTGGGAGCCCGGTGCCAGCGAGGTCTTGACCCACGGCTTGGCGGAGAGGCCCTTGGCCCGCGCGTTGCGGGCGAGCAGCCCGGCGGCAAGGAGCACGCTCGGGTTTGAGGTGTTGGTGCAGGAGGTGATGGCGGCGATCACCACGTCGCCATCGGTGAGCTTGTAGTTCTTGCCCGGCACAGTGGCGGTCCTGATCAATCTCGGCACCGAGCCGCCGCCCTCCCCGTCCATGTCGGAGGCTTGGTCGCCACCGTTGAGGTTGCGGAAGTCGGCAAGCGCCGCCTCGAAGGCGGTGTCGGCATGGGCGAGGGCGACCCGGTCCTGCGGCCGCTTGGGGCCGGCAAGCGACGGCTCGACGCTGGCGAGGTCAAGCGCCAGCGTGGCGGTGAACAGCGGGTCGGGCGTGTCGTCGGTGCGGAACAGCCCTTGCGCCTTGGCGTAGGCTTCGACCAGCGCCACCCGTTCGGGGTCGCGGCCGGTCGCGGTGAGGTAGGTGAGGGTGTCGCTGTCGACCGGGAAAAAGCCGCAGGTGGCGCCGTATTCCGGCGCCATGTTGGCGATGGTCGCGCGGTCCTCGACCGACAGGTGCGACAGGCCGTGGCCGTAGAACTCGACGAACTTGCCCACCACGCCATGCTTGCGCAGCATCTGGGTGACCGTCAGCACCAGGTCGGTGGCCGTCACCCCCTCTTTCAACCGGCCGGTCAGGCGGAAGCCGACCACCTCGGGGATCAGCATCGAGATCGGCTGGCCGAGCATCGCCGCCTCGGCCTCGATGCCGCCGACGCCCCAGCCGAGGACGGCGAGGCCGTTGATCATGGTGGTGTGGCTGTCGGTGCCGACCAGCGTATCGGGGTAGGCCACGGTGCGGCCGCCGATCTCGGCGGCCCATACCGTCTGGCCGAGGTACTCGAGGTTGACCTGGTGGCAGATGCCGGTGCCCGGCGGCACGACCCGGAAGTTGGCGAAGGCCGACTGGCCCCAGCGCAGGAACGCATAGCGCTCGCCGTTGCGCTCATATTCGCGCACGACGTTCTGACCGAAGGCCCGCGAGGTGCCGAAATAGTCGACCATCACCGAGTGATCGATGACCAGGTCGACCGGAATCTGCGGGTTGATGCGCGCCGGGTCGCCGCCGAGCTTGGCCATGGCGTCGCGCATGGCAGCAAGGTCGACGACCGCCGGGACGCCGGTGAAGTCCTGCATCAGGACGCGCGCCGGGCGGAAAGCGATCTCGCGCTCGCTCGCCCGGCTCGCCAGCCACTCGGCCATGGCGCGGATATCGTCGGCGCTGACCGTGCGGCCGTCTTCGTGTCGGAGCAGGTTCTCCAAGAGCACCTTCAGCGAGAACGGCAACCGGGCGATGCCAGCAAGACCGTTCTTCTCGGCGTCGGGCAGGCTGTAGTAGTCGTATTCCTCGCCGCCGACGGCGAGGGTGCGGCGCGATCTGAAGCTGTCCGGCGACGACGACACGTGAGGGTCAACTCCTCGGTGGAGGCGACGGAGGGGCCGGTCATGGCCGGCGGTGCGACGGCTGAGGCTGGCGGCCTTATAGTGAATTTGGATATGTGATGCCAGACGATCAAGACAGGGACGACACAGGGGCGGGCGCGTCGCGCCCCATACGCCTGACGGCGAGCGACCTTTCGGCGGTGCGCGGCGGCCGCCGCGTGCTGGCTGGCCTCTCCTTCACTGTCGCGACGGGCGAGCTTCTGGCGGTCACCGGCCCCAACGGCGCCGGCAAGTCGACGCTGCTCCGGCTGATTGCCGGGCTGTTGCGGCCGGTCGGCGGGCAGATCAGTTTTGCCCCGGCAAGCGAGGAGAGGATCGGCGGCCGGCTCCACTACCTCGGTCATCTCGACGGGCTGAAGGTGACCCTCAGCGTCCGCCAGAACCTTCAGTTCTGGGCTGATCTGTGGAGCAGTCCCGGCACGGTCGACAAGGCGCTGGAGGCGCTGGGTCTGACGAGGCTGGCGACATTCCCCGTCGCCGTCCTCTCCGCCGGACAACGGCGCCGGACAGCGCTCGCCCGCCTGCTTCTCATTCGCCGGCCGCTCTGGCTCCTCGACGAGCCGGCGACCGGCGTGGACAAGGCTGCCGAGGCGATGCTCGGAGAGATGCTCCGCGCGCATCTCGGAGCGGGCGGCCTTGCCGTGGTGGCGACTCATCTGGACCCGCCGGTCAAGCCGGCCGCGACGCTTGCCCTTGGTGCCGAATGATCGCCATGCGGGTGATTGCCGTCCAGACCGCGACGCTGGCGCTCAGGAGCGGCGGTGGCGCCTTCGTCGGCCTGGTGTTCTTCCTCGCCGTGGTCACGGTGGTCCCCTTCGGGGTCGGGCCGGACCTGGCGCTGATTTCCCGCATCGGCCCGGCGATCCTGTGGATCGGGGCGCTGCTTGCCACCCTCCTCGGCCTCGATCGCCTGTTCGGCGAGGATCGCGCTGACGGCTCGCTCGACCTGTTGGTGCTCGCCGACCTGCCGCTTGAACTGGTGGTCGTCGCCAAATGCGCCGGGGCGTGGCTGGCGACCGGCCTGCCGCTGGTGGTGATGACGCCGGTGCTTGGGGCGCTGCTCGGCGTCGAGCCGCCGGCGCTCGCGGCGACGGCGCTGACCCTCCTCGTCGGCACCCCGGCGCTCACCTTGATCGGCGCCATCGGGGCGGCGCTCGCCACCGCGCTCGGCCGCGGCGGGGTGCTGATCGCCGTGCTCGTCCTGCCGCTCACGATCCCGGTGCTGATCTTCGGGGCGAGCGCCGCGGCCGCGGCGAGCGCCGAACCAGCGGGCTTCTCAGCACCCTTCCTGATCCTGGTGGCGCTGACCCTGATCAGCGCCGTCGTCGCCCCTATCACCGCCGCCGCGGCGCTGAGGGCGGGGCTGGACTGATCCGCAAGTTTGCCGCACCGAGAGACGCGGCTAGAATCCAATGGACGATGTCGGGTCGATGTCGCGGATAACGGGAGGTGGCACATGGCGAAATTTCTGGTTCACATCCACACGGGTCCCGACAACCCTACCAAGGCGGCCCTCGGCTTCCTCGTTGCCCTGAGCGCAGCCAAGGAAGGTCATGACGTCGACCTCTTCCTTGCGGGCGATGGAGCTTCCCTGATCGGCGACGCCGCCTTGTCGAGCGTCGAAGGCAAGGGGACGGGCAGCCTGCGGGCTCATTTCGACGCGCTGGTCGCCGGCGGGGCGAAATTCCACGTGTCGGGCATGTCGGCCAAGGCGCGCGGAATGAGCGAGGCGGACCTCGAAGGCAAGCCGGCGAAGTTCGCGATGCCGGACGTTCTTGTCCGTCTCGCCGCCGCCGCGGACGTGGTGTTGAGCTACTGATACGGCGTCGCAATTGCCGTTGCCGCACGCGCCCCCTACAACAACGCCCATGGTCCTCATCGATCTCGCCAACCCCAGCCGCTTCCTCGGCTTCTCCGGGCGGCTGCTGCCCTTTCTCTGGGGGCTCGCCGCCGTCCTGATCGCCATCGGCCTCACCCTCGCCTTCTTCGTCGCCCCGCCCGACTACCAGCAGGGCGAGACGGTGCGGATCATGTTCATCCACGTGCCGTCGGCCTGGCTGTCGATGGCCGGCTACGGGCTTATGGCGATAGCGGCCCTTGGGACCTTGGTATGGCGCCATCCGCTCGCCGACGTGACGGCGAAGAGCGCCGCCCCGATCGGTGCCGCGTTCACTTTCGTGACGCTCGCCACCGGCTCGCTGTGGGGCCGGCCGATGTGGGGCGCGTGGTGGGTGTGGGACGCGCGGCTGACCTCCGAGCTCATCCTCCTCCTCATGTACCTCGGGCTGATCGCCCTCTGGCAGGCGGTCGAGGACCCGGGCCGGGCGGCGCGCGCCGCCGCGGTCTTGACGCTTGCCGGCACCGTCAATCTGCCGATCATCAAATTCTCGGTCGACTGGTGGAACACCCTCCACCAGGGCGAGAGCATCTTCCGCGCCGGTGGGCCGACCATCGACGCCTCGATGCTGTGGCCGCTGTTCGTCATGACCGCCGGCATGACGGTCCTCTTCCTCGCGCTCCTGGCGACGGCGATGCGGAACGAAATCCTGCGCCGCCGGGTGCGCACCCTCGAACTAGCCGCCGCCGGGGTCGGCGCATGACCGGCCACTGGGCCTTCATCGCCGCCGCCTACGGGGTGACCGTCGCGGTCCTCGCCGGCCTGATTCTGTGGGTCGTCGCCGACGGGCGCACGCAGCGGCGGCGCCTCGCCGAGCTCGAGGCGCAGGGCGTCCGGCGGCGTTCAGCCGGTGGTCCCGGGCGATGACCGCGACCGCAAGCGCCGGGGGCAAGCGGCGGCGTCTGCTCTTGCTTGTCCCGCTTGGCGTGTTCGCGGCCCTCGCCGTGCTGTTCCTGGCGCGCCTCCAGTCCGGCGTCGACCCGGGCGCCATCCCGTCGGCGCTGATCGGCCGCCCGGCACCCGACTTCGACCTGCCGCCGCTTGAGGGAGTGCCGGTCCCCGGCCTCGCGCGCGCCGATCTCGACGGTCGAGTGACGGTCGTCAACGTCTTCGCCTCATGGTGCGGGCCGTGCCGGCAGGAGCACCCGCTGCTCGCCACGCTCGCCCGCGACGGCCGCTTCCGTGTGGTCGGCATAAACTACAAGGACAAGCCGGAGAACGCCCGCCGCTTCCTCGGCGACCTCGGCAACCCCTACGCGGCGATCGGGGTCGACGCGCGGGGCCGCGCCGCGATCGATTGGGGCGTCTACGGCGTGCCGGAGACCTTTTTGGTCGGGCCTGACGGCGTCATCCGCGAGAAGATCATCGGCCCGCTCAGCGAGGAGGCGGTCGCCGGCTCGCTGATGCCGGCGATCGAGAAAGCGCTCGCCGGCTCGTGACTCAGCCGCTTGCCTGCCAGTCGAGGATCGACTGGACCGGCCACAGCAGCATGATGATGTTGAGGCTGAGGTTGTCGCGGATGAAGTACCCCGTCCACAGCTCGAGGCCGACGACGATGGCGACGCTCGCCCACACCGGCAGCGCCCGGGCGAGGATGAAGCCGATGACCATGGCGAGGGCGTCGAAGGTCGAATTGATGACGCTGTCGCCGAAGTAGTCGAGCGAGACCGTCACCGTGCGGTAGCGGTTGATGATCCAAGGCGTGTTCTCGATCACCTCCCAGCTGACCTCAAGGACCACCGCGATCACCCCCCTGAGATAGATCGACCAGCGCCGGGCGATGAGCCAGAGGCCGAAGTAAAAGACGAGGCCGTGGATGATATGAGAGGGCGTGTACCAGTCGGTCAGATGCTGCGAGGTCTGGTTGCTGTGGGCGACGCCGTGCCACAGCTTGACGAAGCCGCAGTCGCAGATCCACGGGTGGCCCATGCCGCGGTTGAGAAGCGCGGCGACGACGATCAGCGCCGCGCCGGCGATCGTGAGAACCACCGGCCGCGGCGCCAGGCGTGCGAGGGTTGCGTTCATCGGCCCTCCGCTTGCTCATCGGGCAGCGAATGGCGGTTGATCAGCGGCATCTGGGCGAGGGCGAAGGCGAAGGTCAGCGGCAGGAAGCCGAACACCTTGAAGCTCACCCAGGCGTCGGTCGAAACCGACCGCCAGACGATCTCGTTGACGACCGCCATGGCGAAGAAGAACAGGCCCCAGCGGAGCGTCAGCTTCCGCCAGCCGTCCGCGGTCAGCCGGAACACCTGGTCGAAGACGGTGCCGAGCAGCGGCTTGCCGAGCGCGAGGCCGCCGAGCAGAACTGCGCCGAAGAGGACGTAGATGATCGTCGGCTTCATCTTGATGAAGGTCGCGTCCTGGAGCCACAGCGTCAGACCGCCGAAGACGACCACGACGATCGCCGTGACGAACGGCATCAATGGCAGCCGCCTGACCAGAACGTAAGATACCGCCAGCGCGACGAGCGTGGCGACGATGAAGGTGAGGGTGGCGAAGAAGATCGGCCCGCCGAGGTCGGCGATCCATGGGTAGCGCTCGGCCAGCCGCTCGCCGCGGGCGTTGGCGAGGAAGAACAGGATCAGCGGCCCGAGGTCGAGCGCCAGCTTCAGCCACGGGTTGAGCGGCTTGCGAGCCGACGCTGCGGAGGCGGATTCAACTGCCATCGCGGCTCTTATAGTCCCACCAGCGCTTTGGCGAAATCTTCCGCCGCGAACGGCTCGAGGTCGTCGATCGCCTCGCCGACGCCGACGAAGTGAACCGGCAGGCCGAACTTGGCGGCGATCGCCACCAGGATACCGCCGCGGGCGGTACCGTCGAGCTTGGTCATCACCAGGCCGGTGACGCCGGCGCGCTTGGCGAAGATGTCCACCTGATTGACTGCGTTCTGGCCCGTCGTCGCGTCGAGGATGAGAACCACCGAGTGGGGCGCCGACAGGTCGAGCTTCTTGACGACGCGGATCAGCTTCTCGAGCTCGGCCATCAGAGCGTCCTTGTTCTGCAGGCGTCCGGCGGTGTCGATGAGAAGCACGTCGGCGTTCGCCGCGCGCGCTTGGCTGAACGCGTCGAAGGCAAGGCCGGCGGCGTCGGCGCCTCGGGCGCCCG
>JBBDMC010000069.1:0-6615 GCA_040878485.1 Bauldia sp. | reverse complement strand
GCCCTCGGCGGTCGCGATGCGGCTCGTCACGGCCTACCAGGCCTCGCAGGCCGTGACCGTCGCGGCCAGGTTGGGCATCCCCGACCTCCTGGGTGAAGGCCCCATGACCAGCGGTGAGATCGCCCGGGCAACGGCAACGCAGCCCGACATGATGCTTCGCCTGCTGAGGGCGCTGGCGGCCTTCGCCGTGGTCAAGGACTTGGGTTCCGGGACGTTCGCGCTGACGCCCATTGGCGACGCCCTGCGCGCCGGCGTCCCCGACACCGTTCGCCCGTTCGCCCTCTGGGCCGGCAGCGAGAGTCACTGGCAGACCTTCGCGACTCTCGCCGAGTGCCTCAGAACGGGCAGGAGCGCCTTCGAGATTCTGTATGGCCTTGAGGGCAGTTTCGCTTTCTACGAGAGCCATCCCGACCAGGCGCGCGCCTTCGACGACGCCATGAGCGCAGGCTCGGCGTTCACTGGACGTGCGGCCACCGAGACCTACGACTTCACCGGCTTGAGCCGGGTGGTCGATGTCGGTGGCGGCCACGGCAAGGTGCTGGCTTCGATCCTGAAGGCGCATGCCCACCTCCGCGGTACCTTGTTCGACCTGCCACGGGTGGTGGAAGGCGCTCCATCGCTCCTCGTCGCCGACGGTGTCGCGGACCGCTGCGAGGTCGTGGGCGGGGATATGTTCGTAGCCGTGCCGGCCGGCGGCGATCTCTACCTGCTCTGCCACGTCATCCACGACTGGGACGATCGGCTCGCAACCAAGGTGCTGCGAGCGTGCCGGCGCGCCATGGCCCCCGCGGCCAAGCTTCTCATTCTCGACCTGGTGATGCCCGAGCGCATCGCACCCAGCCCGACTGCGCAAGCCAACGTGCTCGCCGATCTCAGGATGATGGTGGCGACCGGCGGCGGGCGCGAACGCACAGCCGCGGAGTTCGAGGCCCTGCTCGGCGCGGCGGACCTGCGATTGCAGCGCGTGCTGCCGATTGGCGCATCAGCCAGCCTCCTCGAAGCGACGCCGGCGTGAGGCCGCCGGGGCCGCCTATCTTCCGGCCGTCGAACGAAACTCAGGCCGCGCCACCGATTGGCCCACGCGCAGCAGACACCTGCCAACCACGGCTGCAACCGCCGCCTCAGATCGTTCGGATATCGGCGGGCGGCGGGTCGATTCCAGGAAACGGCGAGGACGCGGCGGATAGTAATCTCTTAAGCAACAAGTGTTAACAACCGGCAATGCCGCGCTCTGCCAAAGCATCCGCGAGATTGCCACCGCTCGGCCCGTCCGAAGGCAACGCCCTTGCCCGCCACATCATCGAGAATGCAGCCATCGGGATAGCGCTGGCCGGGCCGGATGGTCGGGTCGCGTTCGCCAATCCTGCATTCGACGACCTGCTCGGCTCCGAGCCCGGCGAAAGCGTTGGCCTGAAGATCGAGGACTTCGCGCCTCTCGATCCGCTCGACGGTGTCCACGATCAGTTGGGACGGCTGGCGCTCGGGGAGATCGGCATCTGTCGCTGGGAAGGGCCTCGCCGGCGCAAGGATGGCGGCACTTTCTCGACCCGCATATCGCTGTCGATGATGCGCGACGAACGGAGGGGCGCGCCGGTCCGGCTGGTCGTCCAGCTCCAAGACCTCAGCCTGCAGAAACGCGCCGAGGCCGCGCTGGCCAAGAACGAGACGCGAATGAACTATGCGCTGGAGAGCGCCGGGCAGGGGGTCTGGGACTACGATTTCAACACCAAGGAGATGTTCTATTCGCGCATGTGGCGCCTGATGCGCGGCATTGGGCCCGAGGAACAGGTCGATAGCGCGCTTGATGTCTGGCTCACCCGCGTTCACCCGGACGACCGCGAACGCATCCGCGAGATCATCCGCCAGCAGGATTCCGGCGAGATCGATTACAATGCGTTCGAATACCGCGAGCGGCACCGCGACGGTCGCTGGATATGGATCCTCAGCCGCGGCAGGCCGGTCGAGTGGAATCGAGACGGGAGGCCGGCGCGAATCATCGGCACCGACACCGACATCACCAGGCTCAAGGAGGACGAGGCCCGCCGCGCCGGGGAGGCCGAGGAGACCTTCCGCGAGAATCTGGCCAAACTTCAGGAGGCCCATCATGCCGCCGAAGAGGCACAGCAGTTGGCTCTGTCGCTCGCCCGCCATGACGCCCTGACCGGTCTGCCCAATCGCCGGGTGTTTTCCGAGGTCCTGGAGAAAGCGGTTGCCAAGGCAAGGCGCGGAACCAGTCCGCAGGCGGTTCTGATCATCGACCTCGACCGATTCAAGCCGGTCAACGACGTTCATGGGCACGCCGCCGGCGACGCGGTCCTTTGCGAAATCGCCAACCGTCTGAAGGAATTGGTTCGCGGTGGCGATACCGTTGCCCGACTGGGAGGGGATGAGTTTGCCATCGTCTGCGACTGCACCTCGGCGCCCGGAGAGGCCGCGGCCCACCTGGCCACGCGGGTGATCGAAGCCGTCCAGCGCCCAATCACCTACGACAACCGGCCGCTCGAAGTCGGCGCCAGCATCGGCATCGCGATCTGCCCCACAGATGGCGCCGACGCAGGTACCATGCTTCACGCAGCCGACATGGCGATGTACCGCGCCAAGCAGGAGGGCCGTGGCACCTACCGGTTCTTCCAGCAGAGCATGGAGGCGGAGCTTCGAGCCCGGGCCGCTCTCGAGGAGGACGTCCGTCGGGCAGTTACGGTCGGAGAAATAGAGCCCCACTACCAGCCGCTCATGCAGCTCTCAGAAAACCGTCTGGTGGGCTTCGAGATTCTGGCGCGATGGCATCATCTCAAGCGCGGCGATGTGCCGCCCGACGTCTTCATTCCTGTCGTCGAGCGGCTCGGGCTGATCGCCGACCTGACCTATGCGCTGTTGCGACGCGCCTGCCACGAGGCGAAGAACTGGCCGCCGGAGATCACCATCGCTCTCAACGTCTCGGCCTTTCACCTCGGTGACCCGCTGCTGCCGGTGAAGGTCCTGGCGATCCTTTCCGAGACCGGGTTTCCGCCGAAGCGTCTGGAAATCGAGGTAACCGAGCAGGCGGTTACGCACGATCTCGAAGCCGCGCAACGCGTCGTACGCACACTTCAAGACCTGGGAATCAAGATTTCGCTGGACGACTTCGGCACCGGCTACTCGAACCTGTCGCACCTGCGCGACTTCCGGTTCGACAAGATCAAGATCGATCGCTCGTTCGTGCAATCGATGGAGACCGATGCCGGAAACGCCAGGCTGGTTCATTCCATTCTCGATCTGGCGAGGAACCTGGGTCTGCCGACGATTGCCGAAGGTATCGAGCATCTCGAAACCCTGCGCCAGATCGTGGCTGGCGGCGGCTAGTATGGTCAGGGCTTCTACTTCGCCAAAGCCATGCCAGCGGGGGAAGTCGAGACCATGCTGAAGGCCCTGGCGACCGACTCGATGGAGCTGGGGACCCTCGCCGGAGCTGCCTGAGGCCAAGAGTGGAGCCGAAGGGTCCGGCGTCGCTCGTCTACTCCACGAACACCGTCACCCGGTCCGACTGGCCCTCTGAATCGACCACCGACAGGGTGACGAACCCCGGCCCGTCCGGCCGCCAGGTCTCCGAACGCGCAAATGGGGCGCGGCCGATCGGAACGCCGTTGGCGAAGAACGTCAACGGCAGTGCGCCGTCCCTGACTTTGACGACGAGGGGCGACGCCGCCCCTTCGGCGATGCCGAGATCGACGGTGACCCCGTCGAGCGGATAGGCGATGGTCGGTCGGGCGCCGCCGGCCGGGTTTGCGCGATCGGGGCCGCGGAAGCGCTTGAGCGGGGCTGGCAAGGAGCCGGTGGAGGCGACGATGACGTCGCCCGGCGGCGACGTGAACGGCATCCGTTTCGGCCCGATGCGGTCGAACGCCTCGAACAGCATCGGCGCCGCGCTGTCGATGCCGGACAGCCCCGGGACCGCGGTGCCGTCAGGCCGCCCGACCCACACCCCGACCACGTGCGCCCCGTCGAAGCCGATCGCCCAGGCGTCGCGGTAGCCGTAGGAGGTTCCGGTCTTATAGGCGAGGCGTCCGAGGGAGCCGTTCCTCGGCGGCGGCGTTCCGGCGAGGATATCGGCGACGTACCAGGCAGCCGCCGGCGATAGCACCGGCGTGCCGGACGCCGGAGCCGCCTCGCCGATGCCGTCGCGGAGCGTCACCGCGCTCCCGCCGCGGGCGAGCGCGGCGTAGAGCGAGACGAGGTCGCGGAGCGTGACGCCGACGCCACCGAGGCCGATGGCGAGACCTGGCGCCGTCTGGTCGGGAAGCTCTGCCGTCACCGCCGCGCGCTTCAGTCGCGCTACCAGCCGCGACGGGCCGACGGCGTCGAGGACGGCGACAGCCGGAACGTTGAGCGACTGGATCAGCGCCTCGCGCACGGTCACCGTGCCGCGGTGATGGCCGTCGAAGTTCCCCGGCGCGTAGCCGCCGAAGCCCGCCGGCCGGTCGTCGATCAGGCTCTCCGGATGGGCGAGGCCGGCCTCGAAGGCGAGGCCGTAGATGAGCGGCTTCAGCGCCGATCCGGGCGAACGCACGGCCCGTGTCATGTCGACATGGCCGTCGCGGGTCTCGTCGAGCAGCCCGGCCGAGCCGACCGAAGCGAGAACGGCGCCGGAGCCGTGGTCGACAACGACGATCGCCACCGACAGCTTGGCTCCGAGCGAGCCGACCCGATCGGTAGCGAGCCGCTCGAGCTGAACCTGCAGGTCGCGGTCGATGGTCAGGCGGTGGACCGCCCGGCCGGGCTCGGCGGCCAGCGCCTGGACCGCAAGATGCGGGGCGAGCATGGGGAACGGCCGGCGCGCCGCGGGCACCCGTTCGCTCTTCGCCGACTCGGCTTCCTCCGCCGCGATGACGCCGGCGCCGGCGAGGCGGTCGAGGACACGGTTGCGGGCGGCGCGGGCGGCCTCGGGATGGCGATCCGGCCGGCGCGCTTCGGGAGCCTGGGGCAAGGCAACGAGGAGGGCGGCCTCGGCGGTCGTCAGCCGCGCCGGCTCCTTGCCGAAGTAGGCCAAACTGGCCGCACGGATGCCTTCGATGTTGCCGCCGTAGGGGGCAAGGTTGAGGTAGAGGTCGAGGATCGCTTCCTTGCCGAAGCGGCGCTCGAGTGCCCGGGCCATGGCAACCTGGCGGAGCTTGCCCTCGACGGTTCGGGTGCCTTCTCCCCCAAGCAGCCGCGCCACCTGCATGGAAATCGTGCTGCCGCCGGAGACGATCCGCCCGCCGGCGCCCACGAACTGTACGGCGGCCCGCGCCAGCGCCATGACGTCGACCCCGTCGTGCTCATGGAAGCGCCGGTCCTCATAGCCGATGAGCATGACGAGGAAGCGCGGATCGACTTCGGCGGTCATCACCGGCAGCCGCCATCGCCCGTCGGCAATGGTGAACGGGCGCAGCAGGCGCCCGTCGCGGTCGGCCACGATGGTCGAAGTCTCGATCGATGTGGGATCGGGAAGAGGCGGGAGCAAAGCTTCGATGTCGCGGTAGGTGATGATGCCGAAGACGGCAGCCGCGCCCGCGGTCAGAAGGAGACCGGCGATCAGGGCTGAGTACAGGCGGCGCTTCCTGGCGAGGAACCAGGTCAGAGCAGGGAGAAGGTGCATCGTCACGCTCGGGCTCTGCGCGCCGCCACGACCGCCACCGTGTCCCGGGCGCGGCGCAGCACGACGTGGTGCGCTGCAGAACCGGGACCCATAGCCACCGATGGACCCCGGATCAGCGCAGCATCGCTACGCGCTGCAGCGCGTCCGGGGCACGCCGTGGGTTGGGTGGTCATCGCGTTTCCCCTACCGCGTCGGCCCGACCACCTCGACGGTGCCGGTCGCCGTCCGCGCCATGAGTTCCGGCCGGTACATGTCCTCGACGGTTGCTGCCGGGCGCGCAAACGTTCCTGGCGAGACCGCCCGCAGCGAGTAGGCGACGCTGTATTCGAGCCCGTTGCCGCTGTTGCGGTCGAAGGCGGCGACGAAGCGGTCGGTCCGCGCTTCGCTGTGGTTGGCGGTGTCGGTCGAGAGCCAGCTGTAGGCCGAGGTCTCGCCGCCGCCGGCGATGTTCGGGTTCTCGATCTCGAACCCAGCCGGGATCGGATCGACCACCAGGATGTGGCCGCCCCGGTCGCTGTCGGCGGTGACCGTCAGGACGACGACGAAGCGGTCGTTCTGCGCCACCGTCGTCATGTCGACGAGTTCGCCCTCCGGCGTGTAGACGTCGCGGGCGATGCGGAAGCCGTTGCCGCCTTCCGGCTCCGGCGCGATCGGGATGCCGGTCGCCGCGACCACGGCGTTGACCGGCTCGCCACCGAGGTTGGCGATAGCGACCGGTACCGAGGCGATGCGTTCGTCGGTGAAGCGGCGGAAGACGGGGGCGTTGACCGGCGCTCCATCGACGGACAGCTCCACCGTCGCCGAATCCCTGATCAGCGCCGCCGCCGCCATCAGCATCCAGGCGTTCTCCTGGGTGCTGGCGGTTCGCCGCGTCTCGGCCGAAACCGCGATCCGCGCCGCCAGCGAGCGGATGTCGACGCCGTCGGCCCGCGTCTCGGCGGCGAGTGTGAGCACCGCCGCCTCGTCGCGGAGCGAGGTGCCGAAGTCGCGTCGCCACCCCT
>JBBDMC010000068.1:0-6644 GCA_040878485.1 Bauldia sp. | reverse complement strand
CACAGCCTTACTCCCAAGTCCCGGGTGAACAACCTCCATAGCAACGACAGCTAGTCGACCCGGATATTCCGCCGCCGGAGCTTCAGGAGCCGCCCCTCGCGAAGCGAATCGAAAAAAACCGCGAGGAAGATGATCAGCGCCAGCACGATTGGCTGCAGGTAGAGGTTGACCTTGATAAAGATCATGCCGTTCTGCACCATTTGAACGAGGACCGAGCCGACGACGGCGCCGAAGGCGGTGCCGACCCCGCCGAATAGGCTGGTGCCGCCAAGCACCGCGGCGGTGATCACATCAAATTCCTTACCGACCCCGAAAGTCTGGTTGAGCCGCCCAACCAGTGCGATCAGCATGACCCCACCGAGCGCGGCGCAGACGCCGCAGATCACATAGACGGCAAAGACGATACGCTCGGTGCCGATGCCGGCCTTCTTCGCAGCCTCGACATCGTTGCCGATCGCGTAGATCTGCCGGCCGAAGGCGGTCCGCGTCAGCGCGATGTGGGCCCCGATGACGACGAGGGCGAAGACGACGATCGGCATCGGCACGGCGAGGAGCGATGAAGCGCCGAACCGCTGGAAGGACGTCGGGAATTCGATGCCGTAGGATTCGGTTATCGCGGTAACCAGGCCATGGCCGGCGACGAGCGTGGCGAGGGTCACCAGAAATGGCGTGATCCGCAGCTTGACAACGCAGAAGGCGTTAATCGCCCCGAAGATCGCGCCACTCAGGAGCGCCACGATGATCGCTGCCACGACGCCGACGGCGTTATCGAGCTGCGGGTTCTGCAGGAGGTAGCCCGCCGCCATCGCCGAGACATACATGTTCGAGCCGACCGAGATATCGATGCCGCCGGTGAGCAACACGAAGGTCATGCCGACGGCGATGACGCCGGTGAATGATGCCTGCTTGATGATGTTGGCGACGTTTTCGAAGCCGACGAAATGAGGCGTGAGGCCGAAGAACTCGAAACCCAGGAACCGCGGTGCCTGGACGCCGAAATAGAGAAACACCAGGATGAAGATGATCGCCGTCGCGTTGCGCAGCAGGAAGTCGGGGGCGTTCCGGCCGGAGAAACCTCTCACGCTGCTATTCCCTCCTCACGGAAGGCCGACCTGAGGATGCGTTCCTTGTCGAAAGCCTCGCGCTCGAACTCGCCCACGATCTCGCCCTTGCTCATCACCAGGATGCGGTCGCACATGGCGAGCAGCTCCTCGAGTTCGGAAGAGATGAAGAGGATGCCGCCGCCGTCGTCCGCCAGCCGGCCGATGATCGAGTAGATCTCGTATTTCGCTGCCACGTCGACGCCGCGGGTCGGCTCGTCCATGATGAAGATCGACGGCTCCGACATCAGCCACTTGGCGATCACCACCTTCTGCTGATTGCCGCCGGAGAGGCTCTTCGCCGGCTGCAGATCGATTGCGCCCGACTTGATTTGGAGGGCATCCGCCATTTGCGTCGCCGCGGCGAGCATCCGCGCCTCCTCGATGAACTGCAGCGGCGTTGCGCCGAACCGCGGCAGCGCGGCGAGCGCGATGTTCTCGGCGATCGCCATATTCATCAGGAGGCCTTCCTCGCGCCGGTTCTCGGTGATGAAGGCGATGCCGTCGCGGATGCTTCGCCTCGGCGAGGGGTCGGCGACCGGAGAATCGCTGACGGTGATCTCGCCGGCGTCGAATTCGTCGAGGCCGAACAGGATGCGCGCCAGCTCGGTGCGGCCGGAACCCATGAGGCCGAACAGGCCGAGCACCTCGCCGCTGTGCAGCGCCAGGCTTATCTGCTTGACGATGCCCTTGGCGGAGAGATCGCGGGTCGACAGGAGTATCCGCGGTTGCGGCTTCCAGCGTCGCGGCGGATAGAACTGCTCGATGGCGCGCCCGACCATCAAAGTGATCATCCGGCCGACATCGAACTCCGCCTTCGGCGCCACCGCCACCAGCTCGCCGTCACGGAGCACCGCCACGTCGTCGGCGATGCGCAACACGTCGCCGAGGATGTGCGAGATATAGATCATCGACTTGCCGGCGGCGCGGAGTCGCCCGATCAGCTCGAACAAACGCTCGGTCTCGCGGGCGGTGAGCGAGGTCGTTGGCTCGTCGAGGATGATGATGTTGGCGTCGAGCTGCAAGGCCTTGGCGACCTCGACCAATTGACGCTCGCCGGGCGACAGGCGCTCGACCGCGGTGTCCGGGGCAAGATCGAGGTTGACCTCGGCGAGGAGCTCGCGGGTCCGGCGGAACATGGTAGCGCGGTCAATGAGGGCGACCGGACCGAAGCGGTACGCCGGAAAGCGGTCGACGAAAATATTCTCGGCGATGGTGAGATTGGTGAAGAGGTTGAGCTCCTGATGGATGAAGGCGATGCCGTGACGGCTGGCGTCGGCAGGGCTTTGCGGGGCGTATGCCTGTCCGTCGAGGCGCATGGTGCCGGTATCCGCTCCGACCACACCGCCGACGATATTCATCAACGTCGACTTGCCGGCGCCATTCTGGCCGATGAGGCCGAGGACCCGTCCGCGACCGAGGCTGAGACCGACATTCGCGACCGCGTGGATGCCGAAGAAGGCCTTCGACACTCCGTCGAGCTCGAGGATCGCGTCACTCATCCGCCGCGCTCCCGGGCGAGCAGGCGGTTACGGGTCACGTCGAGTGCAGCGGCAAGGAGGATGATCGCGCCTTTCACCACATCGACATGGAAAGCCGAGAGCTTCATGTAGTTAAGGGCGTTGCCGAGGAGGACAAAGAAGACGACACCGATGACGGTCCATGTGACTTTGCCCTTGCCACCGGCAAGGCTGGTGCCGCCGATGACAGTCGCCCCGATGATGTCGAGGAGTATGGCCCCGGCGCCGATGGTCGGCCGGCCGCCGCCGAGCCGTGCCGAATACAGGATCGCCGCGACCGCGGCGCAAAAGCCCGAGAAGGCGAAGACCAGCATGATCACCCGCTTCACCGGCACGCCCGAGATTTCTGCCGCCTTGGCATTGGTGCCGATGGCGTAGACGTAGCGGCCGACGGCGGTCCGCCTGAGGATCACGTGGGCGAGGATAGCCAGCGCCACCGCGATCAGCATTGGATAGGTGACGAACGGCAGGATGTCGCGACGCTTGATCGTCGCCTCGACCTTTTCGCCGAAATAGAATGAGACGATGTCGCCGGCCCCGAGCTGGGTGAAGCCCGGCGGCAGGTTGACGATGTTCTGCGACTGGGTCAGCCAGATTCCGGCCGAGGAAAAGAGCATCAGCGTGACCAGGGTCACCATAAAGGGCGGCATGCGGAAGCGGGCGATGAAAAAGCCATTGACGAGGCCGATCAGCGAGCCGACGGCGAGCATCGCGACGATCGCGGCGGCGACGGCATAAGGGCTCCCGGCGAGCACGCCGCCATTTTCGCTGATCAGCCAGCCCCACAGCGGACTGCCGCCGAGGAGGTTCGGGTCGGCTGCCGAGGCCATGACCACCGCGCCGGCAACGCTGACGAAGCCCATGATGGCGCCCTGGCTGAGGTCGATGCCGAGGATGATGATGACGAGGGTTTGGCCAATCGCCACCGCCAACAACGGCCAAATATTGGAGACTTGGTTCGAGATGTTTCGGGCGCTGGCGAGCTCGGGGTAGACGAGGGCGAGCCCGAGAAAAAGTGCGACGGTCAGATAGAGGACGAAGTACTCCGACAGCAGGATGCCGCGCATGACACCGACGGCGCGCCCGCCAAAATCCCGGGGCTCCTCGCGAACCACGTCGAAGGCGCGGGGACGGCTACGGCCCGGCCCTTCCGTGTTCGCCACGACCCTCTCCCCCGCCGGCGGACTTCCGCAACCATAGCAAAAGGGCGGGGAAAGCGTCCCCGCCCTTCTGCGTCCGGTGCCTACTTCTTCATGTCGAGGACCTGGCAGCCCCAGGTCGTTGCGCCCTTCTCGGCATAGTTCGCTTGCGACAGCGCGAAGCCCGGATCGAGCTTGATGCCGTTCGGCCGCGGGTCGCCCTTGGCGATGGCTTCCTGGATGTTGTCGAGGGCAAGCTTCGCCTCGAGATACACGTCCTGGACGCCGGTCGAGTCAACGTAGCCTTCGCGGATCAACCTGCAGGCGCCGTCGTCGCCGTCGAGGCCGCCGAGAATGACGTGGCCTTCCTCGCCGGACTTCTTCCACTTGCCGCGGGCCTCGAGCACGCCCTGGATGGTCGGGAAGAGGAAGTCCGACGACGTGAAAATGAAGTCGATGTTCGGATCGGCGGTAACCGCCGCTTCGAGCCCTGCCAACGCCACCTGCGAGTTCCACTTGGTGTTGATCTCGGCCGGGGTCTCGAAGATGTCCGGATGATTCTTGAGGGCGTTCATAAAGCCCTCGCGGCGCTTGACCGCGTTCGGGTCAGCAAGGTCACCGACCAGCACGAGCGGGTGCAACTTCTTGCCGGTCGCCTTGAACTTCTTTTCGGCCTCGACCGCCATCGCCTCGACCGCCTGACGGGCAACCGATTCGTTGTCGGCGACAACAATGATGCCCTTGGAGAGGTCGGACGGTGGACGGTTGAACGTGGCGATCGGCACGTCGGCCTCTTGCGCCAGCGCGACCAGCATCGTCTCGGAGTCGCCGTCGTCGGCGGTCAGGATAATGCCGTCGGCGCCCTGAGCGATGCAGTCCTTGACCTGTTCGAGCTGGCGGTTGGCGTCCTTGCCGCCGTTCAGTTCCACGACCTCGACGCCATTCTTCTGCAGGGTCGTAACGATGGCCTCATGGCCGGCGCCCCAGAACCCCGTCGACAGATCCTGGAAAGCGTAGCAAACCTTGGTCGCTTGCGCGCTGCTGGCGCCGACAAGCGCTATGGCGAGCGTGACGCCCGCCAGAGCAAGAAGCTTTTTCATGTTTCCTCCCGGAAGATGCGATCCGACTTTGCGAACAGTCCACGCGCGACACCATGGCGGCGTCGCGCCTTGCAGCGACATGCTCCTGCGAATCTTGTGTTTCGCTGGCCGTCTCCGTTGGAAAAGCCCAATCCGCTGTTGGCCGGTCCTTGAAACCCCGACGGACACGCTTTATGGCCACGGAAGGAAAAGCTTTTCCGAAACCAAATTGAACACAGAACTGGTGGGCAGGCAAGAGTGTCGAACAGGCCCAAAAGCGGCGGCGCGTCTCACAGAATCGACCGATGAAGGCATTGCTATCGCCGGTGCGTTCAAGCGCAAAGGTGATGTCGAGGCGTTCAAATCGGACGGGCCGCGGGGACACCAGGGTTTCGGCGGACCTGCGAAGCGTAGTCGCCACGGTCTACGCCTCACAATTCGAGGGCTCACCCGCTATCGGCCAAGCGCTCATGGCCGGAAGATTGAAGGCAATGACGCATGGCAGGAGGTCAGCGGAAAGACCATCGCCTGTCGGGCATCCTAACGGAGATCAAGCGCAGATGATCCGCTTCTCCCTCGAGATCGGACTCCTGGTGGTCCAGCCCGCGTTCATCCCCGTATCCCCATCGCCTCGGCCCGCTTGATGCCGAGCGCCAGGACGCGCTGGAGCAGGTCGGCATAGGAAATGCCGCCGTAGACGGCCGCCTGCGCCAGCTCCTCGATGCGGGCGATGTCGGGGTTGGGATTGGCTTCGAGGAAATAGGGGACGCCGTCGCCGGTGAGGCGGAAATCGATGCGGGCGTAGCCGTCGAGCTGCAGGGTGCGATAGATGCGCTTGCTGATCCTGCGGATGCGGCTGTCGAGCTCCGGCGAGAGGCCCTCGGCGGGCCCCTGGAGGATGCCGCGGCGCTGCTGATAGTCGGGGTCGTGCTTGACCCGGCGGGTGGCGACGCGGGTGTCGCCGGGTGCCCCGTCGCCGAACTTGAGCTCCCAGATCGGCAGCACGTTGAGCCGGTGGTTGCCGAGGACGCCGACGTAGATCTCGCGCCCGTCGATATACTGCTCGGCGATCGCCGCGGTTCCCACCCGCTCGTGGATGAAGGCGACCCGCTCGGTGAGCTTATCGTCGGTGTGGACCACCGACGACTGGGCGATGCCGACCGAGGCGTCCTCGGTCAGGCTCTTGACGATGAGCGGCAGGCCGAGCCGCGCCGGCCGCCGGATCTTGCGGCCCTTGGGAAAGACGGCGAACTCCGGCACCGGGATGCGGTGGTAGGTCAACAGCTGCTTCGACAGGTCCTTGCCGCGCGCCAGGACGAGGCCACGCGGGTTGCAGCCGGTGTAGGGGACGCGCAGCAGCTCGAGGTAGCCGGCAACGTTCTGGTCGTACGCCGTCTCGCCATGGAACTCCTCGAGCAGGTTGAAGACGACGTCCGGCTTGAAGTCGTCGATCTGGTCGCGGATCGGCTTCAGCTCATGCTGGACGCCGAGTGGGCGGACCTGGTGGCCGGCGTCGCGCAGCGTGGTGACCACGTCGTATTCCGTCTTCCAGACGTGGATCTCCTTCTCGGTGTAGCCCTTGCTCGACTCGGGCGGCACCATGTCCGGGTGGACCAGCACGAGGACACGCAGGCACCGCATCAGGCAGATCGCTGCGGTCGTGAGCCGAAATGGAGCAAGCCGACCGGGCGGCGCCAGCCCGTGCTCGCCGTTGCTCGCTCGACGTTGGTCATCGCTTCGCTCCCGCTCGCGGTGAGTCGCCGACGGGAAAGATAGACGGAATCGCGATCGGCGGCGCGTGGTTCG
>JBBDMC010000067.1:0-6651 GCA_040878485.1 Bauldia sp. | reverse complement strand
GTCCGCGACCATCGCGGTCAGCGACAAGGCGCGGGCGCTCAAGGCCGCCGGCCGTGACGTCATCGGGCTCGGGGCCGGCGAGCCCGACTTCGACACCCCCGACAACATCAAGGAAGCGGCAATCCGCGCCATTCGCGCCGGCAAGACCAAGTACACCAACGTCGACGGCATTACCGAGCTCAAGGCGGCGGTGGCGGCCAAATTCAAGCGCGAGAACAACCTCGACTACACGATCGACGAGATCAGCGTCGGCACCGGCGGCAAGCAGGTGCTGTTCAACGCCCTGATGGCGACCCTCAACGGTGGCGACGAGGTGGTGATCCCGGCGCCCTACTGGGTGAGCTATCCGGAGATCGTGGCGCTCGCCGGTGCGACCTCGATCATCGTCCCGACAAGCCTCGAGTCTCGATTCAAGGTATTGCCGCAAACGCTTGAAAAGGCGATCACACCGCGAACTAAGTGGGTGATCCTCAACTCGCCGTCGAACCCGTCGGGCGCCGCCTATTCGCGGGCCGAGATGAAGGCGCTGACCGAGGTCATCGCCCGGCACGAGCACGTCTGGGTGCTGACCGACGACATGTACGAACACATCGTCTACGACGGCTTCGTCTTCGCGACGCCGGCCGAGGTCGAGCCCAAGCTGAAGGCGCGCACGCTGACCATGAACGGCGTCTCCAAGGCCTATTCGATGACCGGCTGGCGCATCGGCTACGGCGGCGGGCCGACCATGCTGATCAAGGCGATGGCCAAGCTCCAGTCGCAGTCGACCACCAACCCGTCGTCGATTTCGCAATGGGCGGCGGTCGAGGCGCTCACCGGCCCGCAGGACTTCATCCCGAAGAACGCTGAGATCCTCCGCCAGCGGCGCGACCTCGTCGTCTCGATGCTCAATCAGGCGAGGGGCATCACCTGCTCGCGGCCGGAGGGCGCCTTCTACGTCTTCCCGTCCTGCCAAGGCACCATCGGCAAGACGACGGCCGGGGGACGCAAGATCATGAGCGACGAGGATTTCGTCACCGCGCTGCTCGAAGAGGAGGGGGTCGCCGTCGTGCAGGGCTCCGCCTTCGGGCTCCAGCCCTTCTTCCGCATCTCCTACGCCACCTCGACCGAGGCGCTGGAGGAAGCCTGCAGCCGCATCCAGCGTTTCTGTGCCGGGTTGCGCTAGCCATCGTCTCAGTGGAGTAGTAGCCGATGACCATGACCGCCGACGCAGCTGCAGCGCGCAAGGCCGGTGACGTGCCCGTGACTCCCTTCGACGCCGCCAAGCTCGACCGGCTGCTGGAGGAGGAGGGCATCGACGCGGTCGTCGTCTCGTCCAAGCCCAATATCCAGTACTTGCTCGGCGGCTACCGCTTCTTCTTCTTCGACCATTTCGACGCGATCGGGCCGAGCCGCTACCTGCCGCTCTTGGTCTACATGAAGGGCCATGCCGAGCGGTCGGCCTACATCGGTAACCCGATGGAGGCCTATGAGCGCGATCTCGGTCGCTTCTGGGTGCCGAAGATCGAACCGCGCTCGCGCGGCTCGGTGGATGCGATGCGTATCGCCGTCGAGCATCTCAAGTCGCTTGGGCGAATCCGCCGCATCGGCGTCGAGCGGGCCTTCCTGCCGGCAGACGCAGAGGCGGCGCTGCGCGAGGGCATGGCGGGGGCGGAGATCGTCGAGGCCTGGTCGCCGCTGGAGCGACTGCGCGCCGTCAAGACGCCGGCGGAACTCGCCCTCATCCGCGAGGCCTCCGAGCGGGTGGTCGATGCCATGCTCGCCGTCATGTCGGCCCATGGACCCGGCGCGACCAAGCGGGAGCTGGTTCAGGCGCTGAGGCGCGAAGAGGTCGGCCGCGGTCTGGTCTTCGAGTATTGCCTGATCACCGCCGGCACCAGCCTCAATCGGGCGCCGTCCGACCAGCGCTGGAACGCCGGCGAGATTCTGTCCATCGACTCCGGCGGCAACTATGGCGGCTACATCGGCGACCTCTGCCGCATGGCCATCCACGGCGAGCCGGACGCGGAGCTCAGCGATATGCTGAGCGAGGTCGACGCGATCCAGCAGGCCGCCCGCAAGCCGATCCGCCACGGGGCGACTGGAGCCGAGGTCTACGCGGTCGCCGGCGAGGTCCACCGCCGCTCGCCCAACGCCAACTCGATCGAGTTCGTCGCCCATGGCATGGGCCTGGTGTCGCACGAGTCGCCGCGTCTGACCTACAGTCGCCAGGATATGGACAAGCCGCTCGAGGCCGGCATGGTGCTGTCGATCGAAACGACGCTCGCCCATCGGCAGCGCGGTTTCATCAAGCTTGAGGACACGGTGGCGGTGACCGGCGAAGGCTGGCAAGCCTTCGGCGACAGCGGGCGGGGCTGGAACCGCGGCGGCGCCGGCTAGACCGACCGTCAGACGGCGTGCCGGAAGAGCGGCGCGAATTCGCTCATCAACAGCCGCAGTTCAAGATCGCGGAAGGCGACGAACGACTGATCGATCCAGTCGTGGAGCATCGTCGGACGGGCGCTCGGCTTGGCGAGGAAGCCGACGAACGAAAACCGCGGCCGGTTGACCACGCCGTGCAGAAACGGCGACAGGTAATCGATGTGGATGGCCGTCGCGCCGAGCGAGGGCCGCAGGAAGTCGGCGGCCTTGAAGCTTTCGCTCAGCTTGTTGTGCACCGGTACGACGGCAAGCTGGTCGAACCGCTCGACGATGCGGCGGTAGGCTGCCGTCGATCGCGGATGATCTTCGGCGACGAACAGGACAACCGTGTCGATCCCTCTTGCCCGGGCGCCGTCGACCAAGCCGATTTGCAGCATCACGTCGAAGAAGGCGTCGAACAGGTCGGCGGCAAGGTCGATCACTTTCGGCCGGCCGTCGTTGACGATCAGCCGGTCGAACAACGCCATCACCCCCCGCGTGTCGCCGATCGTCGCCCTGACCGCGTGGAAGGGCAGCCAGTCGGACAGCACCGGGTCGTTGGGGTTGAGGTCGTAGGCGACGGCGCGGCGGTCGTCGGCGAGGAAGAACTCAACCAGCAGCCGGGCGATGAGGGTGCGGCCGACGCGCGGGCGCGGCGAGCAGACGATCATCACCGGCAGGTGCGGGCGGGCCAGCGGATAGCCGTGGCGGGGCGCGGCGGCGGCCGGTCGCAGGTGCGACTCGATGACACTCAGCAGCCGGCGGACCTCGCCGGCAGGCGCCGGGGTGTTGGACACCCCCGCCGCCGGCGGCGGGTCAGGCAACCTTCTGCTTCTGCTGTGCGAGGTCGGTGAGGCCAACCCGATCGTATTCCGACCAGACGTTGTTGAGCCAGTGGCGCACGTAGCCCCTGAGCACGAACGAATAGGCCGCCGAGCCGCCGGCTGCCGTCTTGTTGGCGATGAAAGTGGCGAAGGGCAGCGACGCCAGTTCGACCTGCTCGCACGACAGCTCGTTGAGCCGCGGCACGGCGATCTCGCGGGCGCCCTTGATCTTCTTGAAATAGGTGTTGTGGGTCGACGGGTCCCACTCGAAGAAGGTGGTGTTGTTGATGAAGTTCTTGACCAGGAAATGGTGAGACCCGGCGACCAGACCCGAGGTGTCGGCGATTTCGTTGAGCGAGGAGATCGACGGGCCGAGGATGTGGAAGACGGCGAAGGTAACCTCGCCCTTGCGGGCGGCGTCGAGGAAGCCGATGTCGCGCAGCGCCGTGAGCGTCGCCGATAGGAGGCCGGCGCGCACGTCGATGACCGTCGCCTCGGCGGCGTTGATGGTGTCGAAGATCTTCATCTGGTCGGCGGCCGAGGTCACGTCGACCACCTCGGTGATGTCGGGATGGAAGCGGTTGAGCGCACCCTTCGGCGCCTCGGTGTCGAAGGCGCGATGGGCGATTCGCCTCGCCGCCAGGTAATCGAGCAGCGTGCGGGTGATCGTCGTCTTGCCGACGCCGCCCTTGTCGGCGCCGACCAGGATCACGGTCGGCGTGGTGGCGGCGTTGGCTGCCGCCGATTTGGCGCCGCCTTCGGTCGCCGATGATTTCGTCGATGGATTGTCTGCCGTCTTGAGCATGCCCCGTCCTCGTAGCTTGCCCCAGCCTGTCGCCGAATCAATAGCGCCATCATTGGTACGGAATGATGGCAGAACCTGAGCAAGATGAGGTCGGCGACGGCGGGCGATCGCGGCGCGCGATTTCTTCAGCCGGCCGCGATTTCCCAGCCGCGTTCGCGGATCAGCCGGCGCTCCTCGTCGTTGGCGAGGTCGCGGTCGCAGGCGGCGAGGATCGGGTAGACCTTGCGGCGGAAGAGCGGCGGGATCAGCGCCAGTGCGAACATGGTGAAATACCCGTGCGGCATCATGGGCGACCCCGCGATCGGGCGCAGCTCCCAACCCCTGCGAGCGCTGGCGTGGTGGGCAGCGTGAAGCGGCATGTTGTACATCATGGCGCTGGACAGCTGCCGGTAGGAATCCCATGAGTGGCGCGGCGCAATCGGCTGTCCTTCCACCCGAACCACGCCATAGTGCTGGCAATAGGTCAGCACCTGATGGACGAAGCGCCCGAGGACGGCAACGATGAGGAAGCCGGCGACCCCGGCCCAGCCGGCGATCGCCCAGGCGGCGAAGACGAGCGCCAGGGAATAGAGCTGGGCGCTGAGGGCTCGGTTGCGGATCGACCACGGGCTGAGACCCTTGCGGCTGAGCCGCCGCGCCTCGAAGCGGAAGGCTTCGGCGACCTGGCCGATGTTGGTCCTTACCAGGAAGGGCACCACCCGCTCACCCCGGCGGGCGGTCGACGGATCCCGCCAGGTCCCGACGTTGCGATGGTGGCCATAGACGTGGGAGACCGAATAGCTGGCGTCCAGCGTGAAGGCCATCAGCACTCGTCCGGCGACCACGGCGAGGCGATTATCGGTCCAATGGATCAGCTCGTGGCCGGCAATCACCGCTCCGATCGCATAGGCCTGGGTCACCAGAACGATCGCACCGACAAACGGATGATGGCCCATCGCCGGCCAGGCTTGGGCGAATTCGATGCCGAAGCGGCGGAAGAGGGCGACCATCCCGACCGGATCGGCCGAGGTGAAATAGTGAAGGTAGATCAACGTCAGAATGGGGACGAGCGGTAACGACAGGCAGATGTTGGCGACAAAGAAGGTGTGGGTGCCGGGGCTGAGGTCGTGGCGGGCGTCGCCGACGGCTTCATCGGCCGGCCCGCCGAGGACCGCCGATACGAGGACGGCGAGCCACACCCACCACCCGCCGGCGATCAGGCCGGCGACCGCGCCGATCAGAAGCAGGTTGGGCAGCGCATAGCGCCAAGGCAGGGCTCGCAAGATCGCCCCCATTCTCTAGGCGCCGCGGCCCGCATGACCGCGGCACCCATGCATGACAGTCTATCACGCCGCCGACAGCGACGCCTGTCCCGATTCAGCTCCACGGCGAGGAGAGCTGGAGCAGCTCGCGGAAGCGGGCGGCGGCGGCGAGGCCGCGCCAGAGATGGCCGGCGGCGTTCTCGACGATCAGGGGCGAGAGCGGGACGCTCGGATCGACCCCGGTCATGTCGCGCACCCGCAGCAGGTAGACCGCGGCGCCGCTCATCAGCGCCGTTACCTGGTCAGGATACTTCGCCACCGCCTCGATCAGGCGGTCGGGCCAGGGGCGCACCATCACCGAATAGGTGACGATCGGGTGGCTGGCGAGGCTGGCGATCAGGCTGGCGCAGACGCCGACGAAGTGCCGGTCGGTGATCTCTTGGGCGTCCATGCTTGCCAGGCCGACGATCCACTCGTCGAAGGCGCGGCCGCGCGCCTGGATGTCGATGTGGACCTTGGCGGTCAGCCGGTCGGCGATCGCTCCGGCGACGGCCTCGTAATGGCTGTCGAACGCCCGTCGGTCGGCAAGCGCGGCAAGGTTCCACGCGCCGACTTCGGCGTAGAGCGCCATCGCGTCAGCCATTGCCGAGGAGCCTGGTCACCGCCCGTCGGATGAGAAGGGCCTGCTCGTAGAACGGGATTGCGCCAGAGTTAGGGAAGAGCTTGGCGTCGATGGCGGCAAGCAGCGCGCGCGCGGCCTCGATCCGCTCGTCGGACCGCGCGTCCGCGCCGGCTGGGTCCGGCTGTTTGCCGTCCGTGGCCATGACGACGCCTATCTGTTCGGCCCTGAGCGGGGCATTATGGGGCGATTCCGACCCTGCTCAAAGCCGCCATGTCTCTTACCCGCCTCGCCTGGCTGTTGGTGCTCCTGGTCTGCGGGACCCCCGCCGACGCCGCGACGGCTATCGGCAAGGTCGGCCGCGTGCAAGGGGCGGTCGAAGGAACCGTCGAGGGCGCGACCGGGGCGCTGGCGCCGGACGACGCCGTGTTCCTCGGCGAGGTGATCGAGACCGGGGCCGAGGGGCGGGCGGAAATGGCGCTCGATGACGGCACTGTCCTCACCATCGGCGAGAACGCGCGGCTGACGCTCGACACCTTCGTCGTCGGCAGCGCCGGCGCCAACCGCCTGGCGGTGACCGTCGCCGGCGCCTTCCGCTTCGTCTCGGCGGCGCTCGGCGCCTCGCGACGCCAAGCCAGCGTCACGACGCCGTTCGCGGTCATCGGCGTGCGCGGCACCGATTTCTGGGGCGGGCCGATCGACGGCCGCTTCGGCGTCTATCTCTTCGAGGGCGCCGTGGCGGTCGCCAACGCGGCCGGCGAG
>JBBDMC010000066.1:0-6663 GCA_040878485.1 Bauldia sp. | reverse complement strand
GCATGTGTTAGGCCTGCCGCCAGCGTTCGTTCTGAGCCAGGATCAAACTCTCAGATTGAACTGAGAACTTGTCTCGGCTGATCACTACGATTGACGAGTCCCAAGCACACCGTCATGCGCCGGCCTCATCGGCCGATGCCTGACTGGTAAGCTTAGACAAAACGTAGTTACCGCCGAAGTCTCTGTTCGGCGCCGGGCAACGCCCGGACGCCCGCAAGGACTCCGCCGCCTACGTTTCTCTTTCTTCCTATTCACTTGTCAAAGAGCACGACGGGAACCCCGTCGTCCGGCTGCTCGACGAAGGTGTCTGACAGCCGCGCGGAATGAGAGATTCGCGAGAGCGAACGTGGCCTCTGGTTCCGCAGCGAGAAAGCCGAAGGCAAGCGACACACACCGCTCGCGGTGCGACCGCCCTCGTCTTCTCCGTTATATAGGGGTCCCGTCATGGAACTGTCAACACCTTGAATGCGAGGGCCGCTGCCGATTCACAGCCAATGTCTGCGCGGAACCGCGGCCTTATTGGTGCCCCATTAACCGGTGACGTCTTGGTGGCTAGCCACGTTGACTTTGATTCTTCGGGCGGCCAAGGTTTTTTCATGACGTTCACGGGGCCGGGCGCGTTCGCCGCGCCCCTCCGGCGGATGGGGAGATTCAAGGGGTCGTGGGGGCGTCGGCGCGGCTCGAGACGTTCGTGCACGGCCCGCCCGCCGGGTTGATCGACCTCGGCGACGACCCGCCTCTCTCGATCGGCGACGACGAGCTGGCCGACCGGGCACCGATCCGCCGAGCCGTCAGTTGGCGCTGGCTCACCGGCACGATTCTCACCGGCGTGACCTCGATCGGCCTCATGGGCGCGGCCCTCGTGGCGGCCCTCAACTCCCCCAATCAGTTCGCCTCTCTGCCGGAGGCGTTCGCCGCCACCAGTGCGGAGGTCGGCCGGGTCGTGTTCGGCCGCAAGGGCGATCGCATGCGGCCGATCGAGGAACAGGTCTCCTCCCGTCAGATTCTCCAGGTCTCGACGGTCACCCGTCAGGGCGAGCGCGACTTCATCAAACTCAGGCCCTTCGCCAAGATCAACGCGACGCTGTCGACCGGCAGCGAGGAGCTCGCCGCCGAGGTCCCCGAGTTCGACGTACTGCGCATCTTCGCCGACTCCTCGACGCCGGACCCGGTCGAGCCCGCCGCCGACCCGAACGCCGACGCCGACCCCGATAGCGCCGTCGCCGCGACGGACGATGTCTATGTCGCCAACGTCGACGGCGAAGTCGCCGTCAAGGTCTCGCTGTTTCCGATCGACGGGCCCGACTTGGACGCCAGCCAGGCGCTCGACACCGCCGAGATCGAGCAGATCGTCCGCGCCGCGGCGGGCCTGGCGGTCGATGACACCGCCACCGCCGCGCTGCCGTTCGCCGATCCGACCGGCCTGGCCACCGACGACAGCCCGTTCTCGGCCCTCGGCGTGCGCATCGTTCCGGAGAACGTGTCCAACATCGCCAAGAGCGACGCGATCTCCACCGGTGCCGAGGGCGTCCACGAACAGATCATCCCCGTCGCCGCCGACGGCGATCTGCGCTCGCTGCTCCTGGCCCATCGGATCGCCGGCGCCGACGCCGATCAGATCGTCGACGCCCTGTCGCAACTCGTCGATGTGAACCATCTGCACGCCGGGCAGAAGATCCGGCTGGCGTTCGCCGGCGAGGCAACCGAGGCCGTCTCGGATACGCCGGTCCGCGTTAGCGTCTACCAGGACGGCGCCCACCAGGCGACGGTGGCGCGCGCCGACAGCGATGCCTTCGTGCGCGGCGATGAGCCGACCTCGCCGCCGTCCCTCCTGGCCGAGGCCGGCCCCGAGGCCCCGCCGTCGATCGGCGGCCTGCCGCGCATCTACGACGCCGTCTACCAGACCGCGCTTGCCCAGCAGATTCCGACGCCGCTGATCGACCAGCTCATCCGCGTCTTCGCCTTCGACGTCGACTTCCAGGCCCGCATTACGCCTGGCGACAGCCTGGAGGTGTTCCACTCGCTGCCCGATTCCGACGACCGCGACGCCGGCGAACCGGAGATCCTCTTCGCCGCGCTGACGCTGAACGGGATCGCCAAGCGCTTCTACCGCTTCCGCAGCGTCGACGATGGCCTCGTCGACTACTATGACGAGGAAGGCAAGAGCGCCAAGAAATTCCTGCTCCGCAAGCCGATGACCGCCGGCGTTTTGCGTTCCGGATTTGGCATGCGCCGCCATCCCATCCTCGGCTACAAGCGCCTGCATTCCGGTGTCGACTACGCCGCGCCGCGCGGCACGCCGATTCTGGCCGCCGCCAACGGCGTCGTCGAGAAGGCCGGCCGCAGTTCCGGTTACGGCAACCTGACCGTCATCGCGCACACCAACGGCTACGAGACCGCCTACGGCCACCAGTCGTCGTTCGCCAAAGGCATCGTGCCCGGGGCCCGCGTCCGCCAGGGTCAGGTGATCGGCTATGTCGGATCGACCGGCCTATCGACCGGGCCACACCTGCACTTCGAGATCCGGATCAACCAGAAGGCCGTCGACCCGCTGCGCATCCGCCTGCCGCGCGGCCGCGTGCTGGAGGGCGAGCTTCTGACCGCCTTCGAGCACGAGCGCGAGCGCATCGACGGTCTCCTTGGCATCGAGAGCGCGCCGACCAAGGTCGCCTCGGTCAATTGACGGAAGTCAGGTGCAGGAAGACGCCGCGTCGCCGTCCGGCGGGCCCGCCAGAGAGCTCAGCCCTTGCGGCCGCGCTCCTTCAGCACTTCGCGCATGGTGTCGCCGATCATGCTCGGCAACGTCTTGACGAGGCCGGATAGCGTGGCGCCGAGACCGTCCATCTTCTTCTCGACCGCGTCCACCTTCCGGTCGACCGCGTCCACCTTCCGGTCGACCGCATCCACCTTCCGGTCGACCGCGTCCACCTTCCGGTCGACGGCCTCGACCTTCTGCTCCACCCGGCCAAGCCTTGTCTTGATCGCGGCAAGGTCGTCGCTGTTACGGCGGGTCTCTTCGAGGATGTGCCGCGTGACGACCTTCTCGCCCTCGACTTCCTGCTCGAGCGCTTTCAGATCGTCCTTTGTCGCAAAAGACGGCATTTCGCCCTCCCCGGAACCGGCGAGGGGAGCCTACCACAACGCTAGACGCCCCGCAGCCCGGCCTCCGGCAAGAAGAAAGGCCGGGCCGATTTGCCGGCCCGGCCTCTCGGCATCGCGGTCCCGCGCCCGTCGAACCGGCGATCGCGTCAGCCGACCGCGATCCGCCGCGTGATCTGGCCGTTGGCTTCCCAGTAGGTGTGCTTCTTGGCGATGAGCGGATCGTCCATCGCCGGCTGTACCACGCCGTTCGCTCCGATCGCCCGCGAGGTGACCGAGTGCTCACCCGACGGCGGGCTCGGCCAGTCGAGCGACCAGAATTTCCACGCGAACTCCGCTTCCTCGCTGTGGTCGATGGTTGCCGCCGTCCACGGTCCGTCATCGATCCTGACCTCGACCTTGTCGATCGGCGCGCCCCAGGCGACCCCGACGATGCGGTAGTCAGCTCCGAGCTTGGTCACCCGCGCCGGCGCCGATTTTATGTTGGCGCGACCGACCGAGGTCTCCGCCCATACCGTCTCGCCGTCGTGCTCTTCCTCGCGGATGGTGACGTAGTCCCGCCCCATCAGCAGGCTCATGAAGCGCCGGTCGCGGATTTCGATGCGCTTCAGCCACTTGACGTTGGCGATGCCGTACCAGCCAGGCGCGATCAGCCTGAGCGGGAAGCCGTTAAGCGCCGGCAGCGCCGCCCCGTTCATCTCGTAGCAGAGGATGTTGTCGGGGCTCATGGCGTCTTCGAGCGACATCGAGCGGGCGAAGTTCTGATGCATCTTCACGTCGCGAATGTCGTCGTGGAGTTCGACATCGCCGACGTCGGCGCCCCAGAAGACGACCTCGATGCCGTTGTCCATGACGCCGGCTTCCTCGAGGATTGGCTTGAGCGGGGTTCCCGCCCAGCGGGCGTTGCCGATGCCGCCGACGAAGAAGGGAAATGCCGAATTTCCCGAGCATTCCACCGTGAAGACGACTTCCTGCCGCGGCCGTGCCTTGATCTGGTCGAGGGTCAGCGTCAGCGGGCTCCTGACCAGGCCGTCGATATCCAGCTTCCAGTTGGCGGCGTCGATTTCGGGCCAGTTGAAGTGGGAGATGCCGAAGAACTTGTCGTTCGGCGTGATCCAGCTGTCGAGGTCTTCCCAGACCAGCTGCTGCTTGATCCCATTGGGGTCGAGGTTTTCGGTCGGCTGATCGAGCCAGGCAACCACCACCTCGCCCGACCGGCTGGGATAAGCATGGGCAAGCCGCGAGGCATGAAGCATCGCCATGGCCGCAAGCGCGGCGCTGCTTCCGGCGATGAATTCCCTGCGTTGAATCTGCATCGGACCGCCTCCCGTCATCGCGCATTCGTCGATCTTACCCGCAAGACTAGGTCGGGGCGCTCGCCTGGTGATATGTTCAAACGTCCAGCTTCGCGGCTCGATCGTCCACAAACAGAGGGCCCGGGAGATTGCCGCTCACCTCGATGAAAGCGATCCTCGCCGGCCAGAAGCGCGAGCCGGACGTGGTCTCGACCGTGCTCCGGGCGGTTCGGCCGACGAGCGCCATCTTCTACGACAACGGCGCCCACGCGCCCTGGGTATCGGAAACGCCCGCAACGGCGCTGATCGCTCGTTTCATCTTTCCGGAGGCGGAACGCATCATCCCTTTCCACGTGATCACGGTCGGCTCATGCTGGGCCGAGTTCCATGACGACTCCGTGGCTCCCGTTCGCCTCGGCGAGGGCGACATCCTGCTTGTCCCAGGAGGTCAAAGGCATGTCCTCGGCTCGTCCCCCGGTCTGCGCGAGGAGCCCAATCTCGGGGAGTACGAGCGCTCGCTCGATGGCTGGCTACCGCTCGCTTTCGTGATCAACAAAGCCAACGGGCCCGAGTCGTGCCACTTCGTGTGCGGTTTCATCGGCTGCGATGCGGGCCCGTTCAACCCGCTCCTCGATGCCCTTCCGCGGATGGTGGTGGCGCGCACCTCGGCGGCTGACCGGGAATGGCTCACCGAGCTTGTGCACACGGCCGTCAGCGAAACCGAGGATCGCGGCGTCGGCGCCGAGACCGTGCTCGCCAGCCTGGCCGAAATCATGTTCGTCGAGGTCATGCGCCAGCATCTCGCCGGGTTGCCGGAAGATGCGCGCGGATGGTTCTCCGGCCTCAAGGACCGGCGTGTCGGCGCGGCCCTGCGCCTGATCCACACGCGGCCGGCGGCGCCGTGGACCGTCGCAAGGCTCGCCCGCGAAGTCGGGATGTCGCGATCGGGTTTCGCGCAACGTTTCGGCGAATATGTCGGCATGTCGCCGATTCACTATCTCGGACGCTGGCGCATGCAATTGGCGGTGCGCACGCTCGCAAGACAAGGTGCGAGCGTGGCCCAGGCGGCGGCCGAGGTCGGCTACGAATCCGAGGCGGCGTTCCGGCGCGCCTTCAGGAAATTCGCCCGCGCCTTGCCGGCGGCCTGGCGCCGGCGCGACGGTGCCGGAGGCGGCTTGTCGGCGGGGTAGCCGCTCAAACGGGCAAGCCCCCGCACGCCGGACGTTCCCTTCGCCAACCGACTTGCGCCGTCAGGCCGCCTTGCCGCCCTTGACCCTGGGCAGAAAGAGCAGCTTGTCCGTCCCGCCGGTGATCTTGACCCGGGCGCCGTCCGGAACCTCGCCGGCCAGCATCTTGTCGGCGAGTGGGTCCTGGACCTCGCGCTGGATCACCCGCTTCAGCGGCCGCGCCCCGTAGACCGGGTCGTAGCCCTTCGCGGCCAGCCATTCCCTTGCCGACTCGTCGAGGTCGAGGGTGATCTTGCGGTCGGCGACGAGCCTCTGCAGGCGGGCGAGCTGGATGTCGACGATCGCCGCCATGTCGCGCCGCTTCAAGCGGTGGAAGAGGATGATGTCGTCGAGCCGGTTGAGGAACTCCGGCCGGAAGTGCGAGCGGACCAGGTCCATCACCGGAGCCCGCACGGCCTCGACGTCCTCGTTCTCGCCGAGGTTGGCGAGGAAGTCGCCGCCCAAATTGGAGGTCATGACGATCAGCGTGTTCCTGAAGTCGACCGTCCGCCCCTGGCCGTCGGTGAGCCTGCCGTCGTCGAGCACCTGCAGCAGCACGTTGAAGACGTCGTGGTGGGCCTTCTCGATCTCGTCGAACAGAATCACCTGGTACGGCCGCCTTCGCACCGCCTCGGTCAGCGCCCCGCCCTCCTCGTAGCCGACGTAGCCGGGCGGCGCCCCGATCAGCCGGGCGACCGAGTGCTTCTCCATGTACTCAGACATGTCGACGCGGATGAGCGCCGTCTCGTCGTCGAACAGGAACTCGGCGAGCGCCTTGGTGAGCTCGGTCTTGCCGACCCCGGTGGGGCCGAGGAACATGAACGAGCCGATCGGCCGGTTGGGGTCCTGCAGGCCGGCGCGCGCCCGTCTCACCGCGGTCGAGACGGCATGCACCGCTTCGGCCTGGCCGACCACCCGCTTGGCGAGCTCGTCCTCCATGCGCAGGAGTTTGTCCCGTTCCCCTTCCAGCATCCGGTCGACCGGGATGCCGGTCCACCGCGAGACCACCTGGGCGACGTGGTCGGGCGTCACCGCCTCCTCGA
>JBBDMC010000065.1:1622-6688 GCA_040878485.1 Bauldia sp. | reverse complement strand
GGTCTATAACGCCGCCGACGAGGGCCTTGGCAACGTCAACGACATTGTCTTGGACAAGGACAGCCGCCTCGAGGCGATGGTGATCGGAGTCGGCGGCTTCCTCGGCATCGGCGAGAAGAACGTCGCCGTGTCGATGGCGGCGATCGACCGGATGACCGATGCCGAAGGCAACGTCAAGCTGGTGCTCGACGCGACCGCCGAGGAGCTCGATGCCGCCCCGGCATTCGTCACCATCGCCGAACTGAAACGGCAGCAGGAGTTGGCGACCCAGCCGCCAGCCGGCCCAGCCGGCACCGCCCCTGCCCCGGCGATGTAACGCAGCTCACGCGTACCCAGTGCCACCCGCCGGGCTCT
Organism: Bauldia sp.; assembly: GCA_040878485.1. Lineage (GTDB taxonomy): Bacteria > Pseudomonadota > Alphaproteobacteria > Rhizobiales > Kaistiaceae > JBBDMC01. The sequence goes on along the minus strand of JBBDMC010000065.1, from coordinate 6,334 downwards.
CGTCCGGCGGGTGATGCACGTTCGCGCTCGCCGGCGCCGATCACCGGCCGCCGACCAGCGCCAGCCAGCCAGCCTCGTCGATCACCCGGACGCCGTGCTTCTCGGCGTCCTTGAGCTTGGAGCCGGCGCCGGGGCCGGCGACCACCAAGTCGGTCTTCTTCGACACCGAGCCGGCGACATGGGCGCCCAGCCGTTCGGCCATGGCCTTGGCCTCGTCGCGGGTCATCTTCTCCAGCGATCCGGTGAAGACCACGGTCTTGCCGGCGACCGGCGAGGAGGCCCCCGCCCGTTCGGCGTCGAGAACCCTCACCTGTCGAATCAGATCATCGACCAGCTTGCGGTTGTGGGGCTCACCGAAATAGCGGCCGACCGCCTCGACCACCGTCCCGCCGATCTGGTCGATGGCGTCCATCTCTTCGGCTGCCGCAGCCTCGCCGTCGGCGATCTTCCGGGCGGCCTCATGGAAGGCCTGCCACGAGCCGTAGGCGCGGGCGAGCACCTTCGCCGTCGTCTCGCCGACGTGGCGGATGCCGAGCGCATTGATGAAGCGGTCGAGCGGCACCTCGCGCCGCGCCTCGATGGCCGCGAACAGGTTCCTCACCGAGACCTCGCCGAAGCCTTCGCGCTCTTGGAGGACATGACCCTTCCCGGTGTCGCGCGCCGACAGCGTGAAGATGTCGGCCGGCGTCCGGATCGGCAGATCGGCATCGTCGTAGAAATACTCGATCTGCTTCTCGCCGAGCCCCTCGATGTCGAAGGCTTGGCGCGAGACGAAGTGGCTGAGATGCTCCTTGCGCTGGTAGGGGCAGGCAAACTCGCCGCTGCAACGCCGGACGATCCCCTCCCCGCCGGTCGCGGTCTCCTCGCGCACCACCGCCGTCTTCAGCGGACAGGGGCAGAGCTTGGGAAAGGCAAACGGCCTGGCGCCCTTCGGCCGCAGCGACAGGTCGACGTCGAGCACCTGCGGGATGACATCGCCGGCCCGCTGCACGGTCACCGTGTCGCCGATGCGGATGTCGACCGGCGCGCCGGCGTCGTCGGTGCGGATGGGGGCGCCGTCGCGGCCGACGCCGCGGACGTAGTCCTCGTTGTGGAGGGTGGCGTTCTCGACCACGACGCCGCCGACGGTCACCGGCTTCAGCCGCGCCACCGGGGTCAGCGCCCCGGTACGGCCGACCTGGATGTCGATCGCCTCAAGCACGGTCGTCGCCTTCTCGGCCGCAAACTTGTGGGCGATCGCCCAGCGCGGCGAACGGGTGCGGAAGCCGAGGCGGGACTGTAGGGCAAGGGAATCGACCTTATAAACGACGCCGTCGATGTCGTAGTCGAGCCCCGCCCGCGCTGCCTCGATCTCGCGGTAGGCGGCGAGCGCCGCCTCGATGCTCGCGCAGCGCCGCATCAGCGGGTTGATCGGGAAGCCCCATTTGGCGAAGGCCTTGACCATGCCCATCTGGGTGTCGGCCGGCAACGCGCTCATCTCGCCCCAGGCGTAGGCGAAGAAGCGGAGCGGCCGCGTTGCGGTCACCGCGGCGTCCTTCTGGCGCAGCGACCCCGCCGCGGTATTGCGCGGGTTGACGTAGAGCGGCCTGCCCTCCCGCGCCTGCTCCTGGTTGAGGCGGGCGAAATCCTGCTTGCCGAGGTAGATCTCGCCGCGCACCTCGACGACCTCGGGCGCGGCCTTGGGCAGCGTGCTTGGAATGTCGCCGATCGTCCTGACGTTGGCGGTGACGTCCTCGCCGGTGACTCCGTCGCCGCGGGTCAGGCCGAGCACCAGTTGCCGGGACTGGTAGCGGAGCGACATCGACAAGCCGTCGATCTTCGGCTCGGCGGTGAGCCCGATCGGCTGCTCCTGCGGCAGGCCGAGAAACCGATACATCTGAGCGACGAAGTCGCGAACGTCGTCGTCGCTGAAGGCGTTCTCCAGCGACAGCATGGCGACGCGGTGGCGAACCTCGGCGAATCGTCCGGCCGGGGCGGCCCCCACCCGCGCGCTCGGGCTGTCGGCGCGCTTGAGCTCGGGGAAGCGCGCCTCGATGGCGGCGTTGCGGAAGCGGAGCGCATCGTATTGAGCGTCGGAGATGGTCGGCGCGTCTTCCTGGTAGTAGCGCCGGTCGTGCCCGGCGATCTCGCGCGCCAGCCGCGCGAGCTCGGCGGCCGCCTCCCCCGGGCTCAGATTCCCGACCGCATTGGCAACAACCGTCGTCCTGCCGGCCTTCGCCACGTGTTCGCGCTCCGCTGATGTCGCGACAGATGTGCCCGACCGGGCCGAGCCCGACAAGGGCCGGGGTTCAAGCCGCGCCGAGGATCAGCCGCTCGGCGGCGGCGCGGGCTTCCTCCGTGATCGTCGCGCCGGCGAGCATGCGGGCGATCTCCTCGCGGCGGGTCCGCTGGTCGAGCGGCGTCACGGCGGTGGCCACGGTCCGGCCGCCGGCAAGCGGCCGCTTGTCGACCAAAAGGTGCGCGCTCGCCCGCGCCGCGACCTGCGGCGCATGGGTGACCGAGAGCACCTGGACCCGCTCGGCGAGCCGCGAGAGCCTGAGGCCGATGGCGTCGGCGACGGCGCCGCCGACGGCGGTATCGATCTCGTCGAAGACCAGCGTCGGCGCCGAGCCGCGGTCGGCAAGCGCCACCTTGAGGGCGAGCAGGAAGCGGGCGAGCTCGCCGCCGGAGGCGACCTTCATCAGCGGCCCGGCGGCGGTTCCGGGATTGGTGCGGACGTGAAAGGCGACCTCGTCGATCCCGTTCCCGGAGCGCCGTTCGGCGTTCGATTCGATCGCCACCACGAACCCGGCCCGTTCGAGCTTGAGCGCCGGCAGCTCGGCGGCGACCGCCTTCTCGAGCCGCAGCGCCGCGGCCCGGCGCCGTTCGGAGAGGCGCGCGGCGGCCGCGTCATAGGCAGCCCTGGTCTCGGCGGCCCGCCTCTCCAGGGCGGCCAGGCGTTGTTCGCCCGAATCGAGGGCCGCGAGCTCGGCCTGCATCCGCTCGGCAACCGCCGGCAGGTCGGCGACCGCCACGCCATGCTTGCGCGCCGCGGCGCGCAGCGCGAACAGGCGCTCCTCGGCGCGCTCGAGCTCGTTCGGCTCGAAGCGGGTCTCGGCGAGCGCCCGGGCGAGCGCCGTCTCCGCCTCCTGCAAGGCGACGAGGGCCCGGTCGAGGGCGGCGACGGCAGGATCGAGCAGGCCGCCGGCCTCTCCCGCCCGCCGTTCCAGCCGGCGGACGAGGCTGGCGAGCAGCGGCACCGGCGAGGCACCGCCGGCAACCGTCTCGTGCGCCTCGTCGACGTCGCCGGCGAACTTCTCCAGCCGCATCATCTGCTGGCGCCGGTCGGCAAGCGCCTGCTCCTCGCCCGGCCGCGGCGCCAGCGTCGTCAGCTCCTCGACCGCGGCGCGCAGGTAGCCGGCCTCCGCGCCGGCCGCGGCGATGCGCTGCTTGAGCGCGTCGACCGCCGCGGCAGCCTCCCGAAAGGCGGCGTCGGCGGCGTCCACCGCCGCCCGCTCGCCGTCGAGCCCGCCGAAGGCGTCGAGCAGATCGCGGTGGACGCTCGCAGCGACCAGCGCCCGGTCGTCGTGCTGGCCGTGAATTTCGACCAAGGCGGCGCCGATCCGGCGCAGCAGCGCGACCGACACCGGCTGGTCGTTGACGAAGGCGCGGCTGCGTCCGTCGGCTCCCTGCACGCGCCTCAGAATCAGGTCGCCCTCCGCCTCGAGCCCACTCTCGGTGAGGATCATGCGGGCCGGGTGGTCGGCGGCGAGCGCGAAGAGGGCGCTGACGTCACCCTGCTCGGCACCGACGCGCACCAGGCCGGCGTCGCCGCGCGCCCCCAGCGCCAGCGACAGCGCGTCGAGCAGGATCGATTTGCCGGCCCCGGTTTCGCCGGTCAGCACCGTCATGCCGGCGGAGAAGTCGATGACCAGCCGGTCGATGATGACGATGTCGCGGATGGCGAGCGCGGCGAGCATCCGGTCGGATCGTCAGCCGGTTTGCCGGCCGCCAAACAGCTTGCTGATCCACGACCCCCGGTTCTCGTAGGGCTCAAGGCCGCCGGATTGGAGCAGTCGGTAGGCGTCCTGGTACCACGAGCTGTCGGGGAAGTTGTGGCCGAGGATGGCGGCGGCGGTCTGCGCCTCCGAGGCCAGGCCGAGTGACATGTGGGCCTCGGCCAGGCGCGCCAGCGCCTCCTCGACGTGGCGGGTGTCCTGGTAGTCGGTGATCACCACCTTGAAGCGGTTGATCGCCGCCAGGTACTCGCGCCGCTCCAGATAGTAGCGGCCGATCTGCATTTCCTTGCCGGCGAGCTGGTCGCGCGCCACGATGATCTTTTGCTGGGCGTCGGCGGCGTACTCTGAATCGGGATAGTGGGTGATGATTTCGTTGAGCGCGTCCATCGCCTGCTGGGTGACCGCCTGGTCGCGGGTCACATCGGGAATGCGCTTGAAGTGGGACGAGGCGACGAGGAACTTGGCGTAGGCGGCGTCGGGGCTTCCCGGATAGAGGCTGAGGTAGCGGCTGGCGCTGGTGATGGTGTCGTCGAAGCGGCCGCGCCGGTAGCTGGTGAAGGCCGACATGATGAGGGCCTTGCGCGCCCACTCCGAATAGGGGTGCTGGCGATCGACCTCGTCGAAGCTCTTGACCGCGTCGGTGAGCTTGCCGGCATTGAGGTAGGCGAGACCCTCGTTGTAGAGCTGGCCGGCCGGCTCGTCGTCGGCGAAGGC
>JBBDMC010000065.1:0-1612 GCA_040878485.1 Bauldia sp. | reverse complement strand
CGCCCCCGCCACGACGACCACCGCGAGGCGGCGGAAGATCGCGCCAAATCCGGCCGGCTGACGCCAAGCTGTCATGACTTCCATTCCCCATTTTCGGGAGGACCGGCGGCGCCGGGCGTCGCCTTCCCTTCCCCAACCACCGGCCGCCCGAGCCTGTTTAGCCGAAAGCGACGCCGTTCGCACGCCGCTTGACAAGCCATTGGCGCAAATTTGTGGCGTCGCGGCGGCCGCGATCGCGGGTGGCCGACCGCTGTGTGAACTCAGGAGTTGTCGGGGCTGTAGACGGCGACGCCGACCCCGGCGGCGAGGCCGGCATGGGCGCCCTTGCGCCTGGCCGGCGCCTCGACGTAGGTCCAGGCGGTTTCGTCGGCCATCAGCGCCTCCACCGCCTCGATGTTGAGCCAGTGGCCGCCGCGGTAGGACCGGTAGCAGCCGATGAGCGGCGCCCCGATCAGGGCGAGATCGCCGAGGGCGTCGAGGGCCTTGTGGCGGACGAACTCGTCGTCGAAGCGCAGCCCCTCGGGATTGACGACCCGGTCTTCGCCGACGACCACGGCGTTGTCGAGCGAGGCGCCGAGCGCCAAGCCCCTCGCCCACAGCCCCTCGACGTCGGTGAGGAAGCCGAACGTACGGGCCCGGGCGACGTCGCGCCGGAAAGTCGCCGCGTCGAGGTCGGCGGCAAAGGCCTGGCGACCGATCAGCGCGTTGGCGAAATCGATTTCAATCTCGATGCGCAGGCGCCGGTGGGGCCGGAACTCGGCGACCGATTCGCCGCGGGCAACCCTGACCGGTCTCAGAACCTTGATGAATCGCCGGGGAGCATCGAGGCGCACGACGCCGACCCGGTCGATCGCCTCGACAAAAGGATCGGCGCTGCCGTCCATCACCGGCACTTCCGGCCCGTCGACCTCGATGACCGCGTTGTCGACGCCGAGCACGGAGAGCGCCGCCAACAGGTGCTCGACGGTGGCCACCGAGGCGCCGCCGACACCGACGGCGGTGCATTGGTCTGTTGCGCTGACATGGCGAAAATCTGCCCGGATCCGGCGCCCGGCGGCGTCATCGAGATCGGACCGGGAGAAGGAGACGCCGTTGCCGGCCTCGGCCGGATTGAGGGTCAAGGCGACGGTGCGCCCGCAATGAACACCGACGCCGGCTATCCGCGCCCGCCCGGCGAGGGTCGTCTGCATCCCCGATTGGCCGCCAGCCATCCCCGCTGCCCGCCCCAAACCCACATGCCGCGCCGTCCCATGGCGACGCGCACCAGCACACCCTTCGGGCTCCGGGGAATCCGCCGCGACCCACCCTACGGCCGCGAGGTCCCGGCGCGACGAGCCGCCCAGCGTCCGCTGCCGAATCGAGACTAGTCGAGGCGACCGGCGCAAGCCAATCACTGTTTCTAACCCATTGTTACGTCAGCGAACCGGCGGGCGGTGCCGACGCTCGGGGCGCCACCGGAGCGGCGCCGGCCCCCCGCGGGGCCGGTCGCTCAGGGCTCAGTTCGCCTGGCGGCGCAGGAACGCCGGGTTTTCGAGCTCGTCCTCCTGCGGCCGCGGCTCGCGCGGCACCTGTCGTCCGTGCGCGTCGAGGTCGCCCTGGGCCGGCCGGTAGA
>JBBDMC010000064.1:0-6713 GCA_040878485.1 Bauldia sp. | reverse complement strand
ACACCATCCGCGCCCTCCACGTCGCCGAGGATGAGGTTGAAGCGGCCATGGTCGATGCGCTTGGCCCGCGAACCTTCGACAGCCTGCTCGACCTCGGAACCGGCACCGGCCGGATGCTCGAGCTGTTCGGCCCGCTCTACCGACGTGCCGTCGGCGTCGACGCGTCCAACGACATGCTGGCGGTCGCCCGCGCCAACCTCGACCATGCCGGCGTCGCCGACGTGCAGGTCCGCCTGGGTGACATCAACCACCTGCCGTTCGTCCGCAACTCCTTCGACGTGGTGACCATCCACCAAGTGCTCCACTATCTCGACGACCCCGAGCGGGCGCTTGCCGAAGCAGCGCGGGTCCTGAGGCCCGGCGGCCGCCTGCTGGTGGTCGACTTTGCGCCACACGATCTCGAATTCCTGCGCGAGCGCCACCATCACCAGAGGCTCGGCTTCGCCCGCCAGGCGATGCGCCAATGGATCGAGGCGCCGGGCCTGGCGCTGGAAAGCGCGCGCGATCTGAAGCCGGCGGGGGAGGGGGCGCAAGGCAAGCTCACCGTCACGCTGTGGCTCGCCAGGGACCGGCGAATCGCCATCGCCGACGCCGGCGTAAGCGTCGCGGTGGCGTGATGGAGGCGACCGTCAAGCGCCCGAGCCGGCTTCTTCACGCCGACGCCGGCGCGGGAATCAGCGTCTCGTTCGAGTTCTTCCCGCCGAAGACGCCGGAGATGGAGGAGACCTTGTGGCGGTCGATCGGGCGACTGGCGCCGCTGTCTCCCGCCTTCGTGTCGGTCACCTACGGCGCCGGCGGCTCGACCCGCGAGCGCACCCACGCGACGCTGCAGCGCATCTTAGCGGAGACCGACCTGACCCCGGCGGCCCACTTGACCTGCGTCGCGGCGACCCGCGAGGAGGTGGACGCGGTTGTTCGCGCCTACCGCGAGATCGGCATCCGCCACATCGTGGCGCTGCGCGGCGACCCGGCCGAGGGGCCGGGCACGCCCTTCGTTCCACATCCCCGCGGCTACCAGAACGCGGCGGATCTGGTCGCCGGCATCCGGCGAAGCGGCGACTTCGAGCTCTCGGTCGCCGCCTACCCGGAGAAGCACCCGGACAGCCCGTCGGTCGCCGCCGACATCGACATGCTGAAGCGCAAGGTCGACGCCGGCGCCAGCCGCGCCATTACCCAGTTCTTCTTCGACAACGACATCTACGAAGCCTACGTCGAGCGGGTGCGCGCCGCCGGTATCGACGTCCCGATCGTTCCCGGCATCATCCCGGTCAGGAGCCTCAAGCAGGTCACCGGCTTTGCCAAGCGCTGCGGCGCCTCGGTGCCGGCGTGGCTGGCGCGGCGCCTCGAGGGGCTCGACGACGATCCCGACACCAGCCAACTGGTGGCGGCGGCGGTCGCCGCCGAGCAGGTGCTCGACCTCGTCGATCGCGGTGTTACCGACTTTCACTTCTACACGCTCAACCGGGCCGACCTGGTCTTCGCCATCTGCCACCTGCTCGGACTGAGGCGGACGCAGCGGGCGACCGCCGAAGGTGCCCGGCAGGGAGCATGAGAGAGTAGATTTCTGGACAGAATGTCCTATATTATGGTCAGTCTGGTCAGAATGGAGGTGTAGGTATGGCAACATGGCAAGTTCAGCAGGCCAAGACGCGCTTCAGCGAGCTGATCGAGCGGGCTCAGAGCGAAGGGCCGCAGACAATCACCAAACACGGCAAGCCGCGCGCGGTCGTTCTATCGGCCGCGGCGTACGAGGCATTGGAGAAAGCGAAAAGGCCGGAGCCGAACCTGATCGACTTTCTTTTGAACTCCGGCCCGATTCTGGAGGGCATCGATCTCGAGCGCGACAAGAGCACCGGACGCGAGATCGACTTTGAGTGACCCCGGCTATCTGCTCGACACAAATGTAATCTCGGAAGTTGCGCGCGGGAAACCGGATGAAAGAGTGGCTGCCTTCATGCGCACGATACGGGATGAGCATTCGTTCTTGAGCGTCCTCACCATCGGCGAGTTGCGCAGAGGTGCGGAGATGAGGCGCGTTGTCGACCGGCGTCACGCGGAGAAGCTCGACTTGTGGATCGACTCTGTCGAAGAGTCGTTCACGACGCGCATCCTGCCTGTTGATCTGCCGACCGCACGCCTATGGGGCGAACTGTCAGCCAAGCGACCGCGGGCGGCCGTCGACACGCTGATCGCGGCCACGGCCATCGTCCACAACCTGACCCTGGTTACCCGCAATACCCGCGACGTTGCCGACACCGGTGTCGCGCTGGTTAATCCCTGGCGGTGAAAGGGCCTCTTATGTCCGCGTATTCCGTCCCCCTCGCCGACCCAGCCTCGGCTTTCCGCGCCATCGCCGCAAAGCGCATCCTGGTGCTCGACGGCGCCATGGGCACCATGATCCAGAGTCTGCGCCTCGGCGAGACCGAGTTTCGCGGCGGGCGCTTCGAAGATTGGCCGCGCGAGGTCAAGGGCAACAACGATCTCCTCAACCTGACTCGGCCGGACGCCATCCACGACTTCCATCTCGCCTACCTGCGCGCCGGCGCCGACATCGTCGAGACCAACACCTTTTCCTCGACCGCTATCGCTCAGGTCGACTATGGCATGGAGGGCCTGGCCTTTGAGCTCAACCGCGAGGGGGCGCGGCTTGCCCGCGCGGCGGCGGACACGGCGAGCGCCGAGACGCCCGACCGGCCGCGTTTCGTCGTCGGCGCCATTGGCCCGACCAATCGCTCGGCCTCGATCTCCCCGGACGTCGCTCGGCCAGGCTTCCGTTCCATCAGCTTCAAGGACCTGGTCAGGGCGTACGGCGAGGCGGCGCGCGGGCTGATCGACGGCGGCGTCGATTTCCTGCTGCTCGAAACGGTGTTCGACACCCTCAACGCCAAGGCGGCGATCTTCGCCTTCGAAGAGATATTCGCCCGCCAGGGCCGCCGGCTGACGGTCATGATCTCCGGAACGATCACCGACCGCTCCGGCCGCACGCTCTCAGGCCAGACGCCGACCGCGTTCTGGTATTCGGTCCGCCACGCCCGGCCGCTCACCATCGGACTCAACTGCGCCCTCGGCGCCCGCGAGATGCGGGCCCACATCGCCGAGATCGCGCGGGTCGCCGATACGTTCGTCTGCGCCTACCCCAACGCCGGGCTGCCCAATGAATTCGGCGAGTACGACGAGGGCCCGGCGGCGATGGCCGCGATGCTCGGCGAGTTCGCCCGCGCCGGTCTCGTCAACGTCGTCGGCGGCTGCTGCGGCACGACGCCAGAGCACGTCGCCGCGATCGCAGCGGCAGTCGCCGGCGTGCCGCCGCGCCAGATCCCCGATGTCGCGCCCAGGATGCGGCTGTCGGGTCTGGAGCCCTTCGAAGTCGTTGCATGACCGTGCCGACGCCCACCGCCATCTTCGTCAACATCGGCGAGCGGACTAACGTCACCGGCTCGGCCCGATTCCGCAAGCTGATCACCGCCGGCGACTATACCGCCGGGCTCGCCGTCGCCCGCGACCAGGTGGAGAACGGCGCCCAGATTCTCGACGTCAACATGGATGAGGGCCTGCTCGATTCCGAGCAGGCGATGGTCACCTTCCTCAACTTGCTCGCCGCGGAGCCCGACATCGCCCGCGTGCCGATCATGATCGATTCCTCCAAGTGGTCGGTGATCGAGGCAGGGCTTCAATGCGTGCAGGGCAAGGCGATCGTCAACTCGATCTCGCTCAAGGAAGGGGAGGCGGAGTTTCGCGCCCGCGCCGAGGCGGTCCGCCGCTACGGCGCCGCCGTGGTGGTCATGGCGTTCGACGAGGAGGGCCAGGCCGACAGCCTCGAACGCAAGACCGGGATTTGCGCCCGCGCCTACAAGATCCTGACCGAAGACGTCGGCTTGCCGCCGGAGGACATCATCTTCGACCCCAACATCTTTGCGGTCGCCACCGGTATCGCGGAGCACGACAACTACGGTGTCGATTTCATCAACGCGACCCGCTGGATCAGGCAGAACCTACCCCGTACCCACGTCTCCGGCGGCGTCTCCAACCTGTCGTTCGCCTTCCGCGGCAACGAGGCGGTCCGCGGCGCCATGCACGCCGTCTTCCTCTATCACGCCATCCAGGCCGGCATGGACATGGGCATCGTCAACGCCGGCGCGCTGCCGGTCTACGATGACATCGAGCCGGAGTTGCGCGACCTCTGCGAGGACGTCGTCCTTAACCGGCGGGCGGACGCCACCGAGCGCCTGCTCGAAGCCGCCCAGCGCTACAGGGGCGACGGGCCACAGAAGAAAGAGGCCGACCTCGCCTGGCGTTCGTGGCCGGTCGAGAAGCGGCTCGAGCACGCCCTGGTCGCCGGCATCACCGAGTTCATCGAGGCCGACACCGAGGAGGCGCGCAAGCGATATGCCCGCCCCCTGGAGGTGATCGAGGGGCCGCTGATGGCCGGCATGAACGTGGTCGGCGACCTCTTCGGCGCGGGCAAGATGTTTCTGCCGCAGGTGGTCAAGTCGGCGCGGGTGATGAAGCAGGCGGTCGCCCACCTGCTGCCCTACATGGAGGAGGACAAGCGCACCCACGGGGCCGGCGACGTGCCGGCGGCGCGCATCCTGCTCGCCACCGTCAAGGGCGATGTCCACGACATCGGCAAGAACATCGTCGGCGTGGTGCTGGGCTGCAACAACTACGACGTGATCGACTTGGGCGTCATGGTGCCGGCCGAGAAGATCATCGCTACCGCACGCGAGCGCAAGGCCGACATCATCGGCCTGTCAGGCCTGATCACGCCGTCGCTCGACGAAATGTGCAACGTCGCCGCCGAGCTCGAGCGCCAGGGCTTCGACGTGCCGCTCCTGATCGGCGGGGCGACCACCAGCCGCGTCCACACCGCGGTGAGGATCAGCCCCAACTACGTCAACGGCCCGGTGGTGCACGTGCTCGACGCCAGTCGCGCCGTCGGGGTGGCGTCGAAACTGCTCGGCGACGGCCGGCGCGCCTTCGCCGACGGCGTGCGCGAGGAGTACCGGCGGGTTGCCGACGGCCATGCACGCGGCCTCGCCGACAAGCGGCGCCTGTCGCTCAAGGACGCCCGCGCCGACCGCTTCCCGATCGACTGGTCGGCTTACCGGCCGCCGCGGCCGACCTTCATCGGCACCCGCGCGTTCCGTGACTATCCGCTCGCCGAGCTCGTGGGAACCATCGACTGGACGCCGTTCTTCGCCGCCTGGGAGATGAAGGGCACGTTTCCGATGATCCTCAACGATCCGATGATCGGCGAGGCGGCGCGGGGGCTGTTCGACGATGCCGAAGCGATGCTCCACAAGATGATCGCCGAGAAGTGGGTGACCGCCAATGCGGTCGTCGGTTTCTGGCCGGCGAACGCCGAGGCCGACGACATTATCGTCTACGCCGACGAGCGCCGGGCGAACGAGCGGGCGCGCCTCCACACGCTGCGCCAGCAGATGACGCGGTCGAGCGACAAACGCAACCACGCGGCGCTCGCCGACTTCGTCGCGCCCCAAGAGACCGGCCTTGCCGACTACCTCGGCGGCTTCGCGGTGACGACCGGCCTCGGCGAGGAGGTGGTCGTCGAGCGCTTCGCCCGCGCCAACGACGACTATTCCAAGATCCTCTCCCAGGCGCTCGCCGACCGGCTGGCGGAGGCCTTCGCCGAGCGCCTGCACCAGCGCGTCAGGCGCGAGCTGTGGGCCTACGCCCCCGACGAGGCGCTGACCAGCGCCGAGCTGATCGCCGAGACCTACCGCGGCATCCGCCCGGCGCCCGGCTACCCGGCGCAGCCCGACCACACCGAGAAGGCGACCCTGTTCGAGCTTCTCGACGCCGAGGCGGCGACCGGCATCCGCCTCACCGAGAGCTACGCCATGTGGCCGGCCTCGTCGGTCTCGGGGCTCTATTTCTCGCACCCCGAGAGCCACTACTTCGGCGTCGGCCGCATCGAGCGCGACCAGGTCGATGACTACGCGGCTCGCAAGGGCTGGTCGCTCGCCGAGGCCGAGCGCTGGCTGGCGCCGATCCTCAACTACGAGCCCGCCGCGCGCGAGGCGGCGGAGTAGTTCGGATCTCCCTCTCCCGGCGGGGAGAGGGCCGCGAACCCTCGAACAGAAAAGACGTAGGATGGGTTGAGCCGGAGGCGAAACCCATCACCCTTTCGGCAGATTGCGTTGAACGCGATGGGTTTCGCTGCGCGGAACCCATCCTACGTCCTGCTCAACGGCCGTTGTGCGAACGCCTCACAGGGGAGAAGGCAGCGTGACGGGTCGCTGCACCGTCGCCCCTTCGACGGCGCGCATCTTCGACGCCCTCATGGTTGACGAGGAACGCGAGCGGGCGCAAATCGCATCGGCGGTTAAGCGGCTACGGTTGCGGAAGTGATTTGTGATCCTCGAATTACCGCCAGCCGCAGTTCGTATTCACGGAACGCCCATTTCGCGAAGTTTGCGTTGGGCTTCAAGCGCCCGTCTATGATCCTCGGCGTTTGCTTTTTGTGTCGCTTCGACTCTTGAAGCCATTATCTGCGCGGCGGTACAGCGCCCGGCCAGCTCGATACTTTGCGGAAGATTTTTGTTTTCGATTGCATCAGCCTCTAGGCACACGATTGTTGCGTATCGCTTGAATTGCTCTAGCGTTCCGCAATTGCCGTTGATGCAGCAAACGCCGCCCGGCATACATGGCGGCGGCGGCGATTGCGCGAAAGCGACCCCGCTCAAAATCAC
>JBBDMC010000063.1:0-6723 GCA_040878485.1 Bauldia sp. | reverse complement strand
CCCACCCGAAATCGCCCCCGCTATTTCGACCTCCCCGCAAGGGGGAGGTTGGGGAAAGAGTGTCCGGGTCGAGCCCGGCCGTGACGACGAGAGGATCGCGGGGCGGGCAAAGGCGCCGCAGCGCCGTGCCCACGTGGTCTTCGGCAATAGACACAGGTGGGCAAAGCCCGGCTTTGCCCACCCTACATTGAGCTCGCCGGCCGCCGCCCTTCTTTTCATCCGATGAATGCGCTAAGCGAACGGCGGGCGGTTTCGCGCCCGCCAGACTTCCGCGCACACAAGGGGCGTCATCATGGAATACCGGCTTCTAGGCCGCTCCGGGCTCAAGGTTTCGGTGGTCGCGATGGGAACCATGACCCTGGGACGGGCCAAGGCCGGCCCGCTCGGCTCCATCGGTCTCGCCGAGGCCAAGCGCCAGATCGACCAATGCCTCGACTTCGGCGTCAACCTCATCGACACCGCCGACGTCTACGCCCACGGCGCCTCCGAGGAGATCCTCGGCGATGCGCTCAAGGGCAAGCGGGCCGACGTCCTCGTCGCCACCAAGGCGCGCTATCCCATGGGCGAGGGACCCAACGACCGCGGCCTATCGCGCCACTATCTCATCGCCGAATGCGAGCGCAGCCTGAAGCGACTGAAGAGCGACTGGATCGACCTCTACCAGGTCCACGAGTGGGACGGGATCACGCCGCTTGAGGAAACCATGGAGGCTCTCGACAGCCTCGTTCGCGCCGGCAAGGTGCGTTACATCGGCTGCTCGAACTTCTCCGGCTGGCACATCATGAAGGCCCTGGCGGTTGCGGCGCGCGACCGCCGCCAGCCGTTTGTCAGCCAGCAGATCCACTACACCCTGCAGGCCCGCGAAGCCGAGTACGAGCTGGTGCCGATCGCCATCAGCGAGGGGCTGGGCATCCTTGTGTGGAGCCCGCTCGCCGGCGGCCTCCTCTCCGGCAAGTTCCGCCGCAGCGGCAAGGGACCGGAAGGCAGCCGCCACTTCGGCCGCAAGTGGCGCGAGCCGCCGATCTACGACGAGGACAAGCTGTTCGACATCGTCGATGTGCTGGTCGATGTCGCCGCGGCGTGCGGCGTCTCGCCGGCGACGGTGGCTCTGGCCTGGCTGATCGCCCAGCCCGGTGTTACCTCGGTGATCATCGGCGGCCGCACCCGTGAGCAGTTCGTCGCCAACCTCGCCGCCGCCGACCTCAAGCTCGCCGCCGACGACCTCGCCCGGCTGGACAAGGTCTCGCGCCCCAACCTCACCTATCCCTATTGGCACCAGGCGTGGACGGCTTCCGACCGTCTCGGCCCTGCCGACCTGTCGCTGATCGCCAAGTACCTTTAGAGGCAGCGAACCACGTCGTACCGCGCGTCCAGGCCCGCTACCCCAGCACCCGCCTAAGAAAATCCGCGCCGAGCGTCAGCCCCTCCTGATCGATGCCGTGTTGGAGCCCCGGGCGGATGTGCCACTCGACCTGGAAGCCGGCGTCACCGAGCACCCTTTCCGCCACCATTGTGGAAATCGCCGGGATGAGCGGATCGGCGTCGCCGTGGACAAGCAGTACCGGCGGTCGCTGGCGCGCTTCCGCCTTGAGAAACTCCGGCCCCGGGAGCACGCCCGAATAGCCGACGATGCCGGCAATCGCGTCCCGTCGCCGCGGGCCGACGTGGAGCGCCATCATGGTGCCCTGACTGAAGCCGACGAGCGCCAGCGCCCGGTCGGTGAGGCCGTGGCGGGCGAGCTCGGCATCGAGGAAGGCGTTGAGGAGCGGCGCCGCCGCGGTGACGCCGTTGCGGAGCTTCACCGCGTCCGCGCCGGCGAGCGGGAACCACTGGCGCCCCATCGGCGCCTGGTCGCAGGGGTGCGGCCCGTGCGGCGAGACGAACGCGGTATCCGGCAGCACCGGCGCGAACAGCCGGCCGAGGTCGATGAGGTCGTTGCCGTCGGCGCCGTAGCCGTGGAGGAAGACGACGAGGCTCTTGGCCGGTCTTCCCGAGCCCGGCGGCAGGCGGGGTCCGTCAAGCATGGGAACGGCCGACGTCTGGGCCATGGAACATCGCCGGGCAACGGCACTGCCGTGCCACCTCCCCCTGGAGGGGGGAGGTCGATCCGCGAGGCGGATGGGGGGGGGGCCGCCGCGTTAGGACTCTTCCCACCCCACCCCGTCGCGCCTTCGGTGCGCCGACCCTCCCCCTCCAGGGGAGGGTTGAGCCCAGGGGTGTGCATTCGGATCTCACCCCGGCACCACGGCCCTGGAGCGCCGCGCCCCGTAGTAGGCCCAGAAGAGATAGGCCGCCACGCTCCGCCACGGCGACCACTTCTCGGCCATGACGGCCAGTTCGTCCGGATCGATCGGCGCCTCCATGTCGAAGGCGTCGGCGACGGCATTGCGGAGCGCCAGATCGCCGACTGGGAAGATGTCGGGATGGCCTAGGCAGAAGAGAAGGTAGATGTCGGCCGTCCACGGCCCGATGCCCTTGACCGTGCAGAGGCGGGCGTGGGCCTCCGCCGCCGCCATCTCGGCGAGCCCGTCGAGATCGAGCCCGTCCCGGCAGGCGGCGGCGATGGCCCTGAGCGTCCTGATCTTGGGCGCCGACAGGCCGGCCTTCTTGAGCCGCGCCGCACGCGCCCGGTGGATGGTGTCCGGCGTCATCTCCGGATAGGCCACCTCGAACCGGCCCCAGATCGCCCGGGCGCTCGCCATCGAGAGCTGCTGGTTGACGACGATGCGGGCGAGGCCGACGAACCCCGCCTCTCGGCGACGGAGGTCGAGCTCGCCGGCGACGCGCATGACCTTCCTGAGCCGCCGGTCAACCTTGGACAGGTGACCGAGCCCATCGGCGATGTCGGCTTTGGAATCGATGGTGCGCATGGAAAGGGAAGCCCGTTTGGCCGGCCGGACGCCCGCTGCTAAAGCATGGGCGCCGATCGATCAAGCCGGACGCCGCCCGTTGCCACCCGTTTTCCGCTTTGCGCCATCGCCGAATGGCGAGCTCCACCTCGGTCACGCCTATTCGGCGCTCCTCGACTTCTCGCTCTGCCGCCGCGCCGGCGGGCGGTTCCTCCTGAGGATCGAGGACATCGACCGAGTTCGCTGCCGGCCGGAATACGAAGGGCTGATCTTCGAAGACCTGAAATGGCTCGGCCTCTCCTGGGAGGAGCCTGTCCGCCGCCAGTCGCAGCGGATGACGGCCTACGCCGCGGCGCTCGACCGGCTCTCCGCCATGGCGCTCGTCTACCCGAGCTTCATGAGCCGCGCCGAGATCGAGGCGGCGGTCGCCGGCCGCGACTGGCCCGCCGATCCCGACGGCACGCCGCTCTATCCCGCCGCCGACCGCGACCTCGACGCGGCCGACGCGAGAGCGCGGGTCGCCTCGGGCGCTGCCTACGCACTACGCCTGCGCATGGATCGGGCGATCGTTCTGGTGGGGCGGCTGGCGTGGAAGGAGGAGGGTTCAGGCCCCGGCGGCGAAACCGGCGTCGTCACGGCCGATCCGGCCGCCTGGGGCGACGTCGTCATCGCCCGCAAGGAGGCTCCGACGTCCTACCACCTGGCCGTGGTGGTCGACGACGCCGACCAGGGCGTCACCCATGTGGTGCGCTGCCGCGACTTGTTCGACGCGACCTCGGTCCATGTCCTGCTTCAATGCCTGCTCGGGCTTCCCGCACCCGCCTACCATCACCACCGCCTGATACTCGATTCGACTGGCCGCAAACTGTCCAAATCGAGCCGCGACACCGCGCTCGGCTCGTTGCGCCAAGGCGGCAGGACGCCCGAGGATATTCGGCGGATGGTCGGGCTCGTTTAGCCGCTTGTTAAGCAAGATAGGCGGATAGTTGCCCGGTTTTGTTGCGTGTGGCGAGGCGTAGCATGGCGGTGAGCGGCGCGGGCTTCGGACTGACCACCACGGACGGACGGCGCCCGCGGGTTGCCATCGCCGGAGGAACTCCGGCGAGTGCGATGGTCGCCGGCGTCCTCGTCGGGCAGTTCGGCTGCCTTGCGATCACCAGCCGCACCGGCGCCGGAGTCCTCGCCCTCATCGGTCGCGACGAGCCGATCGATCTGGTGGTGATGGACTTGTTCCTCCCCGACACCGACGGACTTGCGGTCGCCGAGCGCCTGCGAGCCCTTGGCGCTTCGGGTGCAATTCCGATGATCGCGCTTGTCGACAGCCCCTCCGACTTCGTCTCGCCGCGAGGCGGCGCCGCCGGCTTTGTCGCGGCGGTCAAGAAGCCGTACAGCCCGCGCGAACTTTATGCCGCCATGCACATCGCCTTACGCGGTCCGGCAGTGATGGTTTCAGGCACCGCCTGATCGGCGTCAGCCGGTCCTGCCGGAGCGCAGGCGTCCGAGGGCGGCATTGAACTCCGCCCCGAAGATCAGCGACACGGCGACGAGATAGAGGAAGAAGATCGCCGCCACCACGCCGGCGAGCCCGGCGTAGGTCGCCGCCAGGTTCGCGAAGCGACCGATGTAGATGGCCAGAATCGCCGCTTCGGCCACCCACAGCACGAGCGTCAAGGCGATTCCCGGCCACAGCCGCGGCCAGTGCGGACGTCCGGCCGGCAGCCAGAGGTGGGAGGCGACGAGCACCACCACGACGACCAGCGCCGTGACGGCCAAGCGACCGACATAGCTGCCGGCTTCGAGCGGCGCCAAAACCGGCACGACGGCGGCGATCCGCTCCGCCATGGCCGGCCCGAGAACCACGACGAAAGCGAGCATCAGACTGGCCGCCGCCCCGGCGATAACGAAAACCACGCTCTGCGCCCAGCGGAAGAGGAAGGACCGGCGATCGACCACCCGGTAGGCGCGGTTGAGCGCCGTGCGCGTCGCCTCCACCCCGTTCGAGGCGAGGTAGACCGCCACCACCGCGGCGATGGTCAGCAGCCGGACGTGCGCCTGGCCGACGACCCGCTTGACCTCCGCCGCGATCGGGCCGGCGATGTCAGAGGGCCACGCCTGGAAGAGGATCTCCGCCACCCTCTCCGCCAGCGCCTCGTGGCCGACGAAACCGGCAAGCGCCGCCACGAAGATCAGGAACGGGAAGACCGCCATCAGGGTCGACAGCGCCACGTGGCTCGCCATCGCCCAGCCGTCATCGGAGTTGAAATGGCCAAAGGCATCGGTGATGACGATCCGCGCGCCTCGCATCATGCCGGTTCGCCCATCCCCATGGCGTCGCAGGCTCCCTCGCCCGGCGAACATACGTGATTCCCGCCTCACCGCGGCGGCACCGCCCGGCTTTTTCGGGTATATCCGGCAATCGGCTTGCAGCCGTGGCCGCACCTCGGCCATGTTGGCCGGGCAGCGACACCATGACCGCCCCCACGATCCTCATCACCGGTTGCTCGTCCGGCATCGGTTACCACTGCGCCCACGCGCTCAAGAAGCGCAGCTGGCGGGTGTTCGCCTCCTGCCGCAGCCAGGTGGACTGTGAGCGGCTCGCCGCCGAGGGTCTGGAGTCGGCCCGCCTCGACTATTGCGACCAGGCGAGCATCGCCGCCGCCGTCGACGGCGTGCTGAAGGCGACCGACGGGCGCCTCGACGCCCTGTTCAACAACGGCGCCTACGCCAACCCCGGCGCCAGCGAGGATCTTGCCACCGAACACCTTCGCCGGCTGATCGAAACCAATTTCATCGGCTGGTACGATCTCACCCGCCGCGTCGTCCCGGTCATGCGCTCGCAGGGGAGCGGGCGCATCGTCAACTGCTCGTCGATCCTGGGCTTCCTCGGGGTCCGCTTTGCCGGCGCCTACGTCGCCTCGAAGTTCGCGGTCGAGGGCTGGACCGACACCCTGAGGCTTGAGCTGAAGGGAACCGGCATCCACGTCTCGCTGATCGAACCGGGACCGATCGAGAGCCGCATGCTCGACAACGCCCGCGACCGCTTCATGCGGACCATTGACGTCAAGCGATCGCCGTTCCGCCACGAATACGCGCGCGAGTACTCGCGCATATCCAGCGGTTCGCGCTCGTCGCGGTTCAAGCTCGGACCGGACGCCGTCCTCGCCAAGCTGGTGCACGCCCTGGAGAACCCGCGCCCGCGGGCGCGCTATCGGGTCACCGTTCCTACTCACGTCGGAGCCTGGCTGAAGCGCCTGCTGCCGACCGCTGCGCTCGACCGCGTTCTGCTGCGCCAGCGCTAGGACCATGGCCGACCGAGCCGGAATGTGCCTATATGCGCAATCCGCAGCCGGCGGAGCTCGAACCCATGGCGGACCTCCTGCAGAAGCTGACCCCGGTCGCCGTCGGCGCGGTGGCGCTGGTGCTCCTGCTCGGCCTCGTCAACATGATGCGCGGCGGCACTAGCAACCGGTCGCAAATGTTCATGCGCTGGCGGGTCATCCTGCAGTTTGCCGCCATCGTCGTGATGATGTCGGCGCTTTATTTCGCCGCCCGCTGACCGGCACCGCCATGGTGGTCCTCAACCGCATCTACACCCGCACCGGCGACGACGGCACCAGCGCTCTTGCCACCGGCGAACGGCGGCCGAAGTCCGACCTCCGCTTCGCCGCCATCGGCACAGTCGACGAGCTCAACGCCCATGTCGGCCTGGCGCGCCTCGACGCCGGCGATCTGCCCGACGCTACCGCCATGTTCGCCGAGGTCCAGAACGATCTGTTCGACCTCGGCGCCGACCTGGCAACGCCGCAGAAGCTGGAGTCGCGCGAGCGCCTCAGGATCAGCCCATTGCAGGTCGCCCGGCTGGAGGCGGAGATCG
>JBBDMC010000062.1:0-6859 GCA_040878485.1 Bauldia sp. | reverse complement strand
TGACCGTGCGCGGCCTGACGACGGCCGCCTCGATCTGGACGACGGCGGCGATCGGGATTCTTTTCGGTGTCGGCTTCACCTACGCTGCGATTCTGGCGACCGCGGTCACGCTCGGCACGCTCAGCGCCTTCCGTCTGATCGAGTCGCGCGTTCCTTCGCAAATCTTCGCCCAGCACATCATCCGTTTCCATTCCGACCGCGCCATGACCGAGCCCGATCTTCGCGCCATGCTGGAAGCCCACGACTTCTCGATCTCCAACCTCGCCTATCGGCTGGAAGAGGGCGGCGGCGTCTTCGAGTACCGCATGACCCTGATGACCCGCGACCGGCACAATCTCGAGCGCCTGGCCATCGACCTCAGGGCGGTCGACGGCGTGCTCGAATTCCGTCTCGCCCCCAACGGTGACTGACGCCGATCGCCTCGGCCCGCTTACCGGCCCTTGGCCTTCGGACGCGGCCCGGTAGCCGACGCGCGCCTGGTTTTCGTCTTCGCCTTGGTTGCCGGCCGTACCGGTTCCGCATGCGGCTCTTCGCGAACGATCTCGACCTTGACCCGCGCCACCAGCCCGGCGATGGCGCCGAGGATGGCGAGCCACGGCGCCGCCAGCGCCACCGCGCCGCCGGCGAGCACGCCGACGGTCAGCGGCGTCTCGAACCACACCTCGCCACCCGGCGCCTTGATGCGCACCTGGCGCACGTTGCCTTCGGCGACCAGACCCTTGATGCGCCCGACCAGCTCGCTGCCAGCAATCTCCATCTCTTCGGTGAAGGTCCTGCGTCGCGTCTCTTTCTTCTCGTCGTTCATCTGCGCCTCACTTCCTTCGCGCTTGCCTGCCGCCGCGTCAGCCATGCTGTAACGCCGGCGCCGACGCGACGTTGACCCAGGTCAAGAGGAGCGAGCAGCCGACGGCCCGCGGGCCGCCTCAGATATCGTCCTCGGCGAAGGTATCGCAAGCTTCGAGATCGCCCTCCTCGTAGCCGCGGCGGAACCACCGGCTGCGCTGCGCCGCCGAGCCATGGGTGAAGCTGTCGGGCACGACGGTGCCCTGGCTCCGTTTCTGCAGCCTGTCGTCGCCGATCTGGGCGGCGGCGTTGAGGCCTTCGTCGATATCGCCGACCTCGAGGATTTCCTTCTGATCCGCCTCGTGGGCCCAGATGCCGGCGAGGCAATCGGCCTGCAACTCGATGCGCACGGATAGATCGTTGGCGGCGGCTTGACCGACGCGCTGCCGCTCCGCGTTCACCTTCGGCAGAACGCCGAGCAGGTTCTGCACGTGGTGGCCGATTTCGTGGGCGATGACGTAGGCCTCGGCGAAATCGCCCGGCGCCTCGAACCGGTCGCGCAACTCGCGATAGAAGTCGAGGTCGATGTAGACCTTGCGGTCGCCGGGGCAATAGAACGGACCGCTGGCCGCGCTGGCGAAGCCGCAGGCCGACGAGGTCTGACCGGAGAAGAGGACGAGGATCGGCGCCTCGTAGCGCCGGCCGCCCGCGGCGAAGGCCTCGTTCCAGGTGTCCTCGGTGTCGGCGAGCACGAAGGCGACGAACGCAGCCCCCTCGTCGTCGGGGGTGCCGAGTTCGCCGGTCTCCTGGCCAAGCGGCGTGCCGCCTTCCAGACTGCCAAGCAGTGCCAGCGGGTCGATGCCGAGCGCCCAACCGGCGACCAGGATGATGACCAACGCGCCGATGCCGAGCCCGCCGGCGGCGCGCCGGCTGGTGGAGAAGCCGCCGGGCAGGCGCCCGCCCATGCGGGGAAACCCGCCGCCAAAGCCGCCGGCCTGCCCGCGGCGATCCTCGATGTTGCTCGACCGACGGCGTCCGACCCAGCGCACGGAGGCGTTCCCTGGTTCTTCCGACAACAAGCGGCGAAACGACCTCGGTCGCTCGCACGATCAATTTAGACGATGGCTGGTCGGGCGACGAGGGGGTGGCGCGAAGAGTGAACGTCAGTCCGAACGACGACGTCCGAAACTCGGCCGCTCGCGACGCGTCGAAGCGATGCCCCGGCGTTCGATCGCAGCCGCCGGCGCCGGCGCCATGCGCGTCGGCTCGAACTCCGCTGGCGCCCACTCTTCTGCGTCGATATATTTGGCGATGACCTCGTCGGCCGGACCGCCTATGTTGCCGATAAACAGCGAGGCGCGTGCGGCGATCTGGGCGGAACGAAGCTCGGCGAAGGTCTTGGCGTCGCTGACGGCGACGAACTGGCGGCCATCCTGCAGCCGGACTCCGAAGACGATGTCCTTGACCTTGGTCGCGGCGTAGGCGCCCATGACCAGCCCGGCCGGCCCGGCGGTGACGAGCCCGGCGGCGCCGAGTTTCAGCGCTGCTTGGAATTGCCCGGAACGGTCGTCCTCGATCGACTCGATCTCCGCCACCTCGGTGAGCGGAACCGGTACCGAGAGCCCCGGACGTTCGCGGTCCGGCAAGTACAGGTCGTCGACGCCGAAACTGACGGGGACGCCGGCGCCGAAGTCGCCTTCCTTGAGGGTAATCGTGGGCACCGGCCGTTCTCCGGTTGCGATCGGACCATGCTGCCCACGGAAGCTTAACGCCGGGCTAAGCCGCCGGCCGCGGCTTCCGGCTTTCGAGGAGGAGCCAGACGAAGAGGGGCAGGTAAAGCAATTTGAGGATGCCCGCCGCGGCGCCGCCGAGATAGGCGATGGCATAAGCGTATATCTCGACGCCGAGGACGGCGGCGACGACGACGATGCCGAACCGCTTCGTATTGCCATCGCTGTCGATCAGAACAACCGCCACGCACCACAGCAGGAAGGCGTAGCCCAACACCTTTTCGAGGCGCTGTCCCAGGATGTCGTAGGCAAGATGGGTCAGCGGTACGAAGCCAGTGAGATCACTTGCGCCCTGGAGGAGAAAGACCACGGCGAGCCCGCCGATCGCCGCGCCTGCGGCCCAGGTGAGCCACGTCGGCAGCCTGAAGTCGAATACGGCAGGGGCGATGAGGAGAAAGCTCGCCCCGAGCGCCAGATGAACGATCGCCTCGGCGCCATGGCCGAGAGCGACCGCGAAAGCGGCAAGCGCCACGCCGGAGAGCAGCACGATGGCGGCGGCGAAGCCGCGCGGCGACCGCATGCTCATCGCGCGGCGCCCGCACGGCGACGCGGGCCGAACCGGCGGATGCCATAGACGACGACAATCACCATCAGCCAGCCGAAGCCGATTACGACGATGCCGGCGAGCAGGTTGCCAAGGACGAGAACGCCGAACAGGCGCTGCTGCCCCCAGTTGGTGCTGCCGTGAAAGCTTGCGGCGAGGACTGGGCTGTACCCGGTCGCCTTCGCCAGCCACGTGTACGGGAAGGCCGACAGCATCACCACCCCGAGATGGATCGGCACGACCAGCCAAAGACTGTGGCCGCCGAGGATGACGCCAGACACCAGAACCGGCAGGTGCCAGAGCCCCCAGATGATCCCGAGCACCAGCGTCGCCGGCACCTCCCCGAGCGGCATCAGCCGCGGGAGCAGGTAGCCGCGCCAGCCGTACTCCTCGCCAAGGCCGAGCACCGATTCGAGCCCCAGCAAGACCGCCAGCAACCCGACGACCGCGATCGTGAACGGCTCGCCGGGGGGTGCGAAGCGGGCGAGGCCGGTCGCGACCATCGCCAGCGCGACGACGGCAAGGAAGGCGATCGGGGCAGCGAGAGCCACGGCATAGGCTTGCCACGACTGCCGCAGTCCAAGCGACCAGCGCAGGCCCTCGCGGCTCACCCAAAGGCGCATCGCCACGGCCGCGACGAGCGGGCCGAACATCGCCGGCAGATGGTTGAGGCGATTGCCGAACACCGCCGTCGGATCGGCCGGCGTTGTTGGAGCGGTCAGCAGGCTGCCGAGATGCGGGGCGACCCAGATTCCATCCCATCCCCACGTCAGGGCGTAGGCAATCACGGTGAAGAGCGCCACTTGACGCCAGGGGACGACTCCGGACTCGGCAGCCACTCTCATGACGCGATTGTTTCCTCCGCCAGCCGCCACCCACAGGACGCTTTCACACCGCTGGCGCGGCGAGCGGCCTCGCCGATCGCCGCATGAGCGTCGGGCCGGTGAGCAGGACCACGGCCAGCGCCGCCACGCACCACGTCGCGACCAGGATCACGATGTGGCGCTCGCTGTCGGCCTGGTTCGTTGTGCCTCGGGCGTGCGGCCGAGGTTCATGCCGGCGAAGAGGACCACGGCAACCGCCGCAACTATCTGCAGGCCATACGCAATAACCAGCGGCCTGGTGTCACCAACCACCACCGGCATGATCGGGAGCATGACGACGCCGGTGTTAACTCCGGCGTGAAGCAAGAGCATGAGCAACAGACTGCCGCGCGTCTTGTTGAACACCCACGTGTAGAGGATCGCGTTGGCGATCATCGTGATCGCGAAGAACCAGAACGGAAGATCGTGAGGATCGCCCGCCGTCAGGTACTTCGGGACGTGCCAGAAGGCCCAGACGACGCCGATAATCAGGCTGGCGACCAGCGCCGTTTGGCGGGCCTGCAGCCGCGGAAGCGCGTAGCCACGCCAGCCAAACTCCTCACCGTTGACGAACACCTGGTAGAGGAAGAAGGCGACTGCGGCGAGGCCGATATTGAACGATGGTGGCACGAGCCGAACGATGAACGGCTGGCCGAAATCCGGTATCGCTCCGCCGAGCACGACATGGATGCCAATCCCCAAGAGGTAGAAGGCGGCCGGTCCGAGCAGCGCGACGGCGTACCAGATCCAGCCGACCCGCCAGATCAGCAGGCGCTTCAGCAACCCAACGATCCCGGCCCAGCCGTCGACCAGGCCGGACATGATGATCGCTGCGGCGACAAAGCCGTAGCCGACGAAGAGCTCGATGACCGGCGGAAAATAGAATGACAGCAGACCATGGCTCTGTGCGGCAAGGCCGAGTTCAAGCGGCCAAGTCAGCACAAACATGAGGACAAAACCCAGCGTCACCGGGTAGCGGCCGGCACCCTTGCGAATGACATCTATGGTCGTTCTCCGTCGTTGTCTGTTCCCCGGAATTCACGACCTGATTGTTGAGCGGGTGCTGTTTGAGGTGCGTGCCGGCGAGCCTGCCGCGATCGATCGGCGCTCGGTCGAGGGGGTGCTGGATCCGCATCGCGCCGAACGACGATTGAGCTTCGGCCAAGCGGGGGGCGCCTAGCCGATATCGCGCTGGTCGCACCACGCCTTGACGATGCGCTTGAGTTCGGCCGACTTCTTCTTCACGTCGTCGAGCGAGGCGAACTGCATATAGCGGGCGACATCGCCGCTGCCGCTGAGCGACGGGAACTTGCCCTCGATCTTCGCGCCGGTGTGGAACATCAGGCTCGCGAACTGCTTCGCCTTCGGATTGAAGGAGGCGAGGTTGCCCTTGTACATGAATGTCGGCGACTGCCACTTGATCGTCTCGGTGATGCGCTTGTCGGCGGCGAGGACCGCCCTGCGTGCGGCCTGAACCACCGCCTTCTGCGGGTTGTCGTATTTCGCCATCCAAGCGTCGACGTCGTTTGCCATGGGTTCCCCTCCCGCGCTATCGCCTTACACTGCGACGCCTGACGGACCTCGGCAAGTCAGGCGATCAGCTCTTCCATGTCGACGTCAAGCGCCGCGGCGATGCGCTTCAGGGTTGCTGGCGAACCTCTCCGTTCCCCGCCTTCGATCATCGATAGGTAGTTGGGCTTGATCCCGGCTTTGGCGGCGAGTTCACCTTGAGTCATCCCGCGCACATCTCGCCAGACCCGAACCGGGCCCTCTCCCGACAGGATTCGCTTCATCGCTTCAAGCGGGAGCGGATTGGCTTTCCCGCGCCCCTTCGCCGCGACCAGCGCATCGATCCGCGCGAGATCGGCGGTGTCCTCATCGGGGCTGTCGGCATGCGCGATCAAGGCCTCATAGTCTTCCGCCGGCATGACCGCCAGCCGCTCACCGGCCGGGGTCAAAATGATCTGCACACGGGACATTGCGAACGCTCCTGTTGTCGCTACTTGTACGCTGATCCGCGCGAGCGGATGTCGAGGACGGTTATGGTCGTGCGGTCCTCGACGAACAGCACACGCCAGTCGCCGACCCTCAATCGCTTCCGATGGTCGCCGACGAGCGACTTGACCTGGTTCGACAAGCTCGCCGGCTCTGCCGCGTACCGCTCGATATTCGCGACGATCCGGATGGCTGTCGGGCGCGGCATCTTTTTCAGCGCCTGACGCGCCGCCTTTTCGACCGCGACCGCTTTCATCAGCCCGCCGATGCTTGCGTGACTCGTATCACATAGTGTGGAAATGTGCAATCACAATATGTGAAGACAGGCTCCCTTTCCGCTCTTGGCCTTTTCCCCTATAAGCCCCGCCTAGCCTGAAACCCAAGGGATTCGTGCCCCGGAGCGGTGCCGCGCCGGGGTTTCTTCTCGCCCCGAGTCGGCCAGACGCCCATGCCCAAGCGCACCGACATCGCCTCGATCCTGATCATCGGCGCCGGGCCGATCGTCATCGGCCAGGCCTGCGAGTTCGACTATTCTGGCACCCAGGCCGTCAAGGCGCTGAAGGCCGAGGGCTACCGGGTGATCCTGGTCAACTCCAACCCGGCGACGATCATGACCGACCCGGAGTTGGCCGACGCCACCTACATCGAGCCGATCACGCCTGACATCGTCGCCATGATCATCGCCCAGGAGCGCGCCGCCCGGCCCGGTGACAAGCTTGTCCTGTTGCCGACCATGGGCGGCCAGACGGCGCTCAACTGCGCCCTGTCGCTCCGGAAGATGGGGGTGCTGGAGAAGTTCGGCATCGAGATGATCGGGGCGACGGCGGAAGCCATCGACAAGGCCGAGGACCGCGAACTTTTCCGCGACGCCATGAAGAAGATCG
>JBBDMC010000061.1:0-6885 GCA_040878485.1 Bauldia sp. | reverse complement strand
ACGTAGACCACCGGGCGGCCGGATATGGCCAGCGCCGCGGCGACCTGGCGGAGGAGCGTCGACTTGCCGATGCCGGGGTCGCCGGCGACCAGCAACGTCGAGCCGCGAACCAGGCCGCCGCCGGTTACCCGGTCGAACTCGGCGATGCCGGTCGCCGCCCGCGGCGCCTCGTCGGTGTCGCCGGCGAGCGGCGCCAGCGTGATGACCCGGCCGCGGGGGGGGGGCCGCGCGGCCGGGCCGGCGGCGGCGCCGCGGCCGCCCGCCTCCCCGATCATCGTGTTCCACTCGCCGCAGGCCTCGCACCTGCCCTGCCAGCGGGGGCTGGCCGCGCCGCAGTTTTGGCAGACGTACTGGGTCCTGAGGCGTGCCGCGAGGGCCAAGGCCGAATCTCCAATGTTCATGATATGTTCTCACGATGGTGAGACGAGGTCAACACGCTCGCGCCCGATCGCGGGCCGCCTACGCCTCGGTTTCGCCGATCACCCGATCAACCCGCCGACGTACACCCGCTCGTAGCGCCGGCCGAGGCCGGTGAGGAGCTCGTAGCCGATGGTGCCGGCGCGCTCGGCGACCTCGTCGACCGGAATGTTGGGTCCGATCAGCTCGGCCCAATCGCCGCGCTCGACGCCGTGGATCTCGGTGACGTCGACCGCGATCAGGTCCATCGACACCCGCCCGATCAGCGGCGCGTAGTTGTCGCCGACGCCCACCCGGGCGCCCGGCCGCCCGTCCGTCGAGCCGGCGGCGCGGTGGTAGCCGTCGGCGTAGCCGGCGGCGAGGATGGCGACCCGGCTCGGCCGGGCGCAGGTCTCGGTGGCGCCGTAGCCGACCGTATCGCCGCTTTTGACCTCGCGCACCTGCAGCACCTGGGCCTCGAGCGTGACGACGGTGTCCAAGGGGCTCGGCTCGCCCCTGGCGACCGCGCCGCCGTAAAGCGCGATCCCCGGCCGGACGAGGTCGAAGTGATACTCGCGGCCGAGGAAGATGCCGGCCGAGTTGGCGAGCGAGGCGGGGATATTGGGCAGCAGCACGCGCACGGCGCGGAAGGCGGTGAGCTGCTTGCGGTTGAGCGGATGGTCGGCGGTGTCGGCTGCGGCGAGATGGCTCATCAACAGCGACGGGCGGATGGCATCGAGCAGGTCGCCGTGCTCCGACAGCGCCCGCGCCTCGGCGGGCGTTACGCCGAGCCGGTTCATGCCGGTGTCGACGTGGAGCGCCGAGCCGGTCGGCGCGCCGGCCGACCTGACCGCGGCCCATTCCTCGATCTCCGGCAACGAGCCGAGCACCGGCCTGAGATCGGCCTTGACCAGCGCCTCGGCGCTGCCGGGCAGGAGTCCGTCGAGGACGTAGATCGTGGCGTCGCGCACGGCGCGCCTGAGGCGCAGACCCTCGTCGGGCAGGGCGACGAAGAAGGTGTGGCAGCCGACCTCGGCCAGCGCCACCGCCGCCTGCTCCAGGCCGATGCCGTATCCGTCGCCCTTGACGACGGCGGCCGCGGCGACCGCGTCGCCGACGCGGTCGGCCAGCGCCCGCCAGTTGGCGGCGAGCGCCCCGAGATCGATGGTCAGCCGACCGCCCGTGGCCATGGATCACCCGATGCCCAAAGGGTGGACATGGACCGAATCTAGCCGATTCTCACCCGCCGCACCCGCGCCGATCTGACCGGGCGCTCCGCCCGAGCCGCCGGATCTATTGTTTCGTCAGGCCGACGATGGCGATGTAGCCGGCGAGGCCGGCGTCAGCCGGCGACCGCCTTGGCGTAGAGGTCGATCAGGCGCGGCCAGCCTTTGGCCGCCGCCATCGTAGCCCTGTACTTCTCCCAGCCGTCGCCGTGTCGGGGAAAATCGCGGTGGACGAGGACCACCTCGGTCGTGCCGGGGTTGGTCTCGACGAAGCGGACATCGACCCGGCTCGCCGTTGCCTCGCCTTCCTCGGGTGTCCGGTCGGCCTTGATCTGCCAGGCGATCACGATGTGGTCGGGGCGGCTGAGCGTCAGCACCGTGCCCCACACCGATTCCGTCCCCTCCACCGTACGCTCGAAGCAGCGCCCGTTGGGCTTGGCCTCGATGCCAATCGCGGCGAGCTTGTCGCCGCCCCAGGTCGCGTCGCGCGGCCACCAGTCGTTGAAGTTGTCGACGAACACCGCGAAGGCGCGATCGATCGCCGCCTCGACCGTGCGGCTGACGATCAGCAGATCGCGACCGCCGGCGGCCTCTGCTTCCTGGCGCTTGCCGCCGGTGAGCCACTTGAACATGAGAATCCCTGCATGAGAAAACGTGTCGGTTGTTAGTCAAATCGGCCTTCGGTCCCGTCCATGCGGGCCACTTCCGGCTCACGCGCGGGGTCGTAGAAGCGCGTGTGTAACGGATTGAAGTGCAATGTAACGGTTCCCGTCGGTCCGTGTCGCTGTTTGCCTATTATGAGTTCCGCTCCACGTTCCACCTTGTCCATTTCATCCTGCCATTGCACATGTTCAGCCGTGCCAACCCTTGGCTCTTTGTTCTTCAAATAGTACGCCTCACGATACACAAACATCACGACGTCGGCGTCTTGCTCGATCGAGCCCGATTCGCGCAGGTCAGAAAGCTGCGGTCGCTTGTCGTCGCGGTTCTCCACCTGACGCGACAACTGCGACAGAGCGAGGATCGGGACGCTCAACTCCTTTGCCAAGGCCTTAAGGCTATTGGTTATCTCTGTGACCTCTTGAACGCGGTTGTCATTGCTGCGACGCGACGAGCCCTGCAAGAGCTGAATGTAGTCGACGACAACAACATCCAAGCCTCGCTGCCGCTTCAACCGCCGAGCTCTGGCCGCGAGTTGGGAAATCGAAAGACCGCCAGACTGGTCAATATAGAAAGGAACCTGCTGCATCTGCCGGGCAGCGTCGACAATCTTCGCAAACGCAGCATCGTTAATCTTGCCGCGGCGAATGTCCGTCGAAGGTATCCCAGATTGTTCAGAGATAATCCGCGTGGCCAGCTGCTCCGAGGACATCTCCAGCGAAAAGAAACCGACGATGCCGCCAGATGTGGTTTTAGTAGTTCCATCAGATTGAACATCGCCCACCCATGCCTTGGCAATATTGAACGCGATATTCGTGGCGAGCGCCGTTTTGCCCATGCCCGGCCGCCCGGCGATGATGACCAGGTCGGAAGCCTGCAAGCCGCCCATGTATTGGTCCAAGTCATGGAGACCTGTTGCAATGCCGGATAGATGGCCTGGCCGTCGATGTGCGGCGTCGGCCATGTCGATTGCACGGGCCAGAGCCTCTGGAAAGGGCAAAAACCCACTGCCGTATTGCCCCCTCTCGGCAAGCTCGAACAGCCGCTTCTCAGCCTCATCAATCTGAATTGTCGGCGTCTGCTCGACCGACGCGTCGTAGGCGACGTTGACCAGGTCCTCGCCGATGCCGATCAGCGCCCGGCGGATGGCGAGGTCGTAGATGGCGCGCCCGTAGTCCTCGGCGTTGATGATGGTGGTCGCTTCCGCCGCCAGGCGGGCGAGATACTGGGCGAGATTGATGTCGCCGATAGCGAGCTCGGCGGGCAGGAACGTCTTGATGGTGACCGGGGTGGCGACCTTGTTGAGGCGGATGAGCTGGCCGAGGACCTCGTAAATCTTGCGATGCACCGGCTCGAAGAAATGCACCGGCTCGAGGAAGTCGGAGACCCGGTAGAACGCCTCGTTGTTGACCAGGATGGCGCCCAGCACCGCCTGCTCGGCGTCGACGTTCTGCGGCACCGAGCGGTAGACCTCGGTCGGTTGGGCAAGCGTGCGTGCCGCAAAGGCCATTCCATCATTCTCCTCGATGCGCTCGGTGAGGCGACCGACACGCCGCTCCTCCGGCCGCCGGCCGGCGATCACTCTGCGCCTACGTGGGGGACAAGCGGCTCCCGCGACCCTTGGGAGCCGGACGGGGCGAGCGACAACCTCGCTCCACCGACTTGTCTACCACGCAGCGGCGTCTCCGCCAGACCCGTTGCGCCGTCACGCCCGCGTTCCACAGAGCCTAGCATGAGGCCCTTGCATGTTACCGCGAAGCGTCGTCGGACGATCTGAGTCGGTGTCGCCCGATTCGCGGCTGAAAAAAAGGGGCAACTTTCGGCACCGGTGCGACGGCGCCCGAGAGCTCAGGCATGGCGTGCCGCGGACGCGGGTTTTCCCGGCCCCGCCGGAGCGCTGATCCACGCCGAGCGAAGGTGCAACGCTTAGGCCGACCGGCGAAGCGGCCCGGCAGTCTGCACCGCGACCGGCCGCTCGGCGCCGCGCCGCCGGCCGCCGTAGACGTAGTCTCGCGTCAGCGGCACCACGTCGATGCTCTTGGCAAGCTGCAACTGGAAGACGCACAGGCCCTGATAGCGGAAACCGATTTCGCAGAGCTGGAAATAGAACTCCCACATTCTGCAGAATGGCTCGCCAAAGATTGCCGCCGCCTCGGCACGGCGAGCCTGGAAGCGCTGGTTCCACGCCGCCAGGGTGTTGGCGTAGTGCAGCCTCCACACCTCGAGATCGGTGAGCCAGAAGCCCTGCCGCTCGATTTGCGGCGCGAGTTCGGAAAGCGTCGGCAGGTAGGCGCCGGGGAAGATGTAGCTCTGCATCCACGGGTTGATCGGGCCGGGCGTATCCTTCTTGGCGATGGTGTGGACGACCGCCACGCCGTCCCGCGCCAGCAGCCTTTCCACGCCGCGGAAGAATTCGCCATAGCGCGCCAGGCCGACGTGCTCGAACATGCCGACCGAGACGATGCGGTCGAAGACTCCGCTGATCCTCCGGTAGTCCTGGTTGACAAACCGCACGTGCTTGTCGAGTCCCAGCGCTTTGGCCCGTTGGTTGGAGATGGTGAACTGTTCGTCGGACACGGTGACGCCGGTAACGTCGACCTCGAAAT
The DNA here is from genome assembly GCA_040878485.1 of Bauldia sp. Lineage (GTDB taxonomy): Bacteria > Pseudomonadota > Alphaproteobacteria > Rhizobiales > Kaistiaceae > JBBDMC01. Next base: position 1,997 of record JBBDMC010000061.1, on the reverse strand, counting down.
GCTCGGCCAGATAGAGTCCGAGGCCGCCCCAACCGGAGCCGATATCAAGCACGCGCTGACCAGGCATCAGATTGAGCTTGGCCGCCAGGTGCCGCATCTTCGCCATCTGCGCCTCGTCGAGGCTGGTCACCCCATCTTCGAAGTAGGCGCACGAATACTGCCGGTTGTCGTCGAGGAAGAGGGAATACAGGCGGCCATCGCGATCGTAGTGCCGGTGCACGTTGCGACGGGCGTGGGCGAAATTGTTGTTCTCCGAGAGCCGGCGCACAAGGTGGCGGACGCCGGACAGTGCGGTCATCCACCACGTCCGCCCACGCGGTCCGACGTTCTCGATCAGGATCCTCAGCAGATCGAGGATCGATCCCGCCTCGACATCGTAGCCACCGTTGACGTACTCCTCGCCGAGTTTCATCTCGGGGTCGAAGAGCACGGCGCGCTCGGCCGCGGTCGAGTGAAAGCGTATGCGCACGGGCGTGCCGGAGCCGTCGCCGAACCGATGCCGCTTACCGGATGAGTCGACGACCTCCAGTTCGCCCGTCTTGATCGTCGCGGCAAGGAATCGCTGTAAGGGACCGTTCATGTTCTCTGTCGGCAGGGACCGGCGCGACGACGTCAATCTCGATTCATTCTAGATCAGAAAGCGTCACGCGTTCAACCGGTTATTGGCTTTCCGCCGCCTCGATTGGCGCCGCCTTGGCGTCGGCCACGACTTCCTCGGCCTCGCCGTCGAACCCGGCGGTCAGGTCTTCGCCGCGCGCCTGGCGCGCCGCCTCGTCGTCGCTGCGGGCAACGTTGACGGTGACCGTGGTGTCGACTTCCGGGTGGACGATGATCGTCACCGTGTGCATGCCGATGGTCTTGATCGGCTGGTTGAGGGCGATCTGGCTGCGGGCGACCGACAAGCCGCCTGCCTCCATCACCTCGATGAGGTCGCGCGCGGTGACCGAGCCGTAGAGCTGGCCGGTCTCGCCGGCCTGGCGGATGACGACGAACGACCGCCCTCCCGTCTTGGCGGCGACCGCCTCGGCCTCCTGGCGGCGTTCGAGGTTGCGGGCTTCCAGTTGCCCCCGCTGTTCGTCGAAGCGTTTGCGGTTGGCGTCGCTGGCGCGCAACGCCTTGCCCTGCGGCAGCAGGAAGTTGCGGGCGTAGCCGTCGCGAACCTTCACGACATCGCCCATTTGTCCAAGGCGGGCGATGCGTTCAAGCAGGATGACGTCCATGGCAGGTGCTCCGTTCGTCGGGATGGGTCATTGTCGAGGCGTACCGCCGAAGCGGCGGGCGCGGAAATGGAAGAAGCTCTCACCGATGCCGAGCATCGCCAGCAGCGCCAGCGGCAGGCCGGAGACCACGACCAGCGCGTAGGTGATCGTCAACACGACGATGCGCCCGGTCATGCCGGCAGTGAGCGCATGCAGCACCGCCAGCCCGACGAGGGCAACCGCGCCGCCGAGGGCGCCGACGAAGACGGCGGCGGCGTTGCCGATCGCGCCCGGCAGGAACGCCAGCGGGACGGCGGCGGCGAAGCCGGCGACGATGCCGTTCGGTAGCGCCACCAGCCACAGCCGCTCGCGCGGTCGCCGAAGGCGGCCCGACGCGCGGGTCACCAGCGCCGCCAGCCACAGGTCGAGGATCACCATCGCCAGGGCGAGGAATCCGACCATCAGCGGCATCACGGCGACGTTGAGGCGAACGAACGGCTCGATCTCGGCGGCCGACGGCGGCTGGAGGGTCATGGCGGAGCCCGCCAGCCACTCGACCATCGCCGCCGTCATCTCCTCGACCAGCCGCTGCGGGTCGTAGGCGATGATCAGGCCGAGGAGGACAAGGCCGGCGGCAACTGCGACGGCCGCGTGGGCAAGGAGGCGCCCGGGCGGGTACCATTCGTGCGCGTTCTCCGCGCCCGCCACCGGGCGCGACAGCATCGCCAGCCGGGTGAGCCAGGCGAGCGGCGCGCCGAAGACGAGGACGAAGATTGCCGCGCTGGCCCAGTGGCTCAG
>JBBDMC010000060.1:3201-6978 GCA_040878485.1 Bauldia sp. | reverse complement strand
GCCACCGCGGCCGAGCGCGCCGCCTACCTCAAGATGAGCCGGGCGGTGCGCGGCGAGGGCGAGGGCGAGGAGACGGCGGTCGAGGCCGAAGAGGAGGCGGCCGGCGAGGTCGCCGGTGCGGCCGGGGGCGAACTCAGCCAGGAGCGCTACGCCGAGATGAGTGCCGCCGAGGAGTTCATCCTCACCGTCTCCGCCAATGGCTACGGCAAGCGCACCTCCTCGCACGAGTACCGGGTGACCGGTCGCGGCGGCAAGGGCATCGTCGCCATGGCGGTCAACGAGCGTAACGGCCCGCTGGTCGCCTCCTTCGCGGCGCAGGACAGCGACCAGATCATGCTGGTCTCGGACGGCGGCCAGATCATCCGCCTGCCGGTCGACGACATCCGCATCATCGGACGCGGCACCCAAGGGGTGATCGTCTTCGACACCGCCGAGGGCGCGAAGGTGGTCTCGGTCGAACGCCTGAGCGAGGAGGACGGCGCCGAGGCAAACGGCTCGGCCGAGCCGGAACCGGCGGGCTGAGGCGGCGGTCGCCTCCCGTCAGTCGATCCGAATGCGTTGCAGCACCGACAACCCGTCGCCACGCGTCTCGGTGGTGACGTACCGCCCGGCTGCGACGATGACCGGCAGCCGGTCGCTCTTGGCGGCGAGACCGGCAGGGTCGGTCGCGTAGACCGAGGCCGCGGCAAGGCCGACGGCGACGGTGAGCGAAAACGCGGCTGCGAGCATGGTGGAGCGGGCTGCGGACATTGACTTGACCCCAATCGTCGGCCGCTGTTTGAGCCGGCCGGGTGAACGTCGTTGGTGGTCAGATAGGAGCGCCGGCGCCGCGGCGCAGTGACCGGGGTCACAGCCCGCGCGTCTTGCGGCAACGAGCAACACCCGGGCGGCGGACGGCCGCCCGGGCGAGCTTCGGCTTGGCAGCCGGGGCTCGGGCTATTCCTGGTAGAAATACGCCCCGGCGACGGTTGCGACCGGCACCTGGATCACCCCGACGACGATCAGGGTCACCATGAGACCGGCCGGCAGCAGGCCAAACGCGATCATGAACGCGTTGGGCACCAGGTAGCCGACCACCCAGGTGGCGAGCCCGGCATAGACCGCGGTGGTCGCGCCGGCGCCGAAGCGGGGCCTGATGCCGACGTAGATCCACAACGCGGTCAAGCCGACCAGCAGGTTAAGAACGGCGATCATGATGAGCTGGCCGGTGCTTGGGGCCATCGCCGGCTTGTTAAGCGCCGTCATGGCCGCGGTCCACTGCCCCTCGAGGATCATTCCGTTGACGACGAAATCGACGACAAACAAGACGATCGCCGCGACCACGCCGCCGACGATCCAACGCCCGACATTGATATTGCCCATGGCGAATCCCCCTTTGTTGGTCGGTTGACCCGACCGGAAGAGGATACCACGGGACTGCCCGGCCGTTCTCGGCGGCGGAAGCGACGGGTGCCCGCGGCTTGCCCGGTCGGCCCGATCGGGCTAAGAACCGCCGCCTCGAGGCGTCTTTCCGGCCAATGAACCGAACCGCCCTCTATCCCGGCACGTTCGACCCGGTCACCAACGGGCACGTCGACATTTTGAAGGGCGCCCTGGCGCTCGCCGATCGGGTGGTGTTGGCGATCGGCGTCCATCCCGGCAAGGCGCCGCTGTTCTCGCTCGACGAACGCAAGGCGATGATCGCCGCCACCCTCGACGATCTCGGCCAAGCTGCGGCGGCGCGAGTCTCGGTCGTCGACTTCGCCGGGCTCACCGTCGATGCGGCGCGCCAGACCGGCGCGACGATCCTGATCCGCGGCCTGCGCGACGCCAACGACTTCGAATACGAGATGCAGATGGTCGGCATGAACGAGGCGATGTCGCCGGAGGTGCAGACCGTCTTCCTGCCGGCCTCGCCGGGCGTGCGCCACATCACCGCGACGCTGGTGCGCCAGGTGGCCGAGATGGGCGGCGACGCGGCGCCGTTCGTGCCGGCCTCGGTCGCCGCCATCATCAAGCGGCGCTTCGGCCGCTGAGGATGCTGCGCCGGCAAGCGGAAAGGGCGGGGACCGTGGCTGACATCGCCGATCCCGAAAACACGCTGCTGATGGCGACGGCGCACGGCGCCGTCGTGATCTTGCTCCGCCCTGACCTGGCGCCCATCCATGTCGCCAGGATCAAGGAGCTGGCCCGCCGCGGTTTCTACGACGGCGTCGTCTTCCACCGCGTCATCGACGGCTTCATGGCCCAGACCGGCGACCCGACCGGCAGCGGCACCGGCGGCTCCGGCAAGCGTCTGAAGGCCGAGTTCACCCGGGAGCCGCACGTCCGCGGCACCTGCTCGATGGCGCGGGCAACCGACCCCAACTCCGCCGACAGCCAGTTCTTCATCTGCTTCGACGACGCCGGCTTCCTCGACGGCAAGTACACCGTCTGGGGCCGGGTTGTCGCAGGGATGGAGGCGATCGACCGGGTCAAACGCGGCGAGCCGGTCAAGAGCCCCGACCGGATCGTCAGCCTCAAGGTCGCGGCCGACGCCTGATCCGGCCCACTTGCGCCGGCGTCGGAGGGTGGTAATTCTCAGCCGTCGCCGGAGGGATCAGGTCATGTCCGATCAGCCACAGGACAATCGCGGTTGGCGCGGCCCCCATTTCTTGCGCGAGGGCCGCGACCGCTGGATCGTCGGGCTCATTCTCATCGTCGTCGGGGCGGTCTTTCTCCTCCAGAACCTCGGCTTCGAGATGCCGACCAACTGGTGGGCGGTGTTTCTCCTGCTGCCGGCGGCCGCCGCCGCCATCAACGGCGTCAAGGCCTACAACCGCGAGGGGCGGATCACCGGCGGCGCCGCCGCGTCGTTCGCCATCGCCGCGGTGCTGGTCCTCGCCGCCGCCGTTCTCCTCCTGGACATCCGCATCAACTGGGACCTGATCTGGCCGCTGGTGCTGATCGCCATCGGGCTCGGCATTCTCCTCAGGTCGTTCGGCGGCCGGACTCGCTGAACCACGCGGTGCGCCGGGGACCGCCAGCGGGCCACGCGACGAGTTGACGCTTTTTCGCCTTGAACTCTGTTCACTAGTGGTATATGAACTGGGTTCATACCGGCGGGAGAGCAGACACCGCGCCGGCCGCGATGGAGGGTGCGATGACCAGATTGATTCTTGTGACGCTGGCGATTTGCCTCGGGTTCGGGGGCTGGGCGCGGGCCGACGACCGCGGCGATTGCCGGGACGCGTCGGCGTGGCCCGATAAAGTGATCGTCGGCTGCACCAGCATCATCGAGGCGGGCAGGGAAAGCCCGGAAGACCTCGCGACTTCCCTCGTCAATCGCGGCGATGCGTACCGCAAGAAGGCCGAGCATGAGCGTGCCATTGCCGACTACGAGCGGGCGATCGCGCTGAAGCCGGACTATGCCGAGGCGTACAACGGCCGTGGCAACTCCTACCGTTGGAAAGGGCAGGACGACGAGGCCATCGCGGACTTCGACAAGGCGATCGAACTGAAGCCGAATTACGCCGAAGCCTACAATAACCGCGGCGTTACGTACTCCGGGAAGGACGACTACGACCGCGCGATTGGCGACTACACCAAAGCGATCGAGCTGAAGCCCGACTATGCCGACGCGTACGGCAACCGTGGCAACGCCTACCGCGGGAAACGCGTGGCCGACAAGGCGATCGCCGACTTCGACAAGGCAGTCGAGCTTACGCCGGACGACACCGGCATTCGCGGAGATCGCGACAATTTCTACGAGCAGATCGGATACGAGCGCGTCATAGCCGCCTACGCAAGGCTGATCGA
>JBBDMC010000060.1:0-3101 GCA_040878485.1 Bauldia sp. | reverse complement strand
TCTACGAGCAGATCGGATACGAGCGCGTCATAGCCGCCTACGCAAGGCTGATCGAACTGCAGCCGAACGACGCCTCGGCTTATGTCAACCGCGGCCACGTGCATGGCGACAACAGCCATACCGACTTGGCCGTCGCCGACTACACCCAGGCCATCGAATTGGAGCCGGACAACGCCGAGATCTACAGCTTTCGCGGCGCCATGTACCAGCTGAATCGCGATTACGACCGTGCCATCGCCGACTACGCAAGGTTGATCGAGCTCAGGCCGGACGATGCGTCCGCATACAACGCCCGCGGCAATTCGTACGGCGAGAAGGGCGACTACGACCGCGCCATCGCCGACTTCAGCAAAGCGATCGAGCTGAAGCCGGACTTCGCCGAGGCCTACAGCCAACGTGGCCTCGCCGCCGCCCTGGCGGCGTCGCCGCTGGTCGCCGAGGTTCAGCGCCATCTCTACGCCGGGCGCACGGCGGAAGCCGCCGCGGCGGTCGAGCGGCGGCTTGCCGCGGCTCCGGATGATGACCAGGCCCGGTTCGCGCTTGGCGCCGTCCAGTTTCTCCAGGCCGTGGAAAACGTCGGTCGCTCGTTCTACCAATTCGGACTGCGCGGCGGGCAATACGGCATCGGTCTCATCGATCTCCCGATCTTGCGCATTCCCGTCCCGCACAATCCCAACCCGTACGAGCTGACCTATGAGGGCCTGCGTGACATCCTCGCCTCGTTCGTCAGCGACCTCGACACCGCGGAGAAGACTCTGGCCATGGTCGGGCCCGGTCAGATCGGCCTGCCGCTGGACATCGGTCAGATCCGTCTCGACCTCGACGGTGACGGCGAAGGTTCCGATGACGAGGCGCTATGGCGCATCTTCGCCGCGGTGTCCGGGGCGCGCGGGCTCGATGGGGACACGCCGCCGAAGTTGCTTGCCGGCTTCGATCAAAGCGACGTCCCGTGGCTGCAGGCATACTGCCATCTGCTGATGGGGATCGCCGAGTTCCCGCTCGCCTACGACTGGGAAACCGCGTTCGACATCACCTTTCCCGGCATCTTTCCGATGCCGTCGTCGCCCTACGCCAAACTCCACGCCGCAGCCTCCGAGTTCGAGCAGTTGGTCGAACAGCTGCTGAAGCTTCCGGAGCAAGAGCGGGAGAAGTACATGGAGGATCATCCCGACCAGTTCGAGGAAATGGGTCGACCTTCCGAGATTGCCGGCATCGCCGACCTCATCGCCTTCATTCACCTCAACCGCTGGCCTCTGGTCGAGCCCGAACGCATGCGGAGCGCCGCGCGGAATCTCGAAGCGATGATCGGCTTCAGCCGCGAGAACTGGCGGCGCATCCTCGCCGAGACCGACGACCGCGCCGAGTGGGTCCCGAGCCCCAGCCAGACCGGCATCTTCCCCGGTTTCAGGGTCGATGCGGATCGGATCGCCGGCTGGCGGGGCTTCCTCGACGAGTTCGAGGCGATCCTGCAGGGAAAGAAGCTCATCCCGCACTGGCGCTTCGATGACGGGATCAACATGCGCAAGCTGTTCGACGAGCCGCCGCAGACCTTTGATATCGTGCTGCTGATCGCGGGGGCGGCGGCGCTGCCTTATCTCGAAGCGGGCGAAATGACGACCGCCGGCACGTGGACCCAAATCACGCAGGTGTTTGGCGGCGACTTCTTCCGCTACTTCATCTGGTTCAACTAGCGTCGGGACGCTGCGATTGTCGGGCGAGTGGCACAACGCGGCTCATTACCGGAGGAGTCATGGTCATGAAAGCATTACTCACCGCTGCTCTGATCATTGCCTGCGTGCCCTCGTGGGCACAGGAGCTCCCGGATGGGGCGCGCACGCGTATCGCCTTTACCCTGCTGGTAGACGGACAGTGGGACCTCTACACGTCCGAGTTGGACGGGAGCGCTAGACGGCGGCTCACCAATGACTCGGCGCGGGAGATAGCTCCGGTCTGGTCACCGCGTGGCGACCGCTTGGCCTACTCCCATGGGCAGCCGCTGGGGCGCGGCGTGTGGGTGGGAGGCGACGGCCTGGTGGTCGTCAGTTACGACGGCGCGGGGGCAAAGCAGATCGTCACCGGCCGCGTGATCGGCGCGGCCTTCAGCCCCGACGGAGCCCTGCTCGCCTATTCCACGGGACAAGAAGAAGAGGGATTCTTTTGCTCGTACAAGCAATTCACCCTGCACGTTGTCGACGTCGAGAGCGGCAGGGAGATGATGAGCGTGCCCGATGCGATGTACCCCATATGGCTGCCCCAACCCCAGAGCCTGCTGTATTTGGCGGGCAAGGAATTCGAGCCAAGGATCGCAGTTCCCGCGACGGGAGAGACTCGCTCCTTCGCCGACGCAAGCGCGGCCCGCGAGGGTGGGCTGCCGATCACCGCCTCACCAGACGGACGTCATTTGTACTGGGCTGGGGGTCAAAAGTCGGAGTCATTCAACGACGTGCTCTTTGAGACGGACCTTACCGGCAACGGTGCAAGGGCGATCGTCGACCTGCCGATAGCCGACTTCAGGCTGTTCATCAGTGACTATGCGGGCTGCGTTTCCCCGAGACGCTTCGTGCGCGCATGGTCGCCTTCGGGCAAAGATCTCCTTGTCACCAGGCTGCAGAGAAGCGCGCCCGGCTCCGACTTCGAGATCGCGGATCGACTGAATATCGATGTCAGCCTGTTCACGCTGACCGTCGTTCGCCCGGTCGGGGCAGAGGTAACGTTTGACGCCACCCCTTACCCGATCCTCTTGTTTCAGCCCGGTGCTCTCGAAGCGTTGCGCGACAAACGTGCTGCCGAGGGTCGCGACAGTCTGATTCGAGAGGGCCAGATTGGAATCACCGACGCATACTGGACGCCGCGCGGGCAGGGAATCCTGTACGCGATCGAATATGGGGAGAGTTGGATAATGCTCACCAACCGACTGAGCGACCGCACGGTCTCGCGGCTCTTGCCTGAGTTCTCACCGGACCAGATCGCATTCATCGCTTGCTGCGGCCTTTAGGCGACGCGGTTTCATCCCGCCCCGACCACGCCCGGCATCATTGACCTCGCCCCCATGGCCGGTTATCGCCGCGGCCACCCATGCGCGTCGACCTGTTCGATTTCGA
>JBBDMC010000059.1:0-6990 GCA_040878485.1 Bauldia sp. | reverse complement strand
GGGTTGTACGGGCGGTCCCGGAGCCGGACGAGCTCGCCGTAGCGCGCGCCGGTCTGCAGCGCCGCCTGCACCAGCGGCCGGAAACCCGGGTCGCACGCGTTGGCCAGTCGCTTCGCCTCGGCGACCGTCAGGTAGCGGAGGCGTGCGGCGTCGACGCCCTCGAACGGCTCGACGCGGCGCCACTCGGCGTCCGAGAACACCTTGCCCTCGCGCCAGCTGCGGTTGAGCGCGGCCTTGAGGATCGTCAGCGTCCGGTTCGCGGACGCGCGGCGCCGTCGTACCGCCTCGGCGTCGCCGTTGAACTCGCGATATTGCTGCTTCGCGCCCTTGGCCGTGCGCTTGCGCGGCGGCTCCTTCACGAGCGCGGCGTGCCACCTGCGGATATGGTCCGCGGTCAGCTGCCCGACCTCGACGTCGCCCAGCCTCGGGTAGATGAACGCCTCCGCCCGCTTGCGCGCGTCGCGGCCGGAGCGGCGGTTGTTGTCCAGCCATTCGAGGTATTCGCCAACGGCGTCCTGGACGGCGAGCGGGCCGGTCCTGCCGGCCGCGGCGTGGGCCCGGGCGACCATGCGCTCGCGCGCCTTGGTCTGCGCCTGCCAGTAGTCCAGGACCGCCACGCCGTCGGCGTCGCTGCGGTCGTCGGCCACGCCCAGGCCCTCGACCTCGTAGGATCGGTCGCCGAGGTAGTGCCGCGCCCACCAGGTGCCGGACCCGCCCTTCAGGCGGCGGTAGCCGAGGTGCAGCCCGCGCTCGATCGTCCGCCAGTAGGGCTTGCCGCGCGGCTTGAGCTTGTTTCGAGCCTCGCGCGAGTCCAGAATCTCGTCCCTGACCTTTCGCGCCATGTGCTTCCCTCCCGCCATGTCCAACGCATGTCCAATATACGGGGAAAAACACGGTCGGACAAGGACGGGCGCAAATGTACGCAATCATTGGACTTTCAAACAGTTAGGTGGACCGGCATGGACGCGGAAGGACGCCCCTGCGTTTCTCTCACGGCGAAAACAGGGGTTCGATTCCCCTAGGGAGCGCCAATCGCGGCCCCGGCACGGCGCTTGCTGAGAGATGGCGGTGGTGGCGGAGGCCGCATTGCCTCCGGGCTCTGCGGCGCACTCAGCAAGGATAGACGCAATACCGACATCAACAAGGTAGAGCGGGGATTCATCACGGCGTCGGCCGGCGCTCTGGCACCTGCGACGGCATCCCTTGCATCCACTGCCGGTGTTCGGACTGTAGTCAGAAGCCCGGGCGCGGAGCCGTCGGCCTGGCTCTGGACCGGCCCCTGCGGCCGATCATCGCCCCACGCAAGCGTTGATGATCCCGCCCGAAGCGCTACCATGGGGAGGCGGGGAATCGTTCATTCCGGGGGCGCAAGGAGGCTGAAGCCATGCGCCGGATTGCCGCCGTCGTGATGCTGGCCGCCGGGCTTTCGACGCTCGGCGCGAGCGGAACCGCCGCCCAGGATTTCGACGTCGACCTGGCGCTGGTCCTCGCCGTCGACGTCTCCCGTTCGATGGACCTCGACGAGCAGCGGGTGCAGCGGGACGGCTATGCCGCCGCCTTCCGCCACCCCGAGGTCATCGCCGCGATCGCCTCCGGTCTGGTCGGCCGGATCGCCGTCACCTACATGGAGTGGGCCGGGGCGACCTATCAGTCGGTCATCGTCCCGTGGCGCATCATCGCCGGGCGACAAGAGGCGGAGGCCTTCGCCGCTGAACTGGCGGCGGCGCCGATCATGCGGGAAAGGGGAACGTCGATATCGGGTGGACTGCTGGCCGCCGCCCGGCAGCTCGCCGAGAGCAACGTCAGCGGCTTCCGGCGGGTGGTCGACATCTCCGGCGACGGCGCCAACAATATCGGCTCTCCGGTGGTGCCGATGCGCGACCAACTGGTCGACGAGGGCATTACCATCAACGGCCTGCCGATCATGATCAGGCAGCAGGAGCCGGACAATCCCTACGGCATCGACCACCTCGACATCTATTACGAGGACTGCGTCATCGGCGGCCCCGGCGCCTTCATGATCACGGTCGACGACCTCGATCGTTTCGCGGTTGCGATCCGGCGCAAGCTGGTGCTCGAAATCGCCGGCCTGCCGCCGCGCCTGATGCCGGCGGCGAGCCCGCCGAGGGCCGAGCCGCGAGTCGATTGCCTGATCGGCGAGAAGGCCAGAGGCCGCTGGCTCGATCCGTTCATCAAATGAGGCAGCGCGCGAACCTGGCGGGCCGGATGTCCTGGGCAGGCTGGCTCTCGGTATCGGCGGTGGCGGTCGGCCTCGCCGGGCAGGCGGCGGCCGACGACCTCGACGTCGATCTCGAGCTGACGCTGGCGGTCGACGTGTCGAGGTCGATGGACGTCGCCGAGCAGCGGCTGCAGCGCGACGGCTACGTCGCCGCCTTCCGGCACCCTGACGTGATCCGGGCGATCACCGCCGGCGCTTTCGGCCGCATCGCCGTCAGCTACTTCGAATGGTCGGACCCGGGCTTCCGCGCGCCGATCGTGCCGTGGACCTTGGTCGCCAGCGCCGAGGACGCCGAAAAGCTGGCGGCCACCCTGGAGGCGGCGCCGATCAGGCGCGAGCGCGGCACCTCGATTTCCAGCGGGCTCTATTTCGCCGCCGGCCAGTTCGACGGCAACGGCTTCCGCGGCCTGCGCCAGACGGTCGACGTTTCCGGCGACGGTCCCAACAACATGGGATACCCGGTCACCTCGGCGCGCGACGTCCTGGTCAGGCGCGGGATCACCATCAACGGCCTGCCGATCATGCTCAGCCGCGATGGCGACCACGACGACGAGTCGAACATCCCCGATCTCGACCTCTACTACGCCGATTGCGTCATCGGCGGGCCTGGCGCTTTCATGATCACGGTCGACGAGACGACCCGCTTCGACACCGCGATCCGGCGCAAGCTGGTGCTGGAGATCTCCGGCCTGCCACCGCGCCTGATCCTGGCCGCCGAGACACCCGCCCCGGCGCCGCGGGTCGATTGCCTGATCGGCGAGAAGGCGCGCTGGGCGCGGCTGCCGCCCGAGCGCTGAGGCCGGAAGGCGGACCGAGCGAGGATGGCGACGACGGTCAGTGGCCGGCGCCGGCCCGTTGGAGGGCGCGCAGCCGCTCCGTCGGGGTCGGGCCGTCGTCCGGTTGGGCCTGCGGCTCGCCGGCCGCGGCGGAGGAGTCCGGTTTCGACGCGTGCTGGCGGGTGAAGGACTCCGGTTCCCGCCGGGTGCCGTTGCCGTCTCTGCCGGCGCCCTCGCGGGTGAGGCTCTGGGTTAAGCGCACGACGTTAGTGGCGATCTCGTCGAGCCGGGCGCGCAGGTGCTGGTTCTGCTGCCGGTCGCTCTCCCACTCGGCGCCGGCGACCCCGCGGAGCTCGGCGTTTTCGGCGCGCAGGTCGGCAAGTTCCTGGCCGAGCCGCGCCAACCGCGCGACGAGCTCCTGCTTCTCGGCCTCGGCGGCGGCGATCGCCTTCTCGAGGTTGTCGCCAACGGCGACGGCGGCGTGCGCCCCCCCGTCGGCGGCGACCTCGGCCGCCAGCGTCGTCACCTCGGCGGCGCGTCGATCGAGTTCCGCCGACCGGTCGATGCGCTCGGCGCGGGCGGCGGCGAGGCTTGCTTCGAGATCGCTCCGGCGCTTCAACTCGGCGGCGAGGTGGGCGCGAACCGCGTCGAGCTCGGCGGCCAGCGCCTCGCGTCGGGTCCGCTCGGCGGCGATCTCGGTCTCCAGAGCCCCGACCTCGGCCGCGCGCCGATCGCGCTCGGCGATGGTTTCAGCCCTCTCGGTCCCCAGCGCGCCGATGCCGGCTTCGAGGCCGGCGGCGCGTCTCTGTTCGGCGGCGAGGCGCTCGCGTTCCGTGGCAAGCTCGGCGGCGAGCCGGTTGCCGGCGGCGACGGCGGCGACAAGCTGATCGGTGAAGTTGCCGATCGCCGTGTCGCGGGCGACCAGCTCGACGCGCTGCTCTTCACCCTTCTGCTCGCTGGCGGCGAGGTTCGTCTCGACGGCGGCGAGCGCCGCGGCGCGTTGGCCGAGACGCTGGTCGCGGAGCGCGATCTCGGCGTTGGCGGCGGCGAGCTTGCCGTCGTAGGTCGACAGCGCCTGGGTGAGCGCGACGACTTGTGCCTCCAGGCGGCCGACCGCTTGGCCGAGCTCCGCCTGGCGGCGGGACAGGGCGGCGATCTCCTCGCGCCGGCGGCCGACCTCGATCACCTCCTTGGCGAGCTTCTCGCTCAGCCGATCGGCGTTCAGCTCGAGACGCCGGTTGGCGACGGCGAAGCCGGCGCGCACCTGGTCCCGATCGGCGTCGATCTCCGCCCGGGTCATGGGCACCGAAGCCTCGATCCGGGCACGGGCGAGCCGCATGGCGCGCCGCCAGATCGCCGGGGTCACGAGCAGGGCGAGGAGCGCGGCAGCCAACAGCCCGAGCGCGAAAAACATAGCCGCCTGGATCAATCAAGCCTCCGGGGCGTTGTCTTGGCCAGCCGCGCCATGGCCACGACGGCAGCGGTTATCATAGCGATTAAATTCCAACACGCGATTGACGGCAATGAAGGCCGTCACCAAGACCCACAACCCATTGATTTTTCAGCTCAGAAGGGGTTCCAGGTCGGCCGGTCGGTGAACTTGAGATAGCCGAAGTTCACGCCGATTCGGGCCCCGACGCCGGAGACGATCGGCACGACGTAGATGCGATCGCGGGCGAGAACCGTCATGCCAAACCCGGCGATGAAGTGGGCGCTGCCGGCAACCCCCGGAAAACGCTGGTAGATCGCCGGCACGGAGGGCAGGTTGTAGATCAGCATCATCACCCGGTCGCCGGAGCCGCCGAAATCGGGGCCGATCGACGGGCCCTGCCAAAAGAGGCCGTGCTCGCCGGCGTTCTTGGTGTAGAGCTTGCCTTCGCCGTAGCGCACCCCGCCGACGATGGCGGCGCTGCCTTCCTGGCCGAGGATGTAGCCGTTGGGCAGGCCGTATTGGGCGACGGCGCGCTCGACCAGGCTGGCCAGACCCTCGGACACGTTGCCGAAGAAACGGTGGCCCTCGCCGACCAGCTCCTCGGTGCTGTAGCCGCCGCCCGGCTGCTGAGCGGCGGCGGGATGAGTGCCGAGACAACAGATCAGGGCGATCGAGAAGGCTGTGGCGATGGCGCGAAGCGTGGCGGTCATCCGGCGTTCCTCACAGGCGAATCGACTGCAAGTCTACGCCAAAAATGGGCCGCGGCGTGGCGGATGGAGCCGCCGCGGGCGCGGTTGGCACCGGAGCCATGGCGGTGTATCCCCGGTCGGCACAATCGCGGAGCGTGATTCGTGACAGCCGCAGGCGCTCGTTCCGCCGGAGGGACCATGACCGAACGGGCTGAACTGGAGGCTCTCGACCTCGCCGCACTGCTGTGCAGTCGGGTCTGCCACGACATCATCTCGCCGGTCGGCGCCATCATCAACGGCCTGGAAGTTCTCGACGAGGACGACAGCGACGATATGCGGGAGTTCGCCTTCGGCCTGATCCAGCGCAGCGCCCGGCTGGCCTCGGCGAAGCTCCAGTTCGCGCGCCTGGCCTTCGGCGCCGCCGGCTCCGCCGGGGCGGAAATCGACCTTGCCGACGCCGAAAAGGTCGCCAAAGGCTACATGGAGGGGGAGAAGGCCGGCTTCAGCTGGGAAGCGCCGCGGGTGCTGATGCCCAAGAACCTGGTCAAGCTGCTGCTCAACCTGATCCTCTTGGCCAACGCCGCGGTGCCACGCGGCGGAACGGTGAAGGTGACGGTGGAGGGGGCGACGACGCCGCGCTTCCTGCTGCGCTCGTCCGGGCCCAACTCCCGCGTGCCGCCCGCCTTCGAGAAGCTGGTGCCGGGCGACATCGAGGGGGTGGACGTCGATGCCCAACTGGTTCAGGCCTACTACACCGGAGCGCTGGCGCGAGCGACGGGAATGACCATTGCGGCGCGCCTCGACCAATCCGACGTGGTGATCTCGGCCGATCCAAAGGGTTAAGGTTCGGTCACCCCTTCAGGCAAAGTTAACCCGCGGTAACGATAGTTGTGACTGGCGCGGGGGATGGTCGCCCCGCGCGCCACATCCGAATGGTGAGCGCCATGCGACACTGTCTGGTGGTCGACGACTCCAGCGTCATCCGGAAGGTGGCGCGGCGGATCCTCGAGGACTTCGCCTTCAGCGTGTCGGAGGCCGAGGACGGCGCGGCCGCCCTCGACCAATGTCAGCGCAAGATGCCCGACATGATCCTGCTCGACTGGCACCTGCCGGTGATGGACGGCGTCGACTTCCTCAGCAGCCTCAGGCAGATGCAGGGCGGCAAGGGGCCGAAGGTGGTGTTCTGCGCCAGCGAGGCGGACGTCGCCCAGATCGCCAGGGCGCTGAGGGCCGGCGCCGACGAGTACATCCTCAAGCCGTTCGACCGGGCGGCGGTCGAAACCAAGCTCCACGAAGTCGGCATGCTTTAGACTGCCGGCGGCCATGGCCCCGAGTCGGGCGCGATCGGCTGAGATCAGAAAGCCCCGCTGGGAGGGTGCGGGGCTTTCCGAAGTACGCGTCGTGGGAGGAAGGGCGACGCGGTTCGAATTCAGGCGCTTTCGCGAATCTCGGTCTCCTGGGGCTCGCGCAGCACGTAGCCGCGGCCCCAGACGGTCTCGATGTAGTTCTGACCGCCAGTGGCGGCGGCGAGCTTCTTGCGCAGCTTGCAGATGAAGACGTCGATGATCTTCAGCTCGGGCTCGTCCATGCCGCCGTAGAGGTGGTTGAGGAACATCTCCTTGGTCAGCGTGGTGCCCTTCCTGAGCGAGAGCAGCTCCAGCATCTGGTACTCCTTGCCGGTCAGGTGCACGCGCTGGGCGTTGACCTCGACCGTCTTAGTATCGAGATTGACGGTCAGGTCGCCGGTGGTGATGACCGACTGGGCGTGGCCCTTGGAACGGCGGACGATGGCGTGAATACGGGCGACCAGCTCGTCCTTGTGGAACGGCTTGGTCATGTAGTCGTCGGCGCCGA
>JBBDMC010000058.1:0-7043 GCA_040878485.1 Bauldia sp. | reverse complement strand
GCCGGCGCCGGCGCCGGCGACGGCGACGGTGAGTTGCCGGAATTGCCGCCGCGCGACGGCAACACCCGTCTCGGTCCGCTCGCCGAGTTCATCGGGTTTCATCTGCGGCTGGCGCAGGACGCATCCTTCCGCGCCTTTGCCAACCGCGCCGGCGTTCGCCGGCTGCGGCCGGGTCGCTTTGCCGCCATGATGGTCATCCACAACAACCCCGGCATCAGCCACAGCGAGCTCAGCCGCGCCATCGCCCGCGACAAGTCTTCGGTGACGCCGCTGGTCCGGGAGCTCGCCAGCGACGGGCTGGTCAAGCGCCTCAAGTCGCGGCGCGACGGCCGCAGCATTTCGCTGACGCTCACCCGCCAGGGCGAGACCATGCTGCGCCGGCTGCTCGCCCACGCCGCCGATCACGACCGCCGCCTGGACGAGATCGTCGGCCCGGCCAAGAGCGAATTCATCCGGCTGCTCAGGAAGATTGTCGACGGCCTCGCCTAGGCTCTCTCTGCATTCACGGCGAGGTGCACGGCACTGGCGCGGGGAGCTGCAATCGATCGAACGCCACCCTGTGGCGGTTTCGATCGGCATCGGCTATGAACAATCCAAACCCGGCAAGCAGATGCCTGCCGATGTTCGAAAAGCGAACAAAGACGGCCGGATGCAGCGAGATCAAGCTGCCAACCGACCCGGCGATCAGGAGCCCTCGCGGGCAACGATTGGAGGAACGACCGATGCTCACTCGCAGACACTTCCTCGGCACGGCCGCCGCGGGCGCGCTTGCCGCCCCGGCGATCGTCCGGCGCGCCCACGCGCAGGAATTCACCTTCAAGCTGCACCACATCCTCAGCTCGAAGTCACCGGCCCACGTCAACATGCTCGAGCCGTGGACCAAGGCCGTCGAAGCGGATTCGAATGGCCGCATCAAGATCGAGATCTACCCGTCGATGTCGCTCGGCGGCACCCCGCCCCAGCTTATCCGCCAAGTGCGCGACCGTGTCGTCGACATCGTCTGGACGGTGAACGGCTACACACCGGAGTTGTTCCCGCGCACCGAGGTGTTCGAGCTGCCCGGTGTCTACAACGGCGACATCACCGCCACCAACCTCGCCATGCGCGACCTGTTCGACCAGTACCTGGCCGATGAGTACAAGGGTCTGAAGGTCATCGTCCTTCATGTCCACGGCGGCCAGGGCCTCCAGATGAAGGAGAAGCTGGTCCGCAAGCCGGAAGACCTCGAAGGCTTGAAGCTGCGCGTCCCGACTCGTACCGGCGCTTGGATCATCGAGACCCTCGGCGCCTTCCCGGTCCAGACCCCGGTCGGCGACATACCGCAGGCCTTGTCGACGGGCTTGATCGACGGGGCGTTCATTCCGTGGGAGATCATCCCGGCCTTCAAGATCCAGGAGCTGACCAAGTACCAGATCGAAGGGCCCAAACACGAACGCTTTGGCACCACCAGCTTCCAGATCTCCATGAACCAGGACAGCTACGACAGCCTGCCGGACGATCTCAAGGCCGTGATCGACAAGAACTCCGGCGAGGAGTTCGCGAAGATGGTCGGCAAGGTCTGGCGCAGCTCCGAGGACGGCGGCATTGCCGTCGCCCTCAAGGATGGCAACGAGCTCGTCACCTTGACCGAAGAGGAGATGCAGGCGTTCCGCGCCGAAATGGATCCAGTGAACCTGCGCTGGATCCAGGACGTGACCGGCAAGGGCATCAACGGGCTGGCGCTCTACAATGCCGCCCGCGCGGCCATCGCCAAGCACAGCGGCCAGGCCTAACCAGCCGGCATGGCCGAAGACCGTCCGAGCGGTCATGAATCGGCCGCCTGGGCGAGGCTGCCGAGCCTTGCCCGGGCGGGCCCCAAGGTCTGGGCGCTGATCGGTGGCATCGTGCTTGTTGCGCTGGTCTTGATGACCGCCGGCAGCGCCGTCTCCAACCTCCTGTTCCATCGCCCGTATGTCGCCGACTACGATCTGGTCAAGCACGGCGTCGCGATCGCCATCTTTACCTTCCTGCCGTACTGCGAGATCACCCACGGCAACGTCACCGTCGACATCTTCACCGAGCGCATGGGCGATCGTGCCAAGGCGCTGATGGCATTGTTGTCGTCGCTGGTCGCCGCCGGACTGGCGGTTCTGCTCTTCCGCCAGATGTGGCTCGGCATGCTCGACTACATGGAATATCGCGAAGTCATGATATCGATCCCGATTCCGCTGTGGACGGCGTTCCCGCCGGCGCTGGTCTCGCTGGCGCTGCTGTTCGTCGCGGCGCTGGTGACAGGCGCCGACGCGATCGGGGGATTGCGCGCGGAAGCGCCGGGCCTGCGGCCCACGCTCGGCTAGGGAAGGGGCATGCTTTCCAACATCGCGATCGGCACGGCGGGCCTTGCCGCGATGCTGGCGCTGATCGTCGTCAGGGTGCCGATCGCCTACGCGATGATCCTGGTCGGCGCGGCCGGCATCAGCCTCATCGACGGTCCGCGGATCGTCATGTCGCAGCTCAAGAACCTCCCCTATTCGACGTTCTCAAACTACGACCTCAGCGTTTTGCCGATGTTCGTGCTGATGGGCGCGCTCGCCTCGCGCTCGGGCCTCAGCCGCGACCTATTCCGCGCCGGCAACGCTTGGCTCGGCCGGCTCCGCGGCGGTCTGGCCATGGCCACCGTCGTCGCCTGCGGCGGCTTCGGGGCGGTGTGCGGCTCTTCGCTCGCCACTGCCTCGACCATGGGGCAGGTCGCGTTGCCCGAGCTCCGCCGCCTCAATTATGCCCCGTCGCTCGCCACCGGCACCCTCGCCGCCGGCGGCACCCTCGGCATCCTCGTCCCGCCGTCGGTGGTTTTGATCGTCTACGCCATCATCATTGAGACGAACATCGTCACGCTGTTCGCGGCGGCTCTGTTGCCGGGCCTGCTCGCCGTCCTCTTTTTCATTGTCACCATCGCGATCTACGTACGGCTCCGCCCGGGCTCGGGACCGCGGGGCGAAGCGGTGTCGCCTCACGAGCTGCGCGCGGCGACAATCGGCGTTCTGCCGGTCTTCCTGATCTTCGGCATCGTCATCGGTGGCATCTACGGCGGTCTCTACAACCCAACGCCCGCCGCCGCGATCGGGGTATTCCTCGTCGCCCTGCACGGATTCGGGCTGCGTCGTTTGGTTCTTCGCGACGTGGTCGACTCACTTCTCGAAACCGCGCGCACCGCCGGCTTCATCTACCTGATCCTGCTCGGCGCCGCGCTGCTGTCGATCTTCATGTCGCGCGCCGGTGTGCCGCAGGCCGTCGCCGAGTTCCTCCACGGCAGCGGGCTTTCGCCGCTCATGATCTTGGTCCTGATCATCGCCATCTACCTGGTGCTCGGCTGCCTGATGGACAGCCTGTCTATGATCATCCTCGCTACCCCATTCTTCTGGCCGGTGATTGCCGGCCTCGACTACGGCCTATCGGTGGATGACCTGAAGCTGTGGTACGGCATCATCACCCTGGTCGTCGTCGAGCTTGGACTGATCACGCCGCCGGTCGGATTGAACGTCTTCATAATCAATTCGCTGGCGCGCGACGTGCCGATGCGCGAGACGTTCAAGGGCGTGATGCCGTTCTTCGCCTCCGAGATCGTGCGCGTCACTCTGCTGGTGGCATTTCCGGCGATTCCGCTTGCCCTGCCGCATTGGCTGAGCTGACCGGGTTACGACCGGCGGGGCTTGATCCGGCGCCATCTCGGCGCTGAAATGTCGGCTCATCCGGGCGATGGAGGTCGGTCATGAGAGGGCGCAGGGCTTGGCCAGCGCGGGTTACCGCCGTCTGCATCGGCTGGCTCGCGGCGACCGCCGGCGGCGCCGAGGCCGCCGTCGACCTGCTTCTGATACAGCGCGTCGAGGCGGAACTGGTTGACGACCCGGCGGCCGCCTTCGGCTTGTTGGAAGACGCCGTCAGGGACGCCGAGACGACGCCTGAGGAGCGCGTCGATCTCCTCGCCGAGCTGGCGCGGCTGCGGGCCGCGCACGGCGATTTCGCCGACGCCGGGGAAGCCTACGCCCTCGAGGCCGATCTCGTCGTCCGCCTGGAGGGGGCGACCGCTCCCCGCCTGGCTGGGCTCTACGCGGCGGCAGCCGAAGCCTATGCCGGCGCCGGCGACGTCGGGCGGGCGCTCGACCTGGCCGAGGACGCTCTGCGCATCGACATCGCCTACTACGATTGCGCCTCTGACGTGGTGGAACGCGATCATGCCCGGCTGGCCGACTTATTGACGCGGTTGGGCGACCCGGCCAAGGCGGCGGCCGAGCGGCGGTTGGCCGAAGATTCCGCCGCCCGCTGCCGGGACGGCGGCGGCCCGGCTTCGCGCGGCATCGTCGTCACCAACGAGTTCGCCGACGCCAACCCCGACAGCTTCGCCCGCGTGAAGGTCTTCTACGCCACCGATCGTGCCGCCACCGGCTCGAGCCGGCCGGAGGACTACTACGGCGGCGACCGCGGGCAGGTCGACTACGGCACGGTCGAGGTCTCGGTTCCCCGGATTCACAAGCCGGGCGCCGTCGAATCGCCGTCGCTGATCAAGCTTGAGTGGACGGCCAACCCCGAGCGTCACTTCGTCATCACCCGCTTGGCCACCATGACCGCCGACGAGCTCTTCGCCGACATGTCAGCCACCCTCGGCGAGCGCCGATCGGATGAAGCGTTCGTCTTCGTTCACGGCTACAACACCGGCTTCGCCGACGCCGCCAAGCTGACCGCCCAGATCGCCTACGACATCAACTTCGCCGGCGTTCCGATCTTCTATTCCTGGCCGTCGCAGGCCAACGTGTTTTCCTACGTTAGCGACGAGGCGGTGGTGCGCCTCAGCGGCCGCCACCTCCTGCGCTTCCTCGATGAGCTGGTGTCGCGGTCCGGCGCCCGACACATCAACCTGATCGCCCATTCGATGGGCAACCGCGCCGTCGCCGATGCGCTTGAGCTGCTGGCGACCCGCCGGAGCGCCGAGAACAAGACCGACCCGGTTTTCGAGCAGGTCATCTTCGCCGCGCCCGATGAGGACGCCGGCCTGTTCACCGAGATGATCGAGACCATCCGCCCGGTGGCGCGCCGGCTGACGCTCTACAGTTCCGACAACGACCTCGCGCTGCGGGCCTCCGAACGGCTGCATGGCCGGCGAGCGCGGGCAGGGCAGGGCGGCAGTGCCATCCTCGTCGCCCCGGCGCTCGATTCGATCGACATGTCCATTCTCGGCGAAGACATGCTCGGCCATAGCTACTTCGCCAACGCCGCCTCCGCCCTGACCGACTTGTCGTGGCTTTTCTGGCGCGACTCGGCGCCCGACGGGCGCTGCGGAATGGACGGGCGGAGCGAGGCGCGCGGTCGTTTCTGGCTGTTCGACCCGCTGCGCTGCGACGGCCCGGCGATGCTTTCGGCGCTGACGCTTCTCAAGACCGAGGGCGCCGCGGCGCTTGCCAAGCTCGACACGATCGTGGCGCGGCTGCGCGCCGAGCGCGGCAAGGAGCTGGCGGTGGCGGAATGGCAGGCGATCCGCAAGGCAATGGCCGCCGCCAGTCTCGCCGGCCGCTGAGGCCTATTTGAAATCGACCCGGAGGCGGAACGGCACCGCCGAGCGCGCGTCGTTGTTGCCGTCGGCGATTTGAAGCCGGTAGAGTCCGGCGGCGGGCACCGCCAGTTCGGCCTCGGTGACGCCGCCCTTGCGCGGCGGACCGAACCAGCCGCCGGCATTGGCCTCGGCGTCCGTCAGGTTGACGTAGATATCGAGATCCTCGTCGACCTCGTCGACGGTGATGACAAAACTGCCGGCGCGCGGCGCCTCCAGCAGGTACCAGTCGACGTCGCCGCGCGGCAGAATGGTCGCCCGGTACGACTCCCCGAGTTCGATCGGAACGGCGCTGCCGAAGCTGTTGTTCGGCTCGAAGGCCTCGGCGATCGGCGTGAACGCGGTCGTCAGCGTCGCGTGGGTGACCGAGCGGGCATCGTTGTTGCCGTCGCTCACCTGGATGAAATAGATGCCTGGCATCGGCAGGTCGGCGATGCCTTCGGTCACGCCGCCCTTGCGATAGGGCGCCACCCAGCCGGTGATCGGCTTCTGGTCGGCGTCGACGACCTGGAAGTAGATGTCGAGGTCCTCCGGGCTCTCGTCGATGACGATGGCCAGCTCGCCGGCGGATGCCGCCTCGACCCGGAACCAGTCGTTGTCGCCGCGCGGCAGGATGTTGAACAGAATCTGCCCGCCGAGCGTCAGCGGCGGCGCCTCGGCTGGGCCATTGTTTGGCTCGTACTGGTCCGGCTCGGCGGTGTAGGCGAGCGCGACCTCGAACAGATCGGGGCTCGACTGATCGTTGTTGCCGTCGGCGATCTGGATGAAATACCGGCCCGGCGTCGGCAGATCGGCGACGCCCTCGACGTCGCCGCCGGCCCGCGCCGGCCCGATCCAGCCGAGAATCGGGGTCTTATCGGCGTTCAGCACCTGCATGTAGATATCGAGATTGTCCGGCGAGTTGGTCGCCAGCACCACGAGTTCGCCGGGATGGTCGACGTCGACGGCCAGCCAATCCTCGTCGCCGCGCGGGAAGATCGCCGCCTGGCGGGCGCCGCTTGGCGGCACGATCACCGCGCCGCCGAAGGAGTTGTTGGGCTCGTTTTCGTCGGCCACCGGGTCGAACCGGAACGATAGTTCGAATGGCTTGACCGATGCCGCGTCGTTGTTGCCGTCGCCGACCTGGATCAGGTAGGTGCCGGGCTCCGGCAGCTCGGCCTCAAGCAATGTGTCGCCGCCCTTGCGATCGGGTCCGGTCCATCCGCGCACCGATTTGCCGTTGAGGTCGACCACCTGGATGTACACGTCCATCGCCTCGTCGACGGCTGATGCGGCGGCGGTCAGCAGGCCGGGCTGAGCGATCCACACCTTGTACCAGTCGTTGTCGCCGCGCGGGTAGATCGTCGGCGCGATCGCCAGCGAGGTCGGCAGCGGCGTCGCCGCTCCGATGTTGTCGTTGGGCTCGAACGGATCGTCGGCGGCGACGAAATCGAAGGTCACGGTGAACGGCGTGCTGCTTTCG
>JBBDMC010000057.1:0-7126 GCA_040878485.1 Bauldia sp. | reverse complement strand
GGTGCCGGCGGCGATCCGCTTCAGCCGGGCGGCCGGATCGGAGGCGAGGATTGCCGCCAGCCGCGCGGGATCATCGAGGATCAGCGAACGCAGGAACGGCGAGCAGTCCATCACCGCGGCGAGGAAGGGGCCGACGTTCGGCTGTCGCAGCACCTTGTCGAGCTCGGCGACGCCCGCCGCTTTCGCCGCTGCCCCGAGCTCCGCCAGTCGCGCCTTGGTGCGCGCCTGGGTCGCCGGCCGCAAGCGAGGGCGCAGGCGCGGGTTCAGGAGATCGGCGAGGACCGGCGAAGAGTCAGGCCGGTTCCAGCGCCTTGATCCGGGCGATCTCACGCTTCTTCGTCTCCGCTGCGATCTTCAGGTCATATCCGGCCTGCATGCTCATCCAGAACTCTGGCGAGGTGCGGAGGAACTTCGCCAGACGAAGCGCGGTGTCGGTGGTGACGGCGGTCTGCTCGGCGATCAGGCGCTCGATCCGGGTACGGGGAACTTCGAGGCGCCTGGCCAGGGCGCCGGCGCTCATCCCGAGCGGGACGAGGTATTCCTCGCGCAGGAATTCGCCGGGGTGGACGGGGGGGAGAATGCTGATTGCCATGGTGAGCCCTTCGTTCGTGGCACAGGATCAGTGATAGTCGGTGATCTCAACCTGCTCCGGCCCGGCGGCGGTCCACACGAAGCAGATGCGCCACTGGTCGTTGATGCGGATCGAATGTTGTCCCTTGCGGTTGCTTTTCAGCGCCTCAAGGCGGTTGCCCGGCGGCGAGCGGAGGTCATCAAGCGAGGTCGCATATTCGAGAGCGGTGAGCTTGCGGACCGCGCGCTTCACCAGACCGGCCGAAAAACCCTTCGAGGTCTTGCCTCTTGCTACGGCCTCCGTCCTGGCGTCGCGGTAAGAACGGATCAATCGCTTGCTTCCCCCTTACCCATGTATCATGCCATGATACAGAGGCGGAAGTCAAGCGAATGATACAGCGGGGCCGGCAGCCGGCCCGGTTTCAGCCGCCGCGCGGGTGGCAAACACGATCCTCCTCACCCTGCGGTGCTCGCCGCGTCAGCGGCAAGCCTCGAAGGACCCACCGCGACCTGTCCAGGTGGCCTGGATTGGTCTTGGCCCGTCCTTCGAGGCTCCCCCGGCTTGAAGCCGGGGTCGCACCTCAGGATGAGGAGGGTGGCGTATTCCACGGGAGACTCTCGCCGTCCTCACCCGATCGGCAGGCGGATGGTGACGACGAGGCCGGGGTTGGCGTCGCCGAGCTCGATGGTGCCATGATGGAGGCGGACGACCGCCGCCACCAGGCTGAGCCCCAAGCCGCTGCCGGGCTGGGTGCGGCTTTTCTCCAGCCGCACGAAGCGGTGGAGGACGCGCTCGCGGTCGGCGGCCGGGATGCCGGGGCCGTTGTCGGCGACCGTCAGCACCACCTCGTCGCCGGCGCGTCGGCAGGAGACGGTGACCTTGGGCGGCTCGGCGGCGCCGGCCGCGGCGCCATATTTGATAGCATTGTCGATGAGATTGGCGAGCCCCTGGCCGAGCAGCTCGCGGCTGGCTTTGAGGATGACCGGCTGCGGCGCGTCGACCGCAAGCCCGACGCCCTTCTCCTCGGCGGTCGGCTCGTAGAGCTCGGCCACGTCGCGGACGACGGCGCCGGCGTCGATCTCGGTCATGGCGCCGTCCGGCGAGCCGGCCTCGATGCGGGCGATCATCAACAGGGCGTTGAAGGTCCTGATCAGCTCGTCCGACTCGGCGATCGTCGCCTCGAGCGCGGCGCGGTAGCGCTCGACCTCGGCGGGGCCGGCGAGCGCCGTCTCGACCCGGTTGCGCAGGCGCGACAGCGGCGTCTTGAGGTCATGGGCGATGTTGTCGGAGACGTCCTTGAGGCCGTAGAGCAGGTGCTCGATGCGGTCGAGCATGGCGTTCAGGCTATCGGCCAGGCGATCGAACTCGTCACCGGTGCCGGTAACCTCGAGCCGGCCGGAGAGATCGCCGCGCATGATCCGGCGGCTGGTCGCCGATACCGAATCGATGCGCTTGAGCACGCGACGGCTGACGAACACCCAGGAAATGAGCGCCAGGCCGATCATCAGCGCCAGCGCCCAGGCGAGCGCCCGCTCGACGATCCGGCGGAATTCCTGGCGCTCGCCGACATCGCGGCCGACGAGAATGCGGAAGCCGGTCGGCAAGCGCACCACCTGCACCATCGCCGTCCGCTCGGCGTCGTCGCCGGCATACTGGCGATAGCTGACCATGATCGGATCGAAGCCGGCCCGATTGAGCAGGTCGCTCGCCACCTCGGTGACGTTGCCGGCGAGGATGCGGCCGGAAACGTCGGTGACCAGATAGAGACTGGCGCCGGGCTGGCTGGCGCGCTGGTCGATGGCCTCGACCACCGCCGGCAGGCCGCCGATGCGGTACTGGTCGCTCAAGCCCAACAGCTCGGCGGCGATGGTGTCGCGCACCTGCTGGTTGAGCAGCACGTTGGTCGAGTAGGCGATGTAGACGACGAAGAAGACGGAGAAGACCGAGAACACCGCGATGTAGATCGCGGACAGCTTGAAGGCGGTCGTGCGGACGACCTTAGCCGGGCCTGCCACGGATCATGTATCCGGCGCCGCGCACGGTGTGGAGCAGCGGCTCGCCGAAGCCTCTGTCGACCTTGGCGCGCAGCCGCGAGATGTGCACGTCGATGACGTTGGTCTGGGGATCGAAGTGGTAGTCCCAGACGTTCTCGAGCAGCATGGTGCGGGTCACCACCTGACCGGCGTGGCGCATCAGGTACTCGAGCAGGCGGAACTCGCGCGGCTGAAGCGGGATGGTCTGGCCGCCCCGCGACACCGTGTGGCGGAGCCGGTCGAGTTCGAGGTCGCCGACCGCCAGCACCGTCTCGGCGGCGCCGGGCCGCTGCCGGCGGGCGAGCGCCTCGACCCGCGCCAAGAGCTCGGAGAAGGCGTAGGGCTTGGGGAGATAGTCGTCGCCGCCCGCCCGCAATCCGGTCACGCGGTCGTCGACCTGGCCGAGGGCGGAGAGAATCAAGGCCGGGGTGTGGTCGCCGCGGGCCCGCAGCTCCTCGATCAGCGACAGGCCGTCGCGCTTGGGCAGCATCCGATCGACGACCAGAACGTCGTAGTCGCCTTCGGCGGCCATCGCCGCGCCGTTGTCGCCGTCGGCGGCATGGTCGGTCAGGTGACCGGCCTCGGTCAGCGCCTTGGCGAGGTAGGCGGCCGCTTCCTTGTCGTCCTCGATCAGCAGGATGTGCATGGCGCGACCATATACGACAAAAGAGCTTGACCCGCAGTCGGCGGAAACGAAACGGTGGGCGGGAGGCCGGCCCGCCTGGCCCTCCCCCGCGGTTCACAGGCATCGATTTTCGCGGCGTCGGGGCTTTCGGCCGACCGTCGGTCGAACGACGGCCCGCCGACCGAGGGCTTCGGGCGGCGGGCCGCGGAGGCGGAAGCGTCGGGGCGACGTATCGAGCGCTTCCGCTTTCTCGGGACGCTCAGCTCTTGGCGAAGCTCAGCGCGACGAACTGGGTGCGGTCACCCGACTTGATCCGGAGCAGGACCGCCTTCAGCCCGTCGGCCTTGGCGTCGGCAACGTGCTTCTCGACCTCGCTCGGGTTGGTGACCGCGTCGTCGCCGACCGACAGGATTACGTCGCCGGACTGCAGGCCGCGCTCCGCCGCCTGGCCGTTCGGATCGACATCGGTGACCAGCACGCCGACGTTGTCGTCGGTCGGGCCGAGGGAAAGGCCGAAGTCGTCGAGCGAGGCCACCTGGGCCGGGGCGGGGCTCTCGGGCGCGCCGCCCTTCGCCGCCAGCTGCTCGTCGGAGGGCAGCGTGCCGAGGGTCACGTCGGCGTCGTGGCTGGCGGCGTCGCGCCAGTAGGTGACCTTGACAATCGTGCCCGGCGCCATGCCGGAGATGCGCATCGCCAGATCGCGCGAGTCCTTCACCGTCTCGCCGTTGACCGCCAGGATCGCGTCGCCGACCTTGAGGCCGGTGGCGGCGGCGGGGCTGCCGTCGGTCACCTCGCCGACCAGCGCGCCTTCGGCCTTGTCGAGGCGCAGGCTGGCGGCGATGTCGTCGGAGATCGTCTGGATCTGGACGCCGAGCCAGCCGCGGACGACGGCGCCGCCCGCCTTGAGGTCGCCGAGAACGCGCTCGGCGGTCGAGGCGGGGATGGCAAAGGCGATGCCGACGTTGCCGCCGGAGGTCGAGAAGATCGCGGTGTTGACGCCGACCACCGCGCCCTTGTTGTTGAACGCCGGTCCGCCCGAGTTGCCGCGGTTGACCGCCGCGTCGATCTGCAGGAAGTCGTCGTAGGGCCCGGCGCCGATCTGGCGGCCGCGGGCGGAAATGATGCCGGCGGTGACGGTGCCGCCGAGGCCGAAGGGATTGCCGACCGCCACCACCCAGTCGCCGACCCGCGGCTCGTCCTTGGCGAACTCAACGTAGGTGAACTTGACGTTGGCGTCGATCTTGAGCAGCGCCAGATCGGTCTTGTCGTCGCTGCCGACCACCGTGGCGTTGTACTCGTTGCCGTCATCGGTGATCACCGTCACCGAGTCTTGCTTGTCGACGACGTGGTTGTTGGTCACCACGTAGCCGTCGTCGGAGATGAAGAAGCCGGAGCCGAGGTTGATGGCGGGGCGGGGCCGCGGCCGCTGGCCGTCAGGGCTATCGCGGAACTGGCGGAAGAAGCGCTCCATGGGGGAGCCGGGCGGCAGGTCGAAGAAGGGCATCTCCTCCTCGCTGTCGCCGACGTTCTCGCGCGCCGACTTGACGCGGACGCTGACCACCGCCGGGCGAACCTTGTCGACCACGTCGGCGAAGCTCAGCGGCTCGACGCCCTGAACCGTTACCGCCTCGGCATAAGCCGGCGTGGTCCGGGTGAAGTCGATCGAATCGCCGATCACGGCGCCGCCGAGAACCAGCGCCAGCGCGCCGCCGGCGAGCAACGCCGAGCGGACGTGTCGTTTCCTGCGGGTTGGGAGATCTTGGCCGTTCATCTCAAAGCTCCATCAAAACGATCGGGTCCGGTCCGGCGCCGGGAGGAATCGCGCCGTCTCAACCCGGCACTATGAGGAGCGCCAGGTTACGGGCGGCTGTCAGCCGGATTAAACTTCGGTAAGGTTCGCTCCCGCAACCGAGCGCCGCGGGTCAGGACTGGCGGCTCGGGCCGCGCTCCTTGACGCCGAGGTCGGCAAGCTTCTCCCGCTCGGCCTCGCTAAGGTCGGGTGCCGCGGCGCGGTCCCTCCTCCGCCAGGCCAAGCCAATGATGAGAGCCCCGGCGGCGAGAACCGCGGCGGGCGTCGCCCACAGCAGCACGGTGTGCGGAGCGAAGCGCGGCTTGAGGAGAACGAACTCGCCATAGCGGCTGACCAGGAAATCGAGCACCGTTTGGTCGGAATCGCCGGCCGCCAGCCGCTCGCGGATGAGGATGCGGAGGTCGCGCGCCAGTGGGGCGTCGGAATCGTCGATCGACTGGTTCTGGCACACCATGCAGCGCAGCTCCGCCGACAGCGTGCGGGCGCGCGCCTCCAATGCCGGGTCGGCAAGCAGCTCGTCGGGCTCGACGGCAAGGGCGGGCCCGGCAACCAGCACCGCGACGGTCAGCGCCAAGGTCGCCACAAGCCGAAGCATGGCCTCACTCCGCCGGTGCCGGCTGGGCCCGGCGCGCCGGGCGTGGCGCGCCCACCCTGAGCCGCCGGTCGCTCAGCGACAGAAGAGCGCCCAGCGCCATGACGATGGCGCCGTACCAGATGAGCGTCACCAGCGGCTTGAAGTAGACGCGCACCGTCGCGGTCCCGTCGGCGGCGACGTCGCCGAGCGACAGATAGAGATGGGACAAACCGAAGGTGCCGATCGCCGCCTCGGTGGTGGTCGTCCGCCTGACGCCGAAGGTCCGCTTCGCGGGCTCCATCCGCGCCACCCCTCCCCCGCCCTCGCCGACGGCGAAACGGGCGATCGTCTCGACATAGTTCGGTCCGGTCCGCGGCACGAAGCCTTCCAGGGCCAGCGTGAAGCCGGCGATCTCGAGCCGATCGCCGGGCTTCATCGAACGGATCACCTCGCTCCCCCACGTCGAGGCGACGACCAGGCCGAGCACCGTGATGCCGAGACCGGCGTGGGCAAGCGTGGTGCCGAAGGCGGAACGCGGCAGGCCGGCGGCCCGGGCGAGGCTCTCGCCGAGCCCGACCTGCCCCAAGCGGACGCGAAAGGCGAGTTCCGACAGCGCGCCGGCGATCAGCCACACCGCAAGCCAGACGCCGAACAGGGCGAGCGCCGAGCGGGTCCCGGTCAGGAACGCGGCGAGAATGACCGCGGCGAGGGCGATCGCCAGCGCAAAAAGCAGCCGCTCGGCGGCGGCAAGAAGGTCGCCGCGCTTCCAGGCGAGCAGCGGTCCGAACGGGACGATGACCAAGAGCGGCACGACAAGGGGAACGAACGTCAGAGCGAAAAACGGGGCGCCGACCGAGATGCGGGTCCCGGCGAAGGCCTCGAGCACCAGCGGATAGAGGGTGCCGACGAAGACGGTCGCCGCCGCGGCGGTCAAGAACAGGTTGTTGAGGATGAGGGCGCCCTCGCGGCTGATCGGGGCGAAGAGACCGCCGGGCGCAAGGGTGCCGGCGCGCAGCGCGAAGAGCGTCAGCGCGCCGCCGATGAAGAGCGTGAGGATCGCCAGGATGAAGACGCCGCGGGTCGGGTCGGAGGCGAAGGCGTGGACCGAGGTCAGCACGCCGGAGCGGACCAGGAACGTGCCGATCAGGCTGAGGGAGAAGGCGAGGATGGCGAGCAGGACCGTCCAGGTCTTCAGCGCGTCGCGCTTCTCCATGACCACCGCCGAATGGAGGAGCGCGGTGGCGGCGAGCCACGGCATCAGCGAGGCGTTCTCGACCGGGTCCCAGAACCAGAAGCCGCCCCAGCCGAGCTCGTAGTAGGCCCAGTAGGAGCCCATGGCGATGCCGAGGGTCAGGAACAGCCAGGCGGCGAGCGTCCACGGCCGCGCCCAGCGCGCCCAGGTGGCGTCGATGCGGCCCTCGATCAAGGCGGCGACGGCGAAGGAGAAGGCGATCGAGCAGCCGACGTAGCCGAGGTAGAGGAGCGGCGGGTGGATGGCGAGGCCGATGTCCTG
>JBBDMC010000056.1:0-7152 GCA_040878485.1 Bauldia sp. | reverse complement strand
CAGCCGGCGGCGCAGCCGCGCGCCCGCACCATGTGAAAAAACGGCCGCATACGGCCCGGCGGCCGCTACGGCACGGGCGTCGGTATGGCTTGCCCACGGCCGGGCGTCAAGGTCGCACGCGGCCACCGACGAGCAAGTGAATCGCCGGATTCAGGCGGTCCGCCGCCGCTCGCCGAGGGCCCCAAGGGCGAGCGTCAGCGCGCTGGCGCCGATGATCGGGAACGCCACCCAGTTGATTCTCTCCCAGCCGACCGTCGAGAAGAGATGGCCCGACGACAGCGAGGCGAGCGCCACCGAGCCGAACACCAGGAAGTCGTTGAGGCCCTGGACTTTGCCCTTCTCTTCCGGCCGGTAGGTCTCGATCAGCATGGCCGTCGCCCCGACGAAGCCGAAGTTCCAGCCGACGCCGAGCAGAATCAGGGCGAGCCAGAAGTTGATCAGCTCGATGCCGGCAAGCGCGACCACGGCGCAGACGGTCAACAGTACCAAGCCCGTTGCAATGATCGGTTCCTTGCCGAAGCGGGCGATCAGCGTCCCGGTAACGAAGCTCGGCGCGAACATGGCGAGCACGTGCCATTGGATGCCGAGTGCCGCGTTGTCCTGGCCGAGGCCGCAGGCGACCATCGCCAAGGGCGCCGCGGTCATCAGCAGGCTCATCGACGTGTACGACCCGATGGCGCAGACAAGCGCCACCACGAACCGGGGCTGGCGGACGATCTCGCCGAGCCGGCGCCCGCCGCCGGCCCTGGTGCGTCCGCCCGAGACCGTGCGCGCCTCGCCGCCGAGCAACGACACGGTCGCCATGCCGATGAGGGCGAGCCCGCTGATGGCGAAGAAGCTGCCGGCGAACGGAACCGGCGCGAACAGGTCGCGGGTGAGGATGACGGTCTGTGGTCCGATGACCGCGGCGGCGACGCCGCCGGCGAGCACCCAGGAGATCGCCTTGGCGCGGAACGCCGGGCTGCCGGCGTCGGCGGCGGCGAAACGGTATTGCTGGACGAAGGCGCCGGCGAAGCCCGCCAACGCCAGTCCGATCGTGAAGCCGGCGAACGACCCAATAAGGACCGACCAGCCGGCCACCAGCCCGGCCACGACCGCGACCGCGGTACCCAAGACGAATCCCGAGCGCCGCCCGACTGACCGCATCACCATCGCGGCAGGGATGGCGCCGGCCGCGACGCCGACCAGGAAGCCGCTCACCGGCAGGGTCGCCAGCGACTTGTCGGGACCGAGAAGATAGGCTCCCGTCAGGCCGCCCAGCGAGATCGTGATCGGCCCCACGGCGGCACCGAACGCCGATGCGGTCGCCAGGATCAGGGCGTTTCGCCGGATCTGTCGTTCCTCGCTCGCCGGCGCCGTTGCCGTGATGTCGATCATCGGCGAGTTCTATCCGATCGGGGGCTGATGGCGCTCAAAAATGCGTGTGGCTATGGCCGGTGAGGCTGACCGGGTGCCCACCGGGGTCCATGACGACCGGCGGTCCCCTGCCCCTGACGATGCGACCGATCGGGGTCACCGCGACGCCGACCGCCTTGGCCGACGCGACGAACCGGCCGAGGCTCAGCTTCCGAACGGTCGCCAGAATCTCATAGTCATCGCCGCCGTTGAGGATGAGGGGGATGAGCGCCGGATCGGATGCGGCAAGGCGTCGCGCCGCCGCCGAAAGCGGCACCGCCGCCAGGTCGACCTCGGCGCCGACGCCCGATACCTCGCAGATGTGGGCGAGGTCGCCAACCAGACCGTCGGAGACGTCCATGGCGCTGGTCGCGTGACGGCGCAGGACCGGGGCGAGCGCCACCCGTGGGCGCGGGAGCAGGTAGCGGCCGAGGAGCTGCCCGGTGCCGGCCACCGGCTGGAGGCTGCCCTGACGGAGGCGGAGCCCGAGGGCCGCATCGCCGACCGTGCCCGAGACACAGACGATATCGGCGGCCCGCGCGCCGGAGCGCAGCACCATGCGGCCCTTGGGCACCCGTCCGATCACCGTCACCGAGATGCTGAGGCCGCCGGCCGCCCTGATGGTGTCGCCACCGAGCAGCGTGACGCCGTAGCGAGCCTGATCGGACCTCAGGCCCGCGGCAAATCCTCTGACCCAGGCCTCGGTCCAGTCGCCGGGGAGCGCCAGCGACAGCAGATAGCCGAACGGCGCGGCGCCCTTGGCGGCCAGGTCGGAGAGGTTGACGCGAAGCGCCTTCCTGGCAATCGAAGCCGGCGGATCGTCGGGGAAGAAATGCACCCCCTCGGCGATCATGTCGGCGGAAACGACCAGATCTTCGTTCGGCCGCTGGCGGTAGAGGGCGGCATCGTCGCCGAGGCCGAAGGCGCCGGGGTCCGCCGCCAGCGGTCGGAAATAGCGCTCGATCAGCTCGAATTCGCCGGGACGCCGCGCTTGCTTGGCAGCCATCGCCTCACGATTCCGTCGGCGCGGCGAACTCGGCCGGCCTGAGCCGGCGCGCCAGCGCGTCGAGCACGGCGTTGACCATCGCCGGAATCTCCCCACCGTAAAAGGCTTTGGCGACATCGACGTATTCGGTGATGACGACCCGCGCCGGAACGTCGGGGCGACCGGAAAGCTCGAAGGCGCCGGCGCGGAGAATGGCGCGCAGCGTCGCGTCGATCCGGGTCAGCGGCCAGCCCCGAACCAGCACCGCGTTGATCGCCGGGTCGAGCTGGCGCTGGTCGCGAACCGCCCCGCCGACGATGTCGCGGAAGAAGGCCGTGTCGGCGTCGCGGTACCGGTCGCCGTCGACCTCCTTGCCCAGGCGGTAGGTCTCGAACTCGGCGAGCACATCCGGCAACGTAATCCCGCCCACGTCCATCTGGTAAAGCGCCTGCACGGCGGCCAGGCGCGCCGCGCCGCGCTGGTTGGCGCCCCTCGGCGAACGCGCGACAGCGGCTTCGGGCGCGGCCGGCGGCATCAGTCCGCACCGATTGCGCTCGACGGCGCCTTGAGCCCGAACCCGGCCCTGACGGCGACCATCCTGAGCGCCGCCTCGGCCGCCTGACCGCCACGGTTCGGGCCGTCGGCGCGGGCCCGCGCCCGGGCCTGGTCCTCGTTGTCGACCGTCACGATGCCGTAGCCGACCGCCGCCGTCTCCTCGACCGCGAGCCGCATGATGCCGCGGGCTGACTCGTTGGCGACGATGTCGTAGTGGCTGGTCTCGCCGCGGATCACGCAGCCGAGGATGACGTATCCGTCGTAGCGCTTGCCGCCCATCGCGACAGCCTCCATGGCCATCGACAAGGCGGCCGGAAGCTCGAACGATCCGGGAACCGATACCCGCTCGTAGGTCGCACCAGCCCGCTCGATCGACCTGACGGCGCCGCTCAGAAGCTCGTCGGCGATATCGTCGTAGAAGCGGGCCTCGATGATCAGGAGGTGCGCCACCGGTCTGCCCGTCCCGAGCCAAAAAAGCGGCTGAGACCATTAGCGTCCGGGCCTTCGTTGTCCAGCGAAATCATCCCCGCCTACCCGCGCTTTTCGACCAGGCGCGCGACGTAGCGGGCAACCGTGTCGACCTCGAGGTTGACCCGGTCGCCGGGCTGGCGCAGCGGCCAGGTGGTGACCGCCAGCGTATGCGGGATGATGAGGCAGTCGAACCGGTTGCCCGAGACTCCGTTGACCGTCAGCGAGGTGCCGTCGAGGGCGACCGACCCCTTCGGGGCGATGAAACGGGCAAGTTCGTCCGCTGTCTCGAAGCCGAAGCGGACCGTCTCGCCGAGGTTCTCGCGCCAGACGACGGTGGCCAGCCCGTCGACGTGGCCGTTGACCATGTGGCCGCCGAGCTCGTCGCCGAGCCTGAGTGGCCGTTCGAGATTGACGCGAGTGCCCGCCGACCAGTCCTGCAAGTTCGTCCGCGCCAGCGTCTCCGCCGCTGCTTCGACGTCGACGATGCTGCCCCCCTCCCCGTCCGCCTGGCGCCCGACCACGGTCAGGCAGATACCGTTGCAGGCAATCGACGCCCCGACGCCAATGCCGTCGGAAACGTAGGCCGAGGCGATCGACAGGCGACGCACGTCGTTCCGCGAGACGACCCTTACGACCGTGCCGACGTCGGTGACGATGCCGGTGAACATGTCAGCCGGCTCTGACGTAGCGGCGCATCTGGTCGTCGCCGACCCTCACGGTCTCGATCAGACAGTAGCGCGGGCTGCGCTCGATCGCCGAAAGGGCCATGCCGGCGAGCGCCCGCACGCCGTCGGCGCCGACCACCACCGGGGCGCGAAGCAGGATGACCTCGCCCACCAGATCGCCGGCGATGAGCGACGCGGCAACCTGGGCGCCGCCCTCCACCAGCACGCGGGTGAAGCCGCGGCCGCAAAGCGCGCCGAGCACTGCGTCGAGGTCGAGGCCACCCGATCCGGCGCCGACCTCGATCAGGGTGACGCCGGCTGCGGCAAGCGCCGATTTGCGCTCCGGCGGGGCGTCGGGGCCGACGGCGGCGAAGAGCGGCGTCTGCCTCGCCGACTGAACCAGCTTGGAGTCGAGCGGCAGCCGCACCTCGGCGTCGAGGATCACCCGGGCCGGCGAGCGGTCGGTGAGGCCCGGCAGCCGCACCGTGAGGCGCGGGTCATCGACCAGCACCGTGCCGATCCCGATCATCACCACGTCGAAGGTCGTCCGCGTCGCCTGCACGGCGTCGAAGGCCGGCTTGCCGGTGATGATCATGCGCTCGCCCACCCGCCGGCCGATCATGCCGTCGGCGGAGATCGCGAGCTTGAGGGCGACGTGCGGTCGCCCCTTGGTGATGCGGGCGACGTGGCCCGCATGGGCGAGCGCCGCCGCTTCCGCCAGAACCCCCGTCGTCACCATGATACCGGCCTCGGCGAGCGCCGCGTGGCCCTTGCCGTCGGTGCGCGGGTCGGGATCGGTCATCGCCGTGACAACACGGCCGACGCCGGCCTCGATCAGCGTCCGGGTGCACGACTTGGTTCGCCCTTCATGGGCGCAGGGCTCGAGCGTCACATAGGCGGTGGCGCCGCGCGCCTTGGCGCCGGCTTCCTTGAGCGCCACTTTCTCGGCGTGCGGACGACCGCCCACCGCGGTCCAGCCGCGCCCGACCACAGTCGCGCCGCCGTTGCCCTCGCCCGCCACGACGACGCAACCGACCGCCGGATTGCTGGCGGTGTGGCCGAGATTGCGCCGGCCGAGCCGGAGTGCGGCGGCCATGACCCGCCGGTCGAACTCCGGATCGACGCGCGGCGGCGGCGGCTTCTTGCGCCGGGCGGCCATGCTCAGGACCCCGCTCTCAGCCTTTGCCCGATCCCGCCTCCGGCGTGGCCGAGAGCTCGCCAAGGACGGTCTTGAAATCCTCGGTATCGCGGAAGTTCCGGTAGACCGAGGCGAAGCGCACGTAGCCGACGTCGTCGAGCCCGCGCAAGCCCTCCATGACCAGGTGGCCGATCCGCTCGGAGGCGACATCAGCCTCGCCGCTGCTTTCGAGCTGGCGGACGATGCCGTTGACCATGCGCTCGACCCGATCGGGATCGACCGGGCGCTTGCGCAGCGCCACCTCAACCGAGCGCGCCAGCTTGTCGCGATCGAAGGGCACCCGGCGACCGCTTCGCTTGATCACCGTCAGCTCGCGGAGCTGGACCCGCTCGAAGGTGGTGAAGCGGCCGCCGCAATCCGGGCAGACCCGCCGCCGACGGATCGCCGTATTGTCCTCCGACGGGCGCGAATCCTTCACCTGGGTGTCCGGGTTGCCGCAATAGGGACAGCGCATGGCCGCTCGGTCCCGCGCCGGCTAGCGATAGATCGGGAAGCGGTCGGTGAGCGCTCTCACCTTCTGCCTGACCGTGCGCTCGACCAGCGGCGCCGCACCCTCCTCCGACTGGGCGATCGCGTCGAGAACCTCGGCGATCAGGTGGCCGACCTCGCGGAACTCGGCGACGCCGAACCCGCGGGTGGTGCAGGCCGGAGTCCCAAGCCTGATACCGGAGGTGACGAACGGCTTCTCCGGATCGAACGGCACCCCGTTCTTGTTGCAGGTGAGCCCGGCGCGGACCAGCGCCTTCTCCGAGACGTTGCCTTTGAGCCGCTTCGGCCGCAGGTCGACCAGCATCAGATGGTTGTCGGTGCCGCCGGAGACGATATCGAAGCCGGCGCCTCTCAGCGTGCCGGCGAGCGCCCGCGCGTTCTCCACCACGTTCCTGGCGTAGACCTTGAACTCCGGCCTCAGCGCCTCGCCGAGCGCCACCGCCTTGGCGGCGATGACGTGCATCAGCGGACCGCCCTGGAGGCCGGGGAAGACCGCCGAGTTGAGCTTCTTGGCGAGCCCCTCGTCGTTGGTCAGGATCAGCCCGCCGCGTGGGCCCCTCAACGACTTGTGGGTGGTGGTGGTCACCACATGGGCATGCGGGAAGGGCGAGGGATGGACCCCGCCGGCGACCAGACCGGCGAAATGGGCCATGTCGACGAGGAGCCTCGCGCCGACGGCGTCGGCGATCTGACGGAAGCGGCGAAAGTCCCAGTAGCGCGAGTAGGCGGTTCCCCCGGCGATGATCAGTTTCGGCCTCGCCTGATCGGCGATCCTTTCGATCTCGTCGTAGTCGAGAAGCTGGTCGTCGCGTCTGACGCCGTAGGGCACCGCCTTGAACCACTTGCCCGACATGTTGACCGGCGAGCCGTGCGAGAGATGGCCGCCGGCGGCGAGATCGAGACCCATGAAGCTGTCGCCGGGCTCCATCAGCGCCAGGAACACCGCTTGGTTCATCTGGCTGCCGGAGTGCGGCTGGACGTTGGCAAAGGCACAGCCGAACAGCTTCTTGGCGCGCTCGATGGCGACGGTTTCGGCGATGTCGACGAACTCGCAGCCGCCGTAGTAGCGCTTGCCGGGGTAGCCCTCGGCGTACTTGTTGGTGAGCACCGAGCCCTGGGCCTCGAGGACCGCCCGCGAGACGATGTTCTCCGATGCGATCAGCTCGATTTCGTGCTGCTGGCGGCCAAGTTCCCTGGCGATCGCGTCGGCGATCTCCGGATCGGTTTCGGCGAGGCTGGCGAAGAAGAACCCGGTGGCCCGGGGAGGCGCCGTTGCGTTGTCGGTCAAAGACATCGTCGCTCGTTCCGGTGCGGGTGAAGCGGGTTCGGGCTTAACACAAACCGGATGGACGCGCCACGGAGGCCGCCGCCGCGCCGAGGCGGCGCGGCGCGCG
>JBBDMC010000055.1:0-7183 GCA_040878485.1 Bauldia sp. | reverse complement strand
GGCCCGGTTGGCCTCGCCGCCGCGCTGCTCGTTGCCGACCGCGGCTACGACGTCGCTCTTGTCGGGCCGCTGGCGCCGGCGGAAGAGCGAACCTCGGCGCTGCTCGCCGGCTCGATCGCCCTCATCGACCGCATCGGCGTGTGGCGGACGGTGGCGCCGGCCGCCGCACCGCTCAAACACCTGCGAATCGTCGATGCCACCAGCCGCCTCATCCGCGCCCCCGAGGTCACCTTCCACGCCCATGAGATCGACCTCGACGCGTTTGGTCACAACGTTCCCAACTCCGCGTTGGTCGCCGCCCTCGAGGCGGCGGTCGCCGAGCGGCCGATCGCCCGAATCAATGACTTGGTGCGTGCGGTCGCCTGTCATCCCGATGCTCTGACCCTCGAGCTCGCGGGCGGCGGCACGATCGCGGCCAAGCTGGTGGTCGCCGCCGACGGCCGGCG
Source organism: Bauldia sp. (assembly GCA_040878485.1). Lineage (GTDB taxonomy): Bacteria > Pseudomonadota > Alphaproteobacteria > Rhizobiales > Kaistiaceae > JBBDMC01. The sequence continues at coordinate 6,737 of JBBDMC010000055.1, read as the reverse complement.
TTCCGCGGTGCGCGACGGCCTCGGCATTCCGGTCAGTGAATGGCGCTACGATCAGTCGGCCCTGGTCTGTAACCTCGGCCATGCGCTCGCCCACGACGACACCTCGACCGAATTCCACACCGAGACCGGGCCGTTCACCCTGGTGCCGCTGCCCGGACGGCGTTCGAGCCTGGTGTGGGTCGACGCGCCTCACCAGACCGAACGCCGCCTGGGGCTCGGCGACGGCGAGCTTGCCGCCGAGATCGAGCGCCAATCGGCGTCGATCCTCGGCGAGATTTCGATCGAGGGCCGCCGGCAGGCCTTTCCGCTCTCCGGCATGACGGCGCGGCGACTGACGGGGCCACGGGCGATGCTGGTCGGCGAGGCGGCGCACGCCTTTCCGCCGATCGGCGCCCAGGGCCTCAACCTCGGCTACCGCGACGTTGCCGCGCTCGACGCGATCCTTTGCGACCCGCGTACCGATCCCGGTGCCGATGACGGGCTTGCTGCCTACCAGCGCCTCCGCCGGGCCGACGTCGCCGTGCGCGCCGCCGCGGTCGATGCCCTCAACCGGACGCTGCTCTCCGACTTCCTGCCGGTCCAGGGCCTCCGCGGCTTCGGCCTCTTCCTGCTCGACCGCGTGCCGGCGCTCAGGCGTCTGGCGATGCGCCAGGGCGTCGGTTGAGACCGCTCAGCGGAACGGGTCGATCGGCAGCAGGCGATTGAGCAGCACGATCAGGGTCACCGTGACCGTCGCGATCGAGACCACGGTGGCCAGCGCGATCGCGCTCGACGCGGGCCCGGCGTAGGTGTTGTAGCGCTTGGCGAGATCGTAAACGTTCTCCGCCGGCGGCAGCGCCGCCATCAGCACGGCGGCGTAGACCCAGACCGGATCGAAGCCGCCGACCCAGCTCAGGAGCAGGTAGACGATCAGCGGCTGGCCGACCAGCTTGACGGCGATCAAGAACGGCATCTCGGTCGTCAGTCTACCGACCGGCCGCCGCGATAGGCCGACGCCGAGGGCGAACAGGGCGCACGGGGCGGCGGCGTTCCGCAGCAATGTCAGCAGCGCGTCGAACGGGTCGGACAGCCTCAGTCCGCCGGCCGCCGCCGCAAGTCCGAGCGCCGTGGCGATGATCAGCGGATGCAGCAACACCTGCCGGGCAATGGTCGCGGCGATCGCCGCCGGGCTGGTGCGCACGGTGCCGGCCAGCACCATCATCAGCGGCGTCAGGGTCAGCAGCATCGCGTAGTCGAAGCTGAAGATCAGCGCCATCGGCGTCGCGGCGACCGTCTCGAACGCGCCGATCGCCAGCGCCGGCGCCATCGAGCCAATGTTGGCGTGGGAACCGACCAGTCCCTGGACCGTCGCCTCGCCGACGTTGCCGCCGTTGATCAGGGCACCGATGGAGAAAGCGATGGCGAAGGCGCAGTAGGTCGAGAACGTGGTGGTGAGCACGTATGACCAGCCGGCCATCTCGGCGATCGGCGTCTGCGAGACGGTTTGGAAGAACAGCGCCGGCAGCGCCAGGTAGTAGACGAAGAGGTTGAGGCCGGTGACGCCCTCGTCGGGGATGGAGCGCAGCCGGGCGGCACCGAATCCCAGAAAAATCAGCCCGAAGACAGGAAGGACGAGCCTGACGATGTCGCTCATGTCGCCTGCGGCAGGGGCGTTCCCACCTTAGGGCGGATTGGCCGTCGGGGTGCTGTGGCGGCGCCCCAGCTCGCCCGCCATCCGCGCTGCCTAAAGGTTTCCCCCGATGGGGTCAATTGCCTCGCCGGCGGCGGCGGATGGCGCGATTGACTCGCTGCCGGTGGGTGTCCATAGAGGGAAGGTCCCCGGAGGTCGGCGATGCAAAAGGCGCGCCTGGCGCGGTTCTCCATCGGGCAGGTGGTCCGCCACCGGATTCACCCGTTCCGCGGCGTCGTCTTCGACGTCGATCCGGCGTTCGACAACACCGAGGAGTGGTGGCTGGCGATCCCCGAGGACGTGCGGCCGATCAAGAACCAGCCGTTTTACCACCTGCTCGCCGAGAACGACGAGACCGAGTACATTGCCTACGTCTCGGAGCAGAACCTGGTGGCCGACGATTCGGGCGAGCCGCTCCGCCATCCGCAGATCGGCGAGTTCTTCAGCCGCCGCGACGGCGACCTTTACGTCGCCCGCGATCGCGACTTGCACTGATCGCCGCTGGCCGGCGATCGGCGAGAATAAAGGGGGTCTTGACCGTCGCGCCTCAGTTGGCGGTGCCGGTCCCTTTCTGCTGCTGCTCGATCAACTTCTGGCGCGCTTCGTCGGCGTGCGCCTTGAGACTCTTGGACAAGTCGTCGAACTTGGCCTTGGCCGTCGCCGGGTCGATGCCCTCCCCATCGTAGGCCTTGGTGAAGCCGGCCAGCGTCAGGGGAAAGGCGATGGGCTTGGCGTCCTTGTTGAGTGTGGTGATGGTGAGCTGGCCGCCCGACTTCATCGATTGAATGAAGGCGTCGTCGATATCCATTTCGGCAAAACAAGAATTGGGGAAGCAGATGCTGTACCTGACCTCGGACTGCTTACCGGTGTCGATCTGGGCGCGCAGGCCGGGTTGCAGCAGCATTCCCGGCGGCACCGCCGCGACAAACTGTATCTTCGGCTCGCCCTCCAAGGTGCGGATCATGACCGAGGCGATGAACTGGCCGGTTTCGGCCCGCAGCTCCTGAACCACCTGGCACAGCTGCTTCTTGGCAGCGGGATCGGGGCCGCAGATCTTGATCCATCTGGTCTCTTCCTGGGGAGCGGCCGGTGGGGCGGCCGGTTCGCTCTGGGCCATGGCGGCCGAAGGCAACAGCACCGCCGCCAAAGCGGCGGTTCGCAAGACCTGCGTCGCGCGTTCGAATCGAAGATGGAGCATGGAGCACGTTTCCCTGCCTGAGGCGTCGCCACCCAACGGCGCAGGCGGTCGAAGCGACCGGCCGGCCAATTCGGGCCCCCGATTGGCCATCAATTGCGGCGACACGGTGACCGCTCGAGGAGCATCCTTAGCTTGGCTGGCGGCGGATTTCCAGCCGCTTGCCCACCGCAAAAGCGGCAGCCGCCCCGGCGGCCGGTGTGGTAGGCTCTCGTCAATTCAGACCGAATCCCGCCGAACCCGAGAGGCTCGCCATGTCCGCGATCATCTTTTCCATTTCGCTGCGGCGCCCGGTTGCGGCGGCAATCGCCGCCACCCTCGGTCTCGGCATCATGCCACAGATCGCCGCGGCCGCCCCGATGCACGGCATCGCGATGATCGGCGAGCCGGCCCTGCCGCCTGATTTCGACCGCCGCCCCTATGCCAACGCCGATGCGCCGAAGGGCGGCAAGATCACTTATGGCGTGGTCGGCACCTTCGATAGCCTCAATCCGATGATCGTCCAGGGCGGCTTCACCTCGGCGCGCGGCCTGTCAGACCCGGTGTTCGGCAAGCTGGTGTTCGAATCGCTCCTCGAACGCAGCAGCGACGAGGCGTTCACCCTCTACGGTCTGATCGCCGAGACGGTCGAGACGCCGCCCGATCGCTCGTGGGTCGAGTTCACCCTCAACCCCAAGGCCGCCTTCTCCGATGGCGAGCCCGTCACCGTCGACGACGTCATCTTTTCGATGGAGATTCTGCGCGACAAGGGGCGGCCCAACTACAAGACCTATTACTCCAAGATCGACAGCCTCGAACGGGTCGGCGAGCGTGGCATCCGCTTCAACATCCAGAGCGCCAACGATCGCGAGCTGCCGCTGATCCTTGGCCTGATGCCGATCCTGCCCAAGCACGCCATCGACCCGGAGAGCTTCGACAAGTCGACGCTGACGCCGATCCTCGGCAGCGGCCCCTATGTGGTCAGCGAAGTCAGCGCCCCCGACCACATCGTCTACAAGCGCAATCCCGACTACTGGGGCAAGGACTTGGCCGTCAAGCGCGGCTTCGACAATTTCGACGAAGTCAGGGTCGAATACTACCGCGACGCCAACACCATGTTCGAGGCGTTCAAGAAGGGCCTCTACGACGTCAACCCCGAAGGCGACCCGTCGCAGTGGAACACCGCCTACGATTTCACCGCGGTGACCGACGGGCGGGTGGTCAAGGAAACCTTCAAGACCGGCACGCCCAAGGGCATGTCGGGCTTCGTCTTCAACACGCGGCGGCCGATCTTCGCCGACGTCCAGGTGCGCCGGGCGCTGGCCAAGCTGTTCGACTTCGAATGGGTCAACAAAAACCTCTACTACGACGCCTTCGTGCGCGCCGCCGGCTACTTCAACGAGTCGGAACTATCCTCGCTCGGCCGGCCGGCGAGCGACAAGGAGAAGGCGCTGCTCGCCCCCTTCCCCGGCGTCGTCGACGATGAGGTGATGGACGGCACCTACCGGCCGGTCTCGGCCGGAGGAGCGGACGGCGGCCGGGCGGCTCTGCGCGAAGCGCTCGGCGATTTGCAGGCCGCCGGATACGAGCTCCGCGACAACCAGCTGGTCAACAAGGCGACCGGCCAGCCGTTCGCCTTCGAGATTCTGGTGGTCAACAAGGAGGACGAACGGCTGGCATTGGCCTATCAGCGCACGCTCGACCGCATCGGCGTCAAGGCGACGATCCGCAGCGTCGAGGACGCGCAGTTCCAGCCGCGTCTCCAGCAGTTCGACTACGACATGGTGCGCCGGGGCTGGGGCGCCTCGCTGTCGCCGGGCAACGAGCAGCTCGGCCGCTGGAGCCAGGCGTCCGCCGACCGTCCAAGCTCGTTCAACTACGCTGGCGCCAAGCAGCCGGCGATCGACGCCATGATCGAGGCCATGCTTGCCGCCCGGGGCCGCGACGATTTCGTCGCCGCCGTGCGGGCGCTCGACCGCGTGCTCGTCTCCGGCACCTACGTCGTGCCGCTGTTCTACCTCGGCGACCAGTGGATCGCCCGCTGGACGCGCGTCGAGCATCCCGATGCGGTCTCGGTCAGTGGCTACCAACTGGAGACCTGGTGGGCGAGGCCGGGCGGCTGACCGGTGCGCGCCGGCCGCGCCTGGTCGTCCCGCGCCGCCGCCCTATGTCGGGCCGCGTGAGCCCATCGCCCATCGCCGTCGCCGTGGTCTCCGACGTCGTCTGCCCGTGGTGCTACCTCGGCAAGCGTCGGCTGGCGCGGGCGCTCGATCTCCTGCCGGAGATCGCGGTGTCGGTTCGCTGGCTGCCGTTTCGCCTCGATCCCACCATCCCGCCACAGGGGATCGACCGCGAGGCGTACCTCAACGGCAAGTTCGGCAGCGTCGAGGCGGTGCGCGGCGCCCACCAGCAGCTCGTCGAACGCGGCCGCGCCGAAGGAATCGATTTCCGCTTCGACCTGATCAGGCGCTCGCCCAACACCGTCGACGCGCACCGGCTGATCCGCTGGGCGGCGGCGGGCGGCGTCGAGGACGAGATGGTCGAGCGGCTGTTCGCCGCCTACTTCAGCCAGGGTCGGGACGTCGGCGATGCCGAGGTCCTGACGCAACTTGCCGCCGCCGCCGGCCTCGACGGCGCCGACATCAAGGCGCGCCTGGCCGCCGAGACCGACCGCGCCGAGGTCGCGGCGGAGATCGACAATGCCTACCGCGCCGGGATCGACGCGGTCCCCTGCTTCATCATCGACCAGCGCTATGCCGTGATGGGCGCCCATCCGCCGGAGCAGATCGCCAAGGTCATCGCCGAGGTTGCGGCCGCCGCCGGCGAGCCGGCGGCGCCGGCGCCGATGTAGCCCTGGCAGCCCCGCGGCGCCGCGAACCGAGCCGCCCTTAAGCGCTTGCCCGCGCCGGCTGATCGCCCGCCGCGCTGGCGCCATGGATCGACAGCTGGTTGCGGCCCATCGCCTTGGCGGCGTAGCAGGCATCGTCGGCTTCTCTCATCAGCACCGAGGGGAGCGGTGAGTCCGGCTTGATGGCGGTAATGCCGACGCTCGCCCCGACCTCGTAGGTTCGACCGTTCCAGATAAAGCGCACCGTGGCGATCGCGTCGACGATCTGGCGGACGACCTTCTCGGCGGCAGGCAGTGGGCAATCGCGCAGGATGAGGGCGAATTCGTCGCCGCCGATGCGGGCGGCGAGATCGTGACTGCGACAGCCGCGTCGGATGACCTCGGCGATCTCCTGCAGAAGCTTGTCGCCGGCGGCGTGGCCGGCGGTGTCGTTGACCTTCTTGAACCGGTCGAGATCGAGGAAACAGAGCGCGTGTTCGCGCGTCTCGCCGCCGGTCTGCTCGCACGCCCCGAGCAGGGCTTGCTCGAAGGCGACGCGATTGGGCAGGCCGGTCAGCGGATCGTGGGTGGCGGAATGCGCCAACTCCTTCTGGAAGGCGCGGCTGCTGGTGACATCCTGGAACACCAGCACGGCGCCCATGATCCTGCCGTCCGCTGTCTTCAGCGGCGCGGCCGAATCGCTCACGTCACGGCGTTCGCCGGAACGGCCGACCAGAACGGCGTTGCCGGGAAGTTGGAACGATCGGCGGTGGGCCAGGCACTCGGCGACCGGATTGGTCACCGGCGCATCGGTCGCCTCATCGACGATGGCGAACACCTCCGCGACCGGCTTGCCCATCGCCTCCCCCGACGGCCAACCGGTCATCTGCTCGGCGACCGGGTTGATGAACGTGATGCGGCCGAGCGCGTCGGTCGAGATCACGCCGTCACCGATCGACTCCAGCGTGACCCGTAGGCGCTCCTTCTCCTCGGCGAGCGCTGCCTCGACCGTGTTGAGACCGGTGATATCGGTGTCGGTGCCGATGGTGCGGGCGACCGAGCCGTCC
>JBBDMC010000054.1:0-7224 GCA_040878485.1 Bauldia sp. | reverse complement strand
GGCGAGGCGATCGCCCTGGACGACCCCGACGACGGCGTAGCCACGCCGCTCCAGCGTCCAGCGTCGGAGCCCGTTGCCCTCGAGCGCGAAGAGGAGATGGGCAAGGGCGAGAAACACCCCCGGCAGCGGCCCGCCGATCTCCCCGTCGATCATGATCACCAGCAGCGTCGCGCCCAGATAGAGGAGGAAGACGAGCCACATGCGGCGGAAGATGAGCCACAGCTCGGGGATCACCAGCGCCGGCCACGAGAAGCCTTCCTTGACCAACAAGGTGCCCATCGGGTCCGGCGCCGCGTCGCCGGGGCGAATGGGAGGTTGAAGCACCGTGTAGAGCGGCATCTCGGAAGCCTCAGCCGGACAGCCGGCCCTTGGTCGAGGGGACGCGTGTCTTCCGGCGCGGGTCGATGGCGACCGCCGCCCCGAGCACCCGCGCCAATGCCTTGAAGCAACTCTCGGCGATGTGATGGTTGTTGCGGCCGGTGAGGGTCTCGACGTGCAGCGTCACCCTGGCGTTCTGCGCCAGCGCATCGAAGAACTCGCGGACGAGTTCGGTCTCGAGGTCGCCGACCTTCACCCGTGTAAAGCCAACCTTCCAGGTGAGGTGACCTCGCCCGGAGATGTCGAGCGCCACGCGCGTCAGCGCCTCGTCCATCGGCAAGTGAACGTCGGCGTAGCGGGTGATCCCCTTCATGTCGCCGAGCGCCTGGCGCAAGGCCATGCCGAGCCCGATGCCGACGTCCTCGACGGTGTGGTGCTGATCGACCTGGAGATCGCCCTTGGCCTTGATGGCGATGTCGATCAGGCTGTGGCGCGAAACCTGTTCGAGCATGTGGTCGAAAAAGCCGATGCCGGTGGCAATCTTCGCCTTGCCGCTGCCGTCCAGATCGACGGTGACGGTGACATCGGTTTCTTTCGTCTTGCGCTTGACGGTGGCGCTACGCATGGCGGCTTCCTGGCTGCCGGCGGCTTTTATCAGGCAGCACCCTAAATTGCCATTACCGCGCCGCCGCCCCGCCCTCGGCGGTTTGCACCGCTGCAACACGATCCTACATAGTGGAGTTCCGAGGCCGACCAGGGTTCGAAGGGGCGGCTTGCGGGGCCGAGCGGACCGCGGCCGCTCGCCGGAAAGGAAGGCTGATGCAGAGTTCTGTTCACGACCCCTGGCACGGCACCACCGTCCTCACCGTGCGCAAGGGCGGCAAGGTGGTCATCGCCGGCGACGGCCAGGTCTCCGTCGGCCAGACCATCATCAAGCACAACGCGAAGAAGGTCCGCCCGCTCGGCAAGGCGGGGGTGATCGCCGGCTTCGCCGGGGCGACCGCCGACGCCTTCACCCTGTTCGAGCGGCTCGAGGGCAAGCTGGAGCAGTACCCGGGGCAATTGACCCGCGCCTGCGTCGAGCTCGCCAAGGATTGGCGCACCGACCGCTACCTCAGGCGCCTCGAAGCGATGATGCTGGTCGCCGACCGGGCGACCAGCCTGGTGCTCACCGGCACCGGCGACGTGCTCGAGCCGGAGATGGGCGTCATGGGCATCGGCTCCGGCGGCAACTACGCGCTCGCCGCCGCCCGCGCCCTCTTCGATACCGACATGACGGCCGAGGCGATCGCCCGCAAGGCGCTGGCCATCGCCGCCGAAATCTGCGTCTACACCAACACCAACGTCACCATTGAATCCCTCGATTCCGACACCTGACCGCCCCCATCGATGACCACCTTCTCCCCGCGTGAAATCGTCTCCGAGCTTGACCGCTTCATCATCGGCCAGAACGAGGCCAAGCGAGCCGTCGCCATCGCGCTCAGGAACCGCTGGCGCCGCCAGCAGCTCACCGGCGCCATGCGCGAGGAGGTGCTGCCCAAGAACATCCTGATGATCGGCCCGACCGGCATCGGCAAGACCGAGATTTCCCGGCGCCTCGCCAAGCTCGCCGCCGCGCCGTTCCTCAAGGTCGAGGCGACCAAGTTCACCGAGGTCGGCTACGTCGGCCGCGACGTCGATTCGATCATCCGCGATCTCGTCGAGGTCGGCATCGGCATGGTGCGCGAGCGCCGCCGCAAGGAGGTTTCGGCCAAGGCCGAGCTGGCCGCTGAGGAGCGTGTATTGACCGCTCTCGTCGGCCCGGCGGCGAGCCCGGCGACCCGCGAGAGCTTCCGCAAACGCCTGCGCCAAGGCGAACTCAACGACAAGGAGATCGAGATCGAGGTGCGCGATTCCGCCGGCCTGCCGTCGTTCGAAATTCCCGGCATGCCCGGCGCCAGCGTCGGCGTCATGAACATCGGCGACGTCCTCGGCAAGGCCTTCGGCCAGCGCACCAAGACGCGCCGCCTCACCGTCGCCGATTCCCACGAGATGCTCATCAACGAGGAATCCGACCGGCTGCTCGACGACGAGCAGCTGGTTCAGGAGGCGATCGTCTCGGTCGAGAACGACGGCATCGTCTTCCTCGACGAGATCGACAAGATCTCGGGCCGCGAGGGCCGCTACGGCGCCGACGTCAGCCGCGAAGGCGTGCAGCGCGACCTCTTGCCATTGATCGAGGGCACCACGGTCGCCACCAAGCACGGGCCGGTCAAGACCGATCACATCCTGTTCATCGCCTCCGGCGCCTTCCATATTGCCAAGCCCTCCGACCTCTTGCCCGAACTGCAGGGCCGGCTGCCGATCCGCGTCGAGCTCCACCCGCTCACCCAGGAGGACTTCCGCCGCATCCTGACCGAGACCGAGGCGAGCCTGATCAAGCAGTACATCGCCCTGATGGCGACCGAGGGCCTGACACTCGAGTTCACCGCCGACGCCATCGACGCCATCGCCTCGTTCGCGGTGGCAGTCAATTCCAGCGTCGAGAACATCGGCGCCCGCCGCCTGCAGACGGTCATGGAGCGGGTGCTCGACGAAGTCAGCTTCACCGCCGCCGATCACGCCGACGAGACCGTGGTGATCGACGGCAAGTACGTCGAGGAGCACATCGGCGATCTCGCCCGCAACGCCGATCTCAGCCGTTTCATCCTGTGATACTGGTGGCCTCGGCCTCGAACCGAGGACTTTGCCGTGAACAGCGCCTTGGACCTTGACGGCACCATCCGGCTCCACGGCGATGTGGAGATTCCCCGCCTCGGGTTGGGGGTCTTCCGGACCGGGAGCGGTGGAGCGGCCAACGCCGCGATGACGGGGGCGCTCGAACGTGGCTACCGCCTCGGACTGAGAGCACTGCGGACCGGAAGCGGTGGAGCCGCCAACGCCGCGCTAACGAGGGTCCTCGAACGCGGCTACCGCCTCGGGCTGAGGGTCGTCCGGGCCGGGGCCAGCGGAGCCACTGTCGACGCGGTGACCTGGGCCCTTGAACGCGGCTACCGCCTCATCGATACCGCCCACATCTACCGCAACGAAAGGGAAGTTGGCGAGGCGGTGAAGAACAGCCCAGTGCCGCGGCAAGAGATCTTTCTCACCACCAAGCTGTGGAACGACGACCAGGGCTACGATCGGACGCTGCGTGCGTTTGATGAAAGTCTCCGGGCGCTGCAGGTCGATGTGATCGACCTCTACCTCATGCACTGGCCGGTCGTGGGAAAACGCCTCGCAAGCTGGCGAGCCATGGAGCGCGTCTTCGATGAGGGACGAGCCCGCGCCATCGGAGTGAGCAACTTCGCGGTTCGCCATCTGGAGGAGTTGTTCGCCGAGGCGAACATCAAGCCGCACATCAACCAGATCGAATTGCACCCATTCTGCCAGCAGCCGGCAACTGTTGACTGGTGCCGAGAACACGGCGTCGTGGTCGAAGCCTACAGCCCGGTCACCAAGGGCCGCCGCCTTGGCGACGCGACCGTGCAGCGCATTGCCGGCGAGGTCGGCAAATCCCCAGCCCAGGTCCTGATCCGCTGGGGACTGCAGAAGGGCTTTGTCGTCATCCCGAAGTCCGCCAACCGCCAGCGCATCGACGAGAACGCTTCGGTGTTCGGCTGGTCATTGTCCGACGCGCAGATGGAGGCCCTCGGCGCCCTCGACGCCGACGAGCACCTCGCTTGGAATCCGAGTCAGGTAAACTAGAAACAATCGCTGCCGGGGCCCGTGCGGCATTGAGAGCCGGCCACGACTTAGGCGGACCGTCTCCGTCTGATGCGGACGTAAATCGCGCCGGCGCCACCGTGAATCGGTGCGGCCACACCGAAACCGGCGACCAGCGACCTAAACTCGGGCGCCGCCAGCCACAGCGGCACGACGCGGCGGAGCACGCCGCGCTCCTCGGCGGACCCGGCCGCCCCGCCTGGCCGGCCCCTACCGGTGATGACCAGCGCTGCCCGCACGCCGCTCGCCTGCGCCTCGCCGAGGAAGCCGGCGAGACGGCGATGGGCGGCCGCCTGGGTCAAGCCGTGGAGATCGATCCGCGCGTCGATGGCGATCGCGCCGCGGGCAAGGCGGCTCGTCGTTCGTCGGTCGAGGACGACGGGGCTCGGCGGCGCGGCGGGCCTCTTGGCCGCCGTCGTCGTCGTGGTCGCCATCGCCGGCCTCCCTTCGTCCTCCGGCTTCGGCGGCGCCGGCGGCGCGCTGCGACCGATCGGCACCACGGTTTCAGTCACCTTCTGCCAGAGCCCGAGCTCTTCCTCGGTCGGCGTTCGCCGGCGGCCGCGGGTCATCGCCCGTCACCCCTCGGCATGAGCACGACGAACCGGCCGCCGGCGCGCATCGCCCCGGCGACTGCTCCGGCCGCCGCCCCTGAGCCGAAGAAGATATCGCCGCGCGCCGGGCCGACGATCGCCGAACCGGTATCCTGGGCGATCATCAGCCGGCGAAACCACCGCCCGTCGGGAAGCCTGGTCTCGACCCAGACGGGTGTGTGAAAGCTGTGGATCAGCCGGTCGACGGCGAGGCTGCGCGTCGGCGTCAGCGGCACTTTGGCCGCGCCGATCGGCCCCAGCAGAGGGTCGCTGGCCGGCGCCTCGCGGAAGAAGATGTACGAGCGGTTGCGAGCCATCATCGCCTCGGCCTCGCCCGGATGCTCTCCAAGCCAGGTGCGGATCGTTTGCATGGTGACGTTGTCGCGCTGAAGCGCGCCGGCCTCGACCAGCACCCGGCCGATCGGCGTGTAGGGATGACCGCTCTTCGCCGCATAGGTCACCCGCATCTCCCCGCCTCCGGTCAAGCGGATGCGCGCCGAGCCCTGGACGTGGATGAAGAAGGCGTCGATTGGGCTTTCGACGTATACGAGCTCGAGCCCGCGACCGGAAAGCGCCCCGGCCGCGATCGCCGCCCTGTCGGGATGCTCCCTGAGACCCACCGCCGTCTTGCGCGCGAAGCGCAGGCTCGCATCGAGATGCGGCGGATGTTCCCCCGGGCCGATTTCGACCAGGTCGTCCGGCCTGCGGTGGAGCGGCACCCTGAACCGCCCGATCGGCGATAGCGCGCCCTCGACCACCGGCTCGTAGTAGCCGGTGAAGAATCCGTCTCCGCCGTCGGGCCCGATCTCATGCGGTAGGAAGCCCGTCTCGAAGAAGGCTCGCGCCGCCCGATCGTCGGCCTCCGGCCCCGAAGCGTCGCGGCGAGCGCCGCTGTGTCGACCGCCGTTGCCCTCTCCCTCGGCGGGTGATCGGCGATGGCCTCGGCGCCGCGCCGGAACGCGCTGAGAGCCTCGGCGTGGCGGTCGTCGCCCCAGCCGGCAAGACTGTCGAAGGAGGTCGCGATCAGCCGGACTGCGGGCGAAGCGTTCGCGTCCATCGTTGCCTCGACGCGAACCGCGGCCGTGCCTCAGTCGACCGATTCGGTCGCCACCAGCTTCCAGTTCGGGTCGCGCGAGGCCGTCTCGCGCGCGAACGTCCAGATGTCGGTGACGTCGCCGACGTGGACCGGATCGCCGTCGGTTACCTTGCCGCTCTTGTCGCGCGTCGCCGAAATCAGCTTCGACAGGAAGCGGACGGTGATCTGGACGGTGTTGCCCTTGGCGTTGGCGCCGGTGATCTCGGCCCGGTCGATGCCGACGAACTTGAACTCGATCGTCTCGCCGCGCGACTCGCGCTGGCCGATCGCCGCGACGAATCCGTCGTAGACTTCCTTGCTGAGCAGTTGCTTGAGAATCTTGCGGTCGCCCTCGGCGAAGGCGGTGACGATCATCTCGTAGGCGGTGCGCGCTCCGGCGCTGAAGGCGTCCGGATCGAAGGTCCGGTCGGCGACCGCCACCGACTTCAGCGCCTGGTGCAACGACGACCCGGCCGGAGCGATCACCTTGATGCGTTCCTCCGCCGCCGTTTCGATATCCGGCGTCCGGGCGTCGCGGGCGGTGGTCGGCCGCGGCAGGTTGATCACCGTTTCGCCGGCTGCCCCCGGCTGCGGCTCGCGCCGCGAGTAGCGGTCGAACGGCGGGCGTTCGCTGCCGGTGCGCCGGCCGAGCACGTTCCTCAGCCGGAGGAAGATCACCACCGCGATCGCCAGGAAGATGATCGTGGTGATGTCCATGAAGTCATTCATTTTGAAGCGGCGTCCTGACGCGGAACTAGGCCACTGTGCCCGAAAAACCCGCCAAAGGCGATGACCGGCATCTATGCAACGTTAAGGCCGGATGCGAGTCCGTCAAGGCGGCGGGCCGTTCGGCTTGTCACTCTGGGCTGCGCATGTTAGCCCACCGGCGCCCAAGGACGTGAGAAAAAGCGTCGGCGGGGCCGGTTTTGACGCAGGAGCGATCATGGCGGAAGAGGATCGGGACGGTCAGGCCGCGCCGGCCGGTGGGCCGCCGAACCTGGCGGTCATCGCCCAGTACGTGAAGGACCTCTCGTTCGAGAACCCGGGCGCACCGGCGACCCTGCGTCAGCGGCGGGCGGCTGCCCCTAACATCAGCATTTCGGTCGGCGTCCAGCCGAAGATGAGCGGCGCCGAGGAGGTCGAGGTCGAACTCAAGATCGATGCCCGCGCCGTCGACGGCGAGACCGTGCTCTTCGCCATCGAGGTGGTCTACGCTGGCCTGTTCCGGCTGACCAACATTCCCCCCCAGGACGTCGAGCCGGTGACCTTGATCGAGTGCCCGCGGTTGCTCTTTCCGTTCGCCCGACAGGTGGTCTCCGAGGCCAGCCGCAACGGCGGCTTCCCGCCGCTCCTGATCGATCCGATCGATTTCGTCGCGCTCTACCGGCAGCGGCTGGCCCAGCAGGCCGCCGCCCCTCGTCCCGGCAACGCCTGAGGCTAGATGTCGTTACCAAGGACGTTGTTCAGCCTTGAAGCAGGTGGAAGTGCCTTGAGGGC
>JBBDMC010000053.1:0-7229 GCA_040878485.1 Bauldia sp. | reverse complement strand
GGCGCGCCTCGTCGACGCCGGCGGGGCGACGCTCGACGAGGTCGCCAGCGACGACGGCATCGGCCGGATCGGGGGCGGGCACGAGGCGACCTTCGAAAAGCTGGTCGCCGGCTGGCCGGCGGCGCCGGCGATCATGGCCGGGATGATCGGCAGCCGGCAGGGGTGGCGCGAGGCGGCCTACCTCGCCTGCCCGACGACGCCTGAGGCCATCGCCAAGGCAATCGTCCCCTTCCCGACCGCGCGCGGCCGGATGATCGCCATCGTTCCCGGCCTGATGGTCAGAAGCGAGGAACGCGACGGTGACGTGATCCGCGGCGAGGAGACGCAGATCATCGGCTTGATCGAACGCGAGCCCGGTTTTTCCGGCGCGTGCATCCTGCCGGGAACCCATTCCAAGTGGGTGACCGTCAAGGGCGGTGGGATCATCGGCTTTCAGACCTATCTCACCGGCGAGCTGTTCGACCTCCTGGCGCACAAGTCGTTGCTTCGCCATTCAGTCGCCGAGGGCGGCGACGATCTCTCCCAATCCCGGGATTTCGCCCTGGCGGTCAGGCGGACCGCGGAGCGGGGTCTGCCGTTTCTGGCGGCCGTCTTTTCGGTCAGGGTGCGGCAACTTCTCGACGGCGTGGCGCCAGACGACAATCTCGCCTATCTCTCCGGCCTCATCATCGGCGCCGAGATCGCGGCGGCGCGCGCCACGGGCTCGACCAAGGCCGCCGCCATCCGCATCATCGGCACGCGGTCGCTGGCGACCGCCTACGCAAGAGCGTTTGCGATCCTCGGCGAGACGGTCGAGACCATCGAGGGGGACGCGATGGCGACGGCCGGACTTGTCCGGCTTGCCAGGGAGAACGGACTGCTCGCGGGAGACAACAGGCCATGACCGACCCGTTCTCCGGCCGCCGACCGCTGATCGCCATCTTGCGCGGGATCGATCCGGTCGACGCCAAGCCGGTGTTCGAGGCCCTGGTCGAAGCCGGCATCGGGCTCGTCGAGGTGCCGCTCAACTCGCCTGACCCGCTGACCAGCATCAGGGCGATGACGGCGGAAGCGCGCGGGCGGGCGCTGGTCGGCGCCGGAACTGTCACCGCCGTCGCCGAGGTCGCGGCGGTCGGAAACGTCGGCGGCGGCCTTATCGTGTCGCCCAACCGCGACGACGCGGTGATCGGGGCGACCAAGGCGGCGGGCCTGGTCTCCTGCCCTGGCGTGTTCACCGCGACCGAGGCCTTCGGCGCCATCCGAGCCGGCGCCGACGTGCTCAAATTCTTCCCGGCCGAGCTGATCGGCCCAACCGGCATCAGGGCGATCGCGGCAATCCTTCCCAAAGGCACAGCGGTCCTGGCGGTCGGCGGCGTCGGCGCCGGCAACATGGCCGACTACCTCAAGGCGGGGGCGACCGGCTTCGGCCTCGGCTCCAGTCTCTACAGGCCAGGGATGAGCGCCGGGGAGGTCGGGGCGCGGGCGAAGGCGCTGGTCGCCGCGTACGACCGGGCAGCGAGCGCCACCGCGGCCACGCCAACTGCCTTCAGAAACGCAGTCATGGATTCCCCCTGTTGATCGGGACGTCTTGGGAGGACGCCGGGTTGCATTCCGCAATTCGCGTGCCAGCCGCGGAAGCAAAAGAATCATTGATTTGCAATCACCTGCCGCGCTGCAATGACGATTTATTCGGCAGTGCAGCACTGCTCGCTGATCAAGAAATGAGCTTGCTCACATATCGATCACTGCGCTAGGCCGCTTGCGAAGGACTTGCCGTCAGGGCCGGCGCCGCCAGCCGGCGGAACGAGGCTTGAGGTGATCGATATCTCGGCATCGAAACCGGTAAGGCCTTGGCGGACAGCCGCGGGCTGCCATATTCGTCTGATGCGAATTTTCCGAGCGCTCGGTGTCCTTGTCAGCCTGGTCGGTTTTGCCGACCCGGTCCTTGCCGATCAAACCGATCCGCGCCTAGGGCCTCTGTTTGAACAACTCAGGACGGCTTCGGAACCGGCGGCGGCGGTTTCGATCGAGGAGCAAATCTGGGCAATCTGGCTCGAGACCGCCGATCAGGCGGTGGATGCGCTGATGGAAAACGGAATCGATGCCATGAACCGGGGCGACTATCGCGCCGCGCTCGAGGTGTTCGATCAGGTGGTGACACTGGCGCCCGATTTTGCCGAAGGCTGGAACAAGCGGGCTACGGTCCACTACATTCTGAACAACCTGGACCGATCACTGGCCGACATCGTTGCGACACTGAACCTGGAACCACGCCATTTTGGGGCCTTGTCCGGTCGTGGCCTTGTCTTCGTCAAGCTGCGCGATCTCGAGCGGGCCCTGTCGGCTTTTGAAGAAGCACTGGAAGTCAGCCCGCAAATGCCCGGTGCGCGCGCGAATGTCGAGGCAATCCGTCAGGTCCTTGGACAGCGCAAGATCTGACCGAACCGGCGCGCCTGGCGCCGGGTCTACCGCCTTGCTTTAGGACTGGCGCGGCGACCGCCGACGCTTTACGGCGCGGCCGGCGCTTCCTAGTATCCCGGCCTGCTGGCGGGCGCTTGCGGAGTGAGGTCATGCGCAACGGCATCCATGCGGCACGCGACGCCCTTGTCATCGTCCCGCTGCTGCTCGTCGCGACGCTCACGGCAAGCGTCAGTCTTGCGGCCGAGCGTCGTCTCATCGTCACGGCGGGCGCCGACTATCCCGGCCACGACTTCAGCACGCTGAAGGATGTCGATCTGGAAGCGTGCCGCTCCGCCTGCCTGGCCGACGCGGCGTGCCGGGCGTTCACCTTCAACACTAAAGCTGGCTGGTGCTTCCTCAAGAGCGACTTCGGCGGGCTGGCGGCGACGGCTGACGCGGTCGCCGGGCGCGTGGTCGAATCGCCGGAGCTGACGCCGACGCTGGAACGGCGTCGGCTCGCCGAGCTTGGGTTGCTGTCGGACGACCTCCTCGACGAGGCGCGTGCCCTCGTCGGCGACCTCAAGCGCCGCCACGCCGGCGATGATGCGAGCTTTCTCGCGCTGCGCGCCTCGGCCGCGTTGGCTTATCGCGGCAGCCAGTACGATCAGGCTGCCCTGGCCTATGGACGCGCGCTTGCCATCGCCGACGAGAACGCCGGCGCCTGGCTCGACCTAGCCGAGGCGAGCCTTGCCCGCAATCCGGCCAACTGGTCCGACCGGCAGAGCGCGGCGGCCGAGGCGAGCGGCGCGGCGATCAATGCCCATCTCCGCGGCGAGACCGCGCCTGACCGCGCCCGGGCGTTGGCGCTCCTCGGCGCGGCGCTCGCCAAACGCGAAATCTGGAAGCCGGCGATCCGCGCCTACCGAGCCGGCCTCGCGATCGCCGAGGTCGCACCGGTGCGCGCGGCCTACGAGGCGGTTGTCGCCACGCACGGCTTCCGGATCATCTCCCACGAGGTCGAGGCCGACAGCGCCACGCCGCAGATCTGCGTCCGCTTCTCCGACGCGCTGGCGGTCATGCGCCTAGACCTCTCCGACTACGTCACGGTCACCGGCGGCGAAGGCCTGGCGATCGAACCGCAGGAGAGCCAGATCTGCATCGACGGGGTGAAGCACGGCGGCCGCTATGTCATCAGGGTGCGCGGCGGGCTGCCGGCGGCGGACGGAGAGACCCTCCCCCACCCGGTCGAGCTGGGCGTCTACGTGCGCGACCGGGCGCCGTGGGTCGGCTTCGCCGGCAACGCCTACATCCTACCTGCTGGGGCGGGCGCCTCGATCCCGATTTCGTCGGTCAACACCGACAGCGCCAAGGCGACGATTTACCGGATCGGCGACCGCGCCATCGCGGAGGCGGTGCGCGACGGCTCCTTCATGAGCCAGCTATCGCGCTACACCGCCGAGCGGATCGCCGGGGAAAGCGGCGAGCTCGTGTGGAGCGGCGAAATCGACATCCAGTCGAAGCTCAACGAGACGGTGACGACGGCGATCCCCATCACGCAAGCTCTGCCGAGGATGCTGGCTGGCGCCTATGCCATCACCGCGGCGCCGACGACCGGCAAGCTCGACGAATGGGGGCCGATCGCGACGCAATGGTTCGTCGTCTCCGACCTCGGGCTGACGGCGCTCTCCGCCAACGACGGCGTGCACGCTCTGATCCGCTCGCTGGCGAGCGCCAAACCAGTCGCCGGCGCGAAGGTCAGGCTGATCGCGGTCAACAACGAGATCCTCGGCGAGACGGTCTCCGACGAGAACGGCTACGCCCGCTTCGAGCCGGGGCTGGCGCGCGGCGCCGGCGGCATGACGCCGCAACTGGTGGTGGCCGAGACCGGCGACGATTACGCCTTCATCGACCTTGACCGCCCCGCCTTCGATCTCACCGACCGCGGGGTCGCCGGCCGCTCGGCGCCGACGGCGCTCGACACATTCCTGACGCCGGAGCGCGGCATCTACCGGCCGGGCGAGACGGTCCATCTGACGGCGCTCGTCCGCGACGCGCGGGCGGTCGCGGTCGCCGGCCTGCCGCTCACCCTGGTGGTCGAGCGCCCCGACGGCGTCGAGTTCCTGCGCACGCTGCTCTCCGACACCAGCCTCGGCGGCTACACCCACGACGTGGAGCTCGCCGCTAGCGCCATGCGCGGCTCCTGGCGGGTCCGGCTCCACGCTGACCCCAAGGGCCCTTCGCTCGGCGAAACGTCGGTCCTGGTCGAGGACTTCGAGCCGGAGCGCCTGACCTTCGCTTTGACGACGGCGGTCGAGGCCTTCGACCTGGACGAGCCCGCGACCATCGACCTTGAGGCCCGCTACCTGTGGGGAGCGCCGGCTCCCGACCTCGCCGTCGAGGGCGAGGTGACGCTAAAGCCGATCGACGGGCTCGCCGCCTATCCCGGCTACTGGTTCGGCCTCGCCGAGGAGGGCGTGACGCCACGGCGCGAGCCGCTCGCCATCGACACCGTCACCGACGCCGACGGCAAGGCGAGGTTCGCCGCAGCCTTGCCGGAGCCTTCGGTCTCGACCCATCCGTTCGAGGCCGAGCTGATCGTTCGCCTCGCCGACACCAACGGCCGGGCGGTCGAGCGGCGCCTGTCCCACCCGGTCAAGCCCGCCTCGCCGATGATCGGGGTCAGACCGCTCTTCGGCGGCGACGTCAACGAGGGCGCGACGGCCGGTTTCGAGGCGATCCTGGTCGCGGCGGACGGCACGCGCGCGGCGAAGGCCGGCGTCGGCTGGGCGCTCGAACGGCTGGAGAGCGACTACCAGTGGTATCAGACTAATGGGCGGTGGACCTACGAGGTCATCACCAACGCGGCCCGTGTCGACGGCGGAATGGTCGACATCGCCGCCGACCGCCCGGCGACGATATCGGCGCGGGTCGACTGGGGCCGCTATCGGCTAACGGTCGAGGACGACCGAGCGCCGGCCGCCACCAGCGTCGAGTTCTACGCCGGCTGGTACCGGCCGGTCAGCACGTCGGAGACGCCCGACACTCTCGAGGTGGGGCTCGACAAGCCTGCCTATCGGAGCGGCGAGACCGCGAGGCTCCGCCTCAACCCGCGCTTCCCGGGCGTCGCCCTGATCACGGTCGTCGACGACCGTCTGATCGCCATGCGGGCGGTCGAGGTCCCGGAAGGCGGCACCACCGTCGACCTCGAGGTGACCGAGGCGTGGGGAGCGGGAGCCTACGTCACCGCGACGCTCTACCGGCCGATGGACATCGCGGCCAAGCGCATGCCGGCGCGCGCCCTCGGCCTGACCTGGGCCAAGGTCGCGCCGGGCGAGCGCCAGCTTTCGGTGGCGCTCGACCTGCCCGACGAGACGCGGCCGCGCCAGCCGCTGACGATCCCGGTCGCGATCGGCAATCTGCCGGCGGGCGCCGAAGCCCGCGTCACCATCGCGGCGGTCGACGTCGGCATCCTCAACCTCACCAATTTCGAGACCCCGGCGCCGGACGCCTGGTACTTCGGCCAGCGCCGCCTCGGCATGGAAATCCGCGACGTCTACGGGCTGCTCATCGACCGCATGCAGGGCGTGCCGGGGGCGGTCCGCTCCGGCGGCGACGGCGGTCCGGTGCGGCTCGCCGCCCCGCCGCCGACCCAGAAGCTCGTCGCCCACTACTCCGGCATCCTGACCGCCGACGCCGACGGCAAGGTGTCGGTCGCCTTCGATATCCCCGACTTCAACGGCACCGTGCGGGTGATGGCGATGGCGTGGACGAGCGACGGCGTCGGTCACGCCGCCAAGGACGTCATCGTCCGCGATCCGGTGGTGGTGACGGCGAGCATCCCGCGCTTCCTGTCGCTCGGCGACTCCTCGCGGCTTCTGGTCGAGGTCAACAACGTCGCCGGCCCCGCCGGCGACTACCGGCTGACGGTCGCAACCGGCGACGGCATCGAGGTCGCCGACGTGGTCGCCCGCCGTCCGTTCCATCTCGACGAGAGGGCCCGCACCGCCATCACCCTGCCGATGACCGCCACCGCCATCGGCGACTTCGACGTCATCGTCAGCCTCGCGGCTCCCTCCGGCGAGGAATACCCGACCAGCCTTGCGCTCGGCGTCAGACCGGCGGGCCAGCCGGTGACCAAGCGGAGCTTGATCACGGTCGCCGGTGGCGGTTCGCTCTTGATCGACCCTGCCCTCACCGAGGCGTTCGTCCCTGGCACCGGCTCGGTCGCCGTGTCGCTCGGCGGCGCCGGCCCGCTCGACGTCGCCGGTATCCTGGCGGCGCTCGACCGCTACCCCTACGGCTGCGTCGAGCAGCTCACCAGCCGTGCAATGCCGCTGGTCTATCTCGACGACGTCGCGATCTCGGTCGGCATCGGCGCCGACCAGATCATCCGGGAGCGGGTCGAGAAGGCGATCGCCGGGGTGCTCGCCGATCAGGCGGCCTCCGGCGCCTTCGGCCTGTGGGGGCCAGAGGGCGCCGGCGGCGACCTCTGGCTTGACGCCTACGTCACCGATTTCATCACCCGCGCTGCTGAAAACGGCTACCGCGTGCCGGAACTAGCCCGTGAGCTTGCCCTCGACAATCTCGCCAACGCCATCGCCTACGCCGGCGACTTCGAGAGCGGCGGCGAGGACATCGCCTACGCCCTCTATGTGCTGGCGCGGAGTGGGCGCGCCGCCATCGGCGACCTGCGCTACTACGCCGATTCCAAGCTCGACAATTTCCGCACCCCGCTCGCCAAGGCAGAGGTCGGCGCGGCAATGGCGCTCTACGGCGACCGGCCGCGAGCCGAACGCGCCTTCGCCGCGGCGATGGCCGACCTCGACCGGGCCGAGGCGACCGAGGGGTGG
>JBBDMC010000052.1:0-7231 GCA_040878485.1 Bauldia sp. | reverse complement strand
AAGGCACTTCCACCTGCTTCAAGGCTGAACAACGTCCTTGGTAACGACACCTAGTGGGCAAAGATGTCCTCCTCGCCCCACCCAGCAAGATCGAGGCGGGCTCGCGCCGGCAGAAAGGCGAAGCAAGCCTTCGCCAGGTCCAACCGGCCGTCACGCAAGAGGCGCTCTTCCAGCCGCTCCTTGAGCCGGTGAAGATGGAGAACGTCGGCGGCGGCGTAGGCGAGCTGCGCCTCGCTCAGCGCCTCCGCTCCCCAATCAGAGGTCTGCTGCTGTTTCGACAGATCGATGTCGAGCAGGTCCTTGACCAGGTCCTTGAGTCCGTGCCGGTCCGCATAGGTGCGCGTCAGGCGCGAGGCGATCTTGGTGCAGAAGATCGGCTCGGCCGTGACGCCAAACGCGTGCTCGATGACCGCGACGTCGAAACGGGCGTAGTGGAAGATCTTGGTGATCGCTCGATCGGCGAGCAGGCGGGTAAGGTTGGGTGCCGAGGTCTGGCCGGCCGCGATCTGGACGACGTCGGCAGTGCCGTCCCCGGCGGAGATCTGGACCAGGCAGAGCCGGTCGCGCAGCGGGTTGAGGCCGAGTGTTTCGGTGTCGACCGCAACAGTTCCGGCGTATCGAGCGGCGTCGGGAAGATCGCCCTTGTGATGGCGGATAGTCATCGGCGCGTCCGTCGATTCAAGATGGCATACACTCAAAATCATTAAGAGTTTGACCGCCACCATGCCACCTCTTCCCGCCTGGCCAAGGTCGCCAGACATAGAGCACGTTGGGCAGCTTCGCTTGGTTGGCCGCGCCGTCGGTGAAGCGGAGCGGACGAAAGCCCTGTTGCTCATAGAATGCTCGCGCGCGCACGTTCGGCCGGAAGCACCAGAAACGCACCCCCCGCGGGCGCGCTGTCTTCACGACGAGATCATCGCGCGGCCGGCCCAGCGCTCAGGCGCTCTGAAAACACCTCTCGGAAGGCCTGGAACTCAGCCCGCAGAACGGCCGCCTCGGCGACCATTGCGTCCGAAAACGGAAGGTAGCGACCCACGGGACGCATTGCGGCGAGCATGTCGTCGTCTGTGGAGTCCGGTGCTGTTGCTTTTTCCAGCGACGGCAACACGTCCCACGGTTCACCGACACCGACCTGGAAATGGGCAAGATACGCATATCCAACTTCGAGCCCGGCCAGTTTTTCGTGTGTCTGCGCATCAGCGCTTCCGCGCAGAAGCTTGTTCGCCTCGATTGTCCACTGGACCTTGATAGCCTTCTTCATCATCGATTTGCTGGCCGGCAAAACGGAAACGTCCATGATGTATCCCGGAGGCCGTTCCATGAGTGCGCCGTAGGCATCGATCAAAGACGCAACCGTTTGCTTCAAGCTTTTAGTTTGTCGGACCTCGCGCCTCTTCCTCAGCCAGCCAAACATGGCTCGACCTCATCGTCGGATGGTTGTGTGCACTCTAATGCGTCGCACTAAAGTGCAACAGCGTGTCGCCTTGCGCGCATGTCAGGGGACGTGCGGCGCTTGGTCGGGCGGAACGTCAACAGGCTGTGGAACCACAGCTGGTGCCCAGGAAAGGACTCGAACCTTCACGCCTTGCGGCACACGGACCTGAACCGTGCGCGTCTACCAATTCCGCCACCTGGGCTTGAGCCCGCGATAGGTAAGGGTGGCCCGGAACCTTGTCAACGCTGCCAGCCCGCCGCGCCCGCGTCGCGCCTATACAGCCTCTCCGTGAGCCGATATGACGGCCTGCTGAGAAATCCACCCGATGGAACAGCCGATGCCAATCACCACCACCGAGCGGGGTCTGGTCACGGTCTTTGGTGGCTCGGGCTTTCTCGGCCGCCATCTCGTCCGCGCGCTCCTGAAGCGCGGCTGGCGGGTGCGGGCCGCCGTCCGCCGGCCCGATCTCGCCGGACACCTGCAGCCGCTCGGCGGGGTCGGTTGGGTCCAGCCCATCCAGGCCAACCTCCGCTACCGCTGGTCGGTCGACCGCGCCGTCGCCGATGCCGACGCGGTGGTCAATCTGGTTGCGATCCTAGCCGAATCCCGCCGCCAGCGCTTCGACGCGGTTCACGTCTTCGGCGCTCGCGCAGTCGCCGAGGCCACCCGGGCGGCCGGCATTGGCCGGCTGGTTCATGTCTCGGCGATTGGCGCCGACGCTCAATCTCACTCCGCCTATGCCCGCAGCAAGGCCGCAGGAGAGGCGGCAGTATTCGAGACGCTGCCCGCCGCGACAGTGTTCCGCCCCTCGATCATGTTCGGGCCCGAGGACCACTTTTTCAATCGCTTCGCCGGTCTCGCCCGCTTCCTGCCGGCCTTTCCTCTGTTCGGCGGCGGCCACACCCGATTCCAACCGGTGTTCGTCGGCGACGTCGCCGCCGCCATCGCCGACGCGGTGGAAGGCAAAGCGAGGGGGGCGACGGTCTACGAGCTTGGCGGCCCCGAAGTGACGACGTTCCGCCAGCTGATCGAACTGACCCTGCGCGAGATCGAGCGACGCCGCTTGCTCATCCCCCTGCCATGGTGGCTGACGACGGCGAGCGCGGCAGTGCTTGAACGCCTTCCCGGACGCCTTCTCACCGTCGACCAGGTGCGCCAGCTCAAGGTCGACAACGTCGTCTCAGAAGCGGCGCGCGCCGAGGGCCGCACCCTCGAGGATCTCGGAATCGATCCGCTGAGCCTCGCCGCCATCCTGCCGTCTTATCTCTCCCGTTTCCGCCGCCACGGCCAGTTCGAACGCCGCCAGACCGCCTGAGCCGGCGGTCGACGTTTCGCCTGCGGCGAAGAAGAACACCGCGACCAGTCCCGCCGCTCCGACCGCGATTCGCCACCAGCCGAACAGGGCCAAGCCGTGCCGGCTGACGAATCCGAGGAAGCCCTTGACCACGACAACCGCGGAGGCGAACGCCACGACAAAGCCGACCGCGATCACCAGCCCCTCACCCGCGTCGATGACGTCGAGGTTCTTGTAGAGGTCATAGACGAAGGCGCCGGCCATGGTCGGTATGGCGAGGAAGAACGAGTATTCCGCCGCCGACCGCTTGTCGGCTTTGAGGAGCAGCGCCCCGGCGATGGTCGCTCCCGAGCGCGACACGCCGGGGATCAGCGACAGGCATTGAAACGCGCCAATGCCGAGGCAGAGGCCGAGGGGATAGTCCATGATGTCGTGGAAGCGCGGCTTGAGCGTCATCCTGTCGATCCAGATCAGCCCCACCCCGCCGATGATCAGCGCCAGCGAGATCAACAACACCTGATGGAACAGAACCCCGGTAATGAACGGGTGGAAGATGACTCCGAGGATCGCCGCCGGCAGGAAGGCGATCACCACGCCGAGGGCGAAGACCTGGGTGCGTCGGCTGCGCGGCAGGTCGGTCAGGAGCTGCCATAGCCGCGCCGCGTAGACCGACAGGAGCGCCAGGATGGCGCCGAGTTGGATCAGCACCTCGAACGCCTTGCCTGCGCTTTCGAAACCGAGCGCCCGGCCGGCGAGCAGCAGGTGGGCGGTCGAGGAAACAGGGATGAACTCCGTTACTCCTTCGATCACGCCGAGGATGATGGCGTCGAGGAGGGTCTTCAGATCCATGCCCGTCGATCTCCTGCTGAGGCGCGAATCGGCTTGTTCCCGCCAGGCGCGGGCTCTATACCCGAAACCCCGGCCCGGTTCGCGCGATTTGTCCCGACGACAGAGGCTTCTTCCGATCGCTCCCGTCTGATGCCAGTGCTTCATCACTACCCGCTGTCGGCCGGCTCCCGCTTCGTCCGACTGATCCTCGGCGAATACGGTGACACGGTCGCCCTTGCCGAGGAGGCGCCCTGGGAGCGGCGCGAGGAATTTCTGAAGCTCAATCCGGCCGGGACCCTGCCGGTTCTCGTCGACGACGATGGGGCGGTGATTTGCGGCGCGGCGGTGATCGGCGAATACCTCACCGAAACGCGCGGCGCCCGTCTCGGCGAGAATACGCTGATGCCGGCGCGACCGGCGGAGCGCGCCGAGACGCGCCGCCTGATCGGCTGGTTCCTCGACAAGTTGGAGGCCGAGGTCACCGGCTACCTGCTCAACGAAAAGGTTTACAAGCGCCGCATGCCGATCTCAGCCGGTGGCGGCCCGCCCGATGCCGCGGCGATCCGCGCTGCCCGCGCCAATATCCGCTATCATCTGGGCTACGTCGGCTACCTCGCCGCGCGGCGGAAGTGCCTCGCCGGTGACGAGTTGAGCTTCGCCGATCTTGCCGCCGCGGCGGCGCTGTCGACGGTCGACTATCTCGGTGAGGTGCCATGGGAGGAAGACGCGATGGCGAAAGCCTGGTACGCGCGAGTCAAGTCACGGCCGTCGTTTCGCCCGATCCTCGCCGACACCGTACGCGGCATGCCGGCGGCGACCCATTACGCCGACCTCGATTTCTGAACGACCCGAGCGCCGTGAAAGCCGCCCTGATCGCCGACGCGAAAGCGGAAGGGTTCGACGCGGCCGGGGTGGCGGCGCCAGATTCCATCCCTCAGGCGGCACCGCGGCTGGTCCGTTTCATCGCCGAAGGCCATTACGGATCAATGGGTTGGCTCGCCGCGACCGCCACCCGCCGCGGCGATCCGCGGCGTCTTTGGCCGTCTGTGGGGGCGGTTGTCATGCTCGGTTTGAACTACGGACCGGACTGTGACCCGCTGCTGGCGCATGCGGACAGCCGCCTGGGGTCGATCTCGGTCTACGCCCGCCATCGCGACTATCACGACCTGATCAAGGGCAAGCTCAAGCGGATCGCCGGCCGCTTCGCCGCCCGCACCGGCAGCGCCGTCAAGGTGTTCGTCGACACCGCCCCGCTGATGGAGAAGCCGCTCGCCGAGGCCGCCGGCCTCGGCTGGCAGGGCAAGCACACTAACCTGGTCAGCCGCGAGCTCGGATCGTGGCTTTTTCTGGGCGCGATCCTGACCGCGGTGGCATTGCCGCCCGACCGGCCCGAGACCGATCACTGCGGCACCTGCCGAGCCTGCCTCGACATCTGCCCGACCAAAGCCTTCCCGGCCCCCTACCGGCTCGACGCCCGCCGCTGCATCTCGTACCTGACGATCGAGCACCACGGCCCGATCCCGCGCGAATTTCGCAAGGCCATCGGCAACCGCATCTTCGGCTGCGACGACTGCCTTGCCGTCTGCCCGTGGAACAAGTTCGCGCGCGCAACAAGCGAGGCGAAGCTCGCGGCGCGCCAGGATCTTGTCGCGCCGCCACTCGCCGACCTCGCCATGCTCGACGATGCAGCCTTCCGGGCCCGCTTCGCCGGCTCGCCCATCAAGCGCATCGGCCGCGACCGGTTCGTGCGGAACGTGCTGATCGCGGTTGGCAACGCGGGGGATGCCGGCCTTGCCTCGGTAGCGGAGGATCATCTCGACGATCCATCGCCCATCGTGCGCGGCGCCGCCGTGTGGGCGCTGTCGCAGTTGTTACCTGGCGGGGAATTCGACCAGCATCGGCGGAGGCACTTGGCGGCGGAGCGCGATCCCGAGGTGAGGAGCGAGTGGACGGCGGCGACATGACCGACACCCCGCGCTTCTTCGCCTCGCAGAAGGAATGGCGCGCCTGGCTCGAGAAGAACCACGCCAAGGCGAGTGAGCAGGTCGTCGGCTTCTACAAGGCGAAGTCCGGCAAGAAAGGCATCACGCACAAAGAGGCGCTCGACGAAGCGCTCTGCTTCGGCTGGATCGACGGCCGCGGCGGTGGCGGCGAGACCACCTGGACCATCCGCTTCACGCCTCGCAGGGCGAGGAGCATCTGGAGCCAGGTCAACATCAGGCGGGTGGAGGAATTGAAAGCAGCCGGGCTCGCCCATCCCGCTGGCCTTGCTGCGTATGACAAACGCGACCCGAAACTTCAGAATCGCTACTCCGGTGAAAACCGCCACATTGGTCTGGCGCCGGCGTATGAGAAGCAATTCCGCGCCTACCGAAAGGCATGGGCCAACTTCGAGAAGATGGCGCCCTCGTATCGCCGCCCGGCGATCTGGTGGGTCATGAGCGCCAAACAGGAGGAGACGCGTCAACGCCGCCTCGCCACACTCATCGCCGATTCCGCAGCGGGCCGGAAGGTCAAGCCGCTGACGCCGCCCGGCAAGAAATGACCGCGCCGGTCCGTCTCTTCGTCTTCGGCCTCGGCTACACCGGCGCCACCCTTGCCCGCGCGATGAAGGGGCGGGCTGACTGGGTCGGCGGCACGGTCCGCTCGGTCGACAAGGCGGTGTCGCTGGCCGCCGAGGGGATCAGGACCTCCCTGTTCGACGGCACCCACCCGGGCGTCGGCGTCGGCGAGGCGGTGCGCCACGCCACCCACCTGGTCGTCTCCATTCCACCGGGGGCGGCCGACCCCGTGCTTTCCTGCCATCGGGCGAGCATCCTCGCCGCACCGCATCTCGCATGGATCGGCACCCTGTCGACCGTCGGGGTTTACGGCGATCACGGCGGCGCCTGGGTTGACGAAGACCCCGCCGAAGCCGGCGCCCGGCCGCTCAAGCCAACGGTTGCAGGCCGAGCGCGCCTGGGCCGCGGTCGCCGCCGAGCGCGGCGTACCGCTCGCCGTCTTCCGCATCGCCGGCATCTACGGTCCCGGCCGCAACGCGCTGGTCAACCTCGCCGATGGGACGGCCCGGCGCATCGTCAAGCCGGGCCAGGTGTTCAACCGCATCCACGTCGACGACATCGTCCGCGCCCTTGCCGCGGCGCTTGCCGGAAACGTCGCCGGCATCTTCAACCTCGCCGACGACGAGCCGGCGCCGCCCGAGGACGTTGTCGCCTATGCGGCCGGGCTGATGGGCGTCTCTGTTCCTTCCGATATTGCGTTCGAGAAGGCCGAGCTTTCGCCGCTGGCGCGCTCGTTCTATGCCGAGGCAAAGCGCGTCTCGAACAAGCGTATGAAGGAACGGCTGGGCGTCGCGCTCGCCTATCCGACGTATCGTGAGGGGCTGGGGGCGATGTGGCGGGACGGCGACTGGCGGGGATGATCGACGGCCGCGCAACGACCTCGCCCTTCGAGGGCCGCTGCGCGGCCACTCTGGGTGAGGTCGAAAGTCGGCCGCCCCCGGGCTTCCTCATGCTGAGGCTCGGGGCGCTTCGGTTCCGCCAACCGTGCCAAATGGGTTCCCCTCTCCCTTGGTGGGAGAGGGGGGACTGGGCCGATCGATCTGGCCCTAACTCTGCTTCGTCTGCCTGATCATCCCCTCGATCGCCGCTTCTATCCACGCATGTCTTCCGGTC
>JBBDMC010000051.1:0-7288 GCA_040878485.1 Bauldia sp. | reverse complement strand
CGGTTCCGAGAACGTCCTCGACGACCGAGTCCCAGATGGTCGCGATCTTCGGGTTGGCGAACAGGCGCTGCTGAAGGATCTTCTCGGCCCGGAGCGCGTCGCGGCGGTGGATGAGTGTCACCTTGGTGGCGAAATGGGTGAGGAACAGTGCCTCCTCGACCGCGGTGTTGCCGCCGCCGATCACCACCACCTCACGGCCCTTGTAGAAAAAGCCGTCGCAGGTGGCGCAAGCCGAGACGCCGAAGCCGCGGAACTTCTGCTCGGACGGCAGGTTCAGCCACTTGGCCTCGGCGCCGGTGGCGGCGATCAGCGCGTCGCAGGTGTAGGTCTTGCCCGAATCCCCGGTGAGGCGGAAGGGACGACGCGACAGCTCGACCGCGGTGATGTGGTCGCCGACGATGCGGGTGCCGACGTGCTCGGCCTGGGCCCGCATCTGCTCCATCAGCCAGGGGCCCTGGATGACGTCGGCAAACCCCGGATAGTTCTCGACGTCGGTGGTGGTGGTGAGCTGGCCGCCGACGGCAACCCCGGAGATCAGGACGGGCTCGAGCATGGCGCGGGCGGCGTAGACGGCAGCCGTGTAGCCGGCCGGCCCGGAGCCGACGATGATCACCTTGGCGTGCATCAACCGGGTTCCCCTTGATGCCGGTCCGGCGCTGGCGGAAGCGCCCCGGTCTTGTGAGACTCAAGGCCAGCGATATCTAGGGATTCGCCGGCATACTCTGCAAGGAGTGCATAGCTGGTGCAACGGGATTGCGACGGCGGTCGCCAGCCCGGCGGCCACGCGAGCTGCCCACCTCCCGGCTACGGCCCGACGAGAATGGCAGCGGGGCCGGTGGTCGAGACCGTTGCCGTCGTTGAACCGGCGGCCGGGACAGGCTGGCGAAAGGCCTTCGCGGCGGTCCGCCACGCCGCCCGTTTCTGATACATACTCGCCGAGAAAGCGTGAAGAAGAAGAACTTGGCGCACCCCCGCGGATGTCAAAAGTCGGACTGCTCGCCTTCGCCACGGACAATCTCGGTGACGATCTGCAGGCGATGGCGGCATCGGCGTTCCTGCCGCGCGTCGATCGCATGATCGATCGCGACTTGCTGTCAAAGGCGAATCTGCCCGAAGCGCATCTGGTGGTGATGAATTCCTGGTTCCAGCTCGCCGATCGCGTGCTCAAGGTCGGCCTCAGGAAGAAGCGGTTCTCTCCGTCGGATTCCATCGATCCGCTGTTCTACGGGTTCTGCCTCGGAACCGATCGCCTCCTCAACGACAGCTGGATTCCCTATCTTGCCGCGCACCAGCCGATCGGCAGTCGCGACCGCGTGTCGATCGAGAAACTGGCGAGCCAATCGATCGCTGCCCAATGGACCGGCTGCATCACCCTCTTCTTCGGACGCAAGCTCGCTCCGGTTCCCGCCTCCGAACGCTCGGGCATCGTCTTCGTCGATCTACCGGCGAGGGCGGAACGGGCCTTCGTGCCGAAGCAACTGCGCGACCGGGCGCGGCGGCTGACCAATGTGGCGCCGCGCGAGATCGTGGCCGACCCGCTGCGGCGCATGCACCGCATGGCGCAAACCTGCGATATCCTTCGGCGCGCCGAATTGGTGGTCACTTCGCGCCTGCATGTTACGCTGCCGTGCGTCGGCTTCGGCACGCCGGTCGTGGCGGTGGTCGGGGAGAGCCCCCGGACGTTGCGCCGCTTCTCCGGCTTCGACGAATTCGTGCCGATCGTCTTTTGGGGCGGCAAGCGATCGATGACGCGCATCGATTGGGACAATCGGACGCCGGCCGTCATCCCGCAGGAGATCGAGGAGCCCCATCGTCAGTTGCTGCGAACGATCGAAACGAGACTCGGCAAGGTCGATGGCGAGATTGCCCCCGACGTGGCGGCGAAGTTCCGGATCACGGTTTCCGGTCATGATCTCGGTGGCGAAGCCGGGGAGGTTCTCATCGATTTCGGGCATCTCAGCGTCGTGCGTCCGGCCGCGAAGTGGACGAAGGACACCATCGAGGCCGAGATCGAGGGCATGTGGACGCTGAGGCGCTTCGACGTGCCGCTAAGGGCGCGGCCGCGGGGCGAAGACCGGTGGGTCGATCTCGGCCCGCTCGGGCCCCACCTCACGTCGGCCTAGGCTTGCCGGGACGACTGGCGTCGTCCTAGTGCCCGGCCATCATCTGGCGGACGCGTTCGAGGTCGGCCGGCGTGTCAACGCTCGGCGGGACCTCATCGACCACGGCGGCGTCGATCCGCATCCCGGCTTCGAGCGCGCGAAGCTGCTCGAGCCGCTCGCGGGTCTCCAGCGGCGAGGGGGGCAGGGCGACGTAGCGGTCGAGGGCCGAACGCCGCCACGCGTAGATGCCGATGTGCTGGTAAAGCGGACCGGGGCCGAAGGGCGCCGTCGCCCGGGTAAAATAGAGACAACGCAAGACTCTGTCCGCCACCGGAGTCCCCACCACCTTGACCACGTTGGGGTCGGCCGCTGCCCGTCGGTCGGCGATCTCGGCGCAGGCGGTGCCGATGGCGAGCTCGCGATCGGTCATCAGCGCCATCGCGGCGCGAATCGTTTCCGGGGCGACGGTCGGCATGTCGGCCTGGAGGTTGACGACTACCTCGGCGCGGTCGTCGAGGAGGCCGGCCGCCTCGTGGCAGCGCGAGCTGCCGTTCAAGTGGTCGGCGCCGGTCATCACCGCAGTCCCGCCACCGGCCGCCACGGCGTCGGCTATTGCCCGGTCGGGGGTCGCCACGGCGACCGGGCCGACGCCGGCGGCGACCGCCAGGCGCCAGACGCGGACGACCATGGACACGCCGGCGATGTCGGCCAGTGGCTTGCCCGGGAGCCGGTTCGCCGCCATCCGCGCCGGGATGATGACGACCGCGGTTGGCGCTGTCATGCGTCGGGCGGTTCCCTGCTGCCCACGTCCTTCCTGACGATGTCCTCCGACAGTGCCTCGGTGTAGTAAACCTCGATCGCCTCGACCGGATCGGTGTCCGAGGCGAAGCGGTGGTATTCGCCTGGCCGCACCGTCGCCAGCTCGCCCGGACTGAGCTCGGTGATGTCGACCAGGTCGTAGTCCTCTCTGTGGACTTCGATGATCAGCTTGCCCGACCAGACGAAGAAGGCGTTCCACTTGAAGCGGTGGACATGCAGCGAACACCGGGAATAGGGCAGAATCGACAGACGATGGACCTGGACCAGCGGCGTCACCAGCAGGGGCTCGGTCGTCCCCCAGACCTTTCCCGACTTCACCGGCTGCTCCTGTCTGCCTTCACCACCCGGTCGATGGCCGCCAGCACCTCCAGCAGCGCCGGCAACCGGTCGAGGTATAGCATGCTCGGGCCGTCCGACGGGGCGCCGTCGGGATCCTGGTGAACCTCGATGAAGACCCCGGCGACCCCCGCGGCGACGGCGGCGCGGGCCAGCACCGGCACGAACCGGCGGTCGCCGCCGCTCGCCCGGCCGAGGCCGCCGGGCTGCTGGACCGAGTGGGTGGCGTCGAAGATCACCGGTGCGCCGGTCTCCGCCATGATTGCCAACGATCGCATGTCGGAAACCAGAGAGTTGTAGCCGAAGCTTGCCCCGCGCTCGGTCACCAGCACATCACGGTTGCCGCTGTCGACGATCTTGGCGACGATATTGGCCATGTCCCAGGGCGCGAGGAACTGCCCCTTCTTGACGTTGATCGGCTTGCCGGTCCGGGCCGCGGCAACCAAGAGGTCGGTCTGCCGGCAGAGGAGGGCTGGAATCTGCAATGCATCCACGGCCGCGGCGACCGGCGCGCACTGCCAAGGTTCGTGCACGTCGGTGAGGACGGCGACGCCCAGCTCGCTCCTCAAGTCGCCGAACACGGGAAGCGCCCGGTCAAGCCCGGCGCCACGGGCGGCGCCGAGGCTCGTCCGGTTGGCCTTGTCGAACGAGGTCTTGTAGACGAAGCCGATGCCGGCCGCCGCCGTCATTTCCTTCAGCCGGCCGGCGATATCGAAGGCGTGCTGGCGGGTTTCGAGCTGGCAGGGGCCGGCGATCAGCGCCAACGGCAGGTGGTTGCCGAACGCCGCCGCCCCAACCTGAACCTCGCGGCTCGGTCCGGTCACGGCGGGGCGCTAGCCATACTTGACGTCGACGATCTCGTAGGAGCGCGCGCCGCCGGGGGCGGCGACCTCGACGGTGTCGCCTTTGGTCTTGCCGATGAGGGCGCGGGCGATCGGCGAGGAGATCGAGATCTTACCGGCCTTAACGTCGGCCTCGACGTCGCCGACGATCTGGTACTTCTTCTTCTGCTCGGTGTCCTCGTCGATCAGCGAGACGGTGGCGCCGAACGTGATGGTCTTGCCGGACAGCTTCGACACGTCGATGATCTCGGCACGGGAGAGCTGGTCCTCGAGCTCGGCGATCCGCCCCTCGTTGAGGCCATGCTGCTCCTTGGCGGCATGGTACTCGGCGTTCTCGGCAAGGTCGCCGTGGCCGCGCGCCGCCGCGATCAGCTCGATGATGCGCGGACGCTCGACCTCGGTGCGGCGCCGCAACTCGGATTCCAGCGCCGCGTGTCCGCCAGCGGTCATCGGAATCTTCTCTATCACCCCACACCTCTCCATCGATTCGGTCCGGCAAGCCGGCACGATAACACGCGCGGCGGTCGGGTCCCCCGACCGGCCGGCAATTGCCGCAACGACCCGAGGCGAAGAACCCGGCCGACGCCCGTTCCCCTGCGGTCAGCATCGAACCGGCTGGCGTCGGCCCTCAGGCCACCGACGCGAAATAAGACTGCAGCGGGCGGACTTCAAGCGTGCCGGACCGGTAGGCCTCGATCCCGAGCGACACCGCCACAGCGCCCGCAATGGTGGTGTAGTAAGGGACCTTGTGCAACAGGGCGGCACGCCGGAGCGACCGGCTGTCGGCGATGGCCTGCGCGCCGTCGGTGGTGTTGAAGACGAGCTGGACTTCGCCGTTCTTGATAGCATCGACGATGTGCGGCCGACCTTCAAGCACCTTGTTGATGCGAACGCAGACTAAGCCTTGATCCTCAAGGAATCGTTGCGTTCCGCCGGTGGCGACGATCCCGAAGCCGAGCCGCTCCAGGCGCCTCACCGCCGCCACGATGCGCGGTTTGTCGCCGTCCTTGACCGAAACGAACACGCTGCCGGACGTCGGCAGAGGAACGCCGGCGCCGAGCTGGCTCTTGGCGAAGGCCACCGCGTAGTCGCGATCGAGCCCCATCGCCTCGCCGGTCGAGCGCATCTCCGGCCCGAGGATGGTGTCGACGCCGGGGAAGCGGGCGAAGGGAAAGACCGCTTCCTTGACGCCGACGTGGCCGAGCCGGCGGCTGGCGAGCCCGAATTCGGAAAGTGCTGCACCGGCCATCACCCGGGCGCCGATCTTGGCGAACGGCCTGCCGACCGTCTTGGCGACGAAGGGAACGGTGCGCGAGGCGCGCGGGTTCACCTCGAGGACGTGGATGTCGCCGTCCTTGATGGCGTACTGCACGTTCATCAGGCCGCGCACCTCGAGAGCCAGCGCCAGGGCGCGGGTCTGGCGCTCAAGCTCCGCCAGGACCACTGGGCCGAGCGAATGGGGCGGCAGCGAGCAGGCCGAGTCGCCGGAGTGGATGCCGGCCTCCTCGATGTGTTCCATGATGCCGCAGATGAACGTGTCGGTGCCGTCCGACAGCGCGTCGACGTCGATCTCGATGGCGTCGGAGAGGTAGGAGTCGATCAGCACCGGGGATTTTCCGGAGACGACCACCGCCTGAGCCATGTAGCGGTCGAGGTCGGCTACGTCGTGGACGATCTCCATGGCGCGGCCGCCGAGCACGTAGGAGGGGCGGATGATTACCGGGAAGCCGATCCGCTCGGCGATCGCCCGCGCCTCGGAGGCTGACCTGGCGATGCCGTTCAGCGGCTGTCTCAGACCGAGCCTGGCGATCAGCTTCTGGAAGCGGTCGCGGTCCTCCGCCAGGTCAATCATGTCGGGCGAGGTGCCCAGAATTGGTACGTTGGCCGCGGCAAGGGCGGCGGCGAGCTTCAGCGGGGTCTGGCCGCCGAGCTGGACGATGACCCCGGCGAGGGTTCCGTTCGATTGCTCCAGGCGGACGATCTCGAGCACGTCCTCGGCGGTCAGCGGCTCGAAATAGAGCCGGTCCGAGGTGTCGTAGTCGGTCGAGACGGTCTCGGGGTTGCAGTTGATCATGATGGTCTCGAAGCCGGCCTCGGTGAGGGCGAAGCAGGCGTGACAGCAGCAGTAGTCGAACTCGATGCCCTGGCCGATGCGGTTGGGGCCGCCGCCGAGGATGATGACCTTGTTGGCGCCGCTCGGCGCCGCCTCGTCGACCGACGTTCCGGCGAACGGCGGCTCGTAGGTCGAGTAGAGATAGGCGGTCGGCGAGGCGAACTCGGCGGCGCAAGTGTCAATGCGCTTGAACACCGGACGGACGCCGAGCCTATCCCTCAGCGCGGCAACCTCCGCCTCGCTCCGCCCCGATAGCGTGGCAAGCCGCGCGTCGGAGAAGCCCTGCGCCTTGAGCCGCCGCAGCGGCCCGGCGGCATCGGGCAGCCCCAGCGCCATCACTTGCGATTCGGATTCAACGATTGCCTGCAACTGCCTGAGAAACCACGGATCGATGTGGCAGAGGGCGGCGATCTCCTCGACCGAGACGCCGAGGCGGAGCGCCTGGGCGGCGACCAGCAGCCGGTCGGGCGCCGGCCGGCCCAAGGCGGCGCGGATGGCGTTCTTGTCGTCGCCCTCGCCGAGGCCCGCGATCGCCACCTCGTCGAGGCCGGTCAAGCCGGTCTCCAGGCTCCTCAACGCCTTCTGCAGGGATTCGGCGAAGGTGCGGCCGATCGCCATCGCCTCGCCGACCGATTTCATCGAGGTGGTGAGGATCGCCTCGGCGCCGGGGAACTTCTCGAAGGCGAAGCGGGGAACCTTGGTGACGACGTAGTCGATGGTCGGCTCGAAGGACGCCGGCGTGGCGCCGCCGGTGATGTCGTTGTCGAGCTCGTCGAGGGTGTAGCCGACGGCGAGCTTGGCGGCGACCTTGGCGATCGGGAAGCCGGTCGCCTTCGAGGCCAGCGCCGAAGAGCGCGACACGCGTGGGTTCATCTCGATCACCACCAGCCGCCCGTCGACCGGGTTGACGGCGAACTGGACGTTGGAGCCGCCGGTCTCGACCCCGATCTCGCGCAGAACGCGGCAAGAGGCGTCGCGCATGATCTGGAATTCCTTGTCGGTCAACGTCAGCGCCGGGGCGACGGTGATCGAGTCGCCGGTGTGGATGCCCATGGGATCGATGTTCTCGATCGAGC
>JBBDMC010000050.1:0-7393 GCA_040878485.1 Bauldia sp. | reverse complement strand
GGGCGCCGGCTCGGGGCCGGAAGCGGCCCGCCTCACCCGCGTGCCGTCCGGCCACCCCGAGGGCTACCTGGAAGGCTTCGCCAACCTCTACACCGAGATCGGCCGGGCGATCCGTGCCGCCCGCCAGGGCAACGTGCCCGATCCCGCCGTCGTCTTCCCGACCGTCGAGGACGGCCTCAGGGGAATGGAGTTCATCGCCGCGGCGGTGAAGTCGAGCGCCAAGGGCGCGGTCTGGGTGAAAGTATAACGCGCCGCATTCCGCCCGCGCGGGCCGTCTCTGCTTCCCCCGGTCTCCTACTCGGCCGATTCCGGGTTTGGCGTGTAGCCGGGGCCGATCACCAGCGGTTTGTCCGGCAGGACCGACTGGTCGACCTCCGAGCGGAAGATCTTTTCGATGCGCTCGATCTCGCTGCCGTCGGCGGTGATCAGCCGGACGGTGACGGCGTAGCCGGTGTCCGCCCTGACCCCCGACAGCGGCGGCGTCATGAACGTGTAGCGGAGCTGTTTGGCCGTCGTCACGTCGCGGGTCATGATGATGGGCGAACCGCCGGCCGGGTTCTCGAAGGTCACTTCGATGGAGGCGCCAGCCGGAAGCCTTCGATTGGGTCGCGGACCGACGACGATCCCGGCGTAAGCTTCGGCGAGCCGGTAGTTGAAGATAAAGCCGCCGCCCTCGGTCGCCAGAGAGGGGGCATCGTCGCTCTGGAAACATCCGGCGACAGCCGCGCTCAACGCGACGACGGCCAACGGCCGCCGATACCACGCCACCATGACAGGTCGCTTTCGGCGAGAAGCTTCGACGAGATCAGTTGTGCGCCGGGCCCCGTCGGAGTCAACGGCGGCCGACACGCGGGCAAATTGCATTGGCCGTCGTGGCCGGTCACAATCGGGCCGCCGGAGGGCGACGCACCATGCCGACCGCCGCGGCGGCACTTGAGGTTCCGGCGTTCGACGCGCCGTTTGCCGAGGACGACGATCCGCTCGTCCGCCGGTTCGTCTCCGAGACCAGGCTCGACCCCGAGGCGGAGCGTCGTGTCGACGACCGCGCCAGGCGCCTGATCGAGGCGATTCGCGCCCGCTCCGGCGCCATTGGCGGACTCGAGGATTTCCTCCGCGAATTTGCCCTGTCGACCCGCGAGGGCCTGGCGCTAATGGTGCTCGCCGAGGCGCTGCTCCGCATTCCCGACGCCGCCACCCAGGATCGGCTGATCGAGGACAAGCTTGGCGGCGGCGATTGGGACGAGCGTGCCCACGGCGACAAGCTGTTCGTCGCCGCCTCGGTCTGGGCCCTCGGCCTGTCGAGCCGGATCGTCCATCCCGGCGACACGCCGCTGGGCGTCGTGGCCGGGCTCGTCAGGCGCCTCGGCAAGCCGGCCGTGCGGACCGCGACGCGGCAGGCGATGCGGGTGCTCGGCCATCATTTCGTGCTCGGCGAGACCATTTCGGAGGCGCTCGGCCGGGCTCGCGCCATGGAAGGACGCGGCTTCGGCCACTCGTACGACATGCTCGGCGAGGGGGCCCGAACGGCGCCCGATGCGGCGGCGAACTTCGAGCGCTATGCCGACGCAATCGCGACCATCGGCCGTTCGGCGGCCGGGCGGCCCTTGCCCCTTCGGCCGAGCATATCGGTGAAGCTCTCCGCGCTCCACCCGCGCTACGAGGCGGGGAAGCGCGACCGCCTGATGAAAGAGCTGGTGCCGCGCCTGGTCGACCTCGCGGCGAAGGCGAAGGAGCAGGGGCTCGATCTGACGGTCGATGCGGAGGAGGCCGACCGGCTGGAGATCTCATTGGCGATCCTCGCCGCGGTTGCCGCCGACCCTCGACTTGCCGATTGGAATGGTCTCGGCCTTGCGGTGCAGGCCTACCAGAAACGCGCCGGTGCGGTGATCGACTGGGTGGCCACGCTCGCGGCGGCGACCGGCCGCCGCATGACCGTGCGCCTGGTGAAGGGCGCCTATTGGGACACCGAGATCAAGCGGGCGCAGGAGCGCGGGCTTGCCGACTTCCCGGTCTTCACCCGCAAGGCGGCGACCGATCTCTCCTATCTCGCCGCCGCCCGCCGGCTGCTCGCTGCGCGGCCGCGCCTCTTTCCCCAGGTCGCCACCCACAACGCCCTCACCGTCGCCACCATCCTTGAGATGGCGGGGGGCGGCGGTGGCTTCGAGTTCCAGCGCCTGCACGGCATGGGCGATGCGCTCTACGACGCGCTAAGATCCGAAGACGCGCCGGTCGCCTGCCGCATCTACGCTCCGGTCGGCGGCCACCGCGAG
This sequence comes from Bauldia sp., assembly GCA_040878485.1. GTDB lineage: Bacteria > Pseudomonadota > Alphaproteobacteria > Rhizobiales > Kaistiaceae > JBBDMC01. Next base: position 5,123 of record JBBDMC010000050.1, on the reverse strand, counting down.
CTCCTTGCCTATCTCGTCCGCCGGCTCATCGAGAACGGCGCCAACACCTCGTTCGTGGCAACCGTCGGCGATGTCGACGTGCCGGTGGAGCGCCTGCTGACGCGGCCGGCAACGATCCTCGAAAGCGCTCCAGGCGTCCGCCACGGCCGCATCCCGCGCCCCGCCGACCTCTACGCCCCGGCGCGGCGGAACTCGCGCGGCATGGAGTTCGGGAGCGCCGCCGAGCTGGCGGCGCTGCTGGCGGGGATGGAAAAGGCCGCGACTGCTGCCGTCGCGGCCCGGGCGGTCGCTGCCGTCGAGGTTGCCGTGGGCGTTCCGCGCGCCGTGCTCAGTCCGATCGACCGGAAAACGGCGGTCGGCAGCGTCGAGGACACGCCGTTCGAGGCGGTGGACCGGATGATGGCCGCCGCGGTCGAAGGCTTCGCCGAATGGTCGCGGGTTCCCGTCGGTGACCGTGCGGCGGCGCTCGAGCGCCTTTCCGAGCTTCTCGACGTCGACCGCGACGGCCTTGTCGCGCTCCTCGCCCGCGAAGGCGGCAAGACCCTGAATGACGGGGTCGCCGAGGTCCGTGAGGCGATCGACTTCTGTCGCTACTACGCCGCCGAGGCGAGGGCGCTGTTCGCCGGCGAGGCGATGCCGGGCCCGACCGGTCAGAGCGACCGGCTGCTCCGGCGGGGGCGCGGTGTCTTCGTCTGCATCTCGCCATGGAACTTCCCGCTGGCGACCTTCCTCGGCCAGGTGAGCGCGGCGCTCGCCGCCGGCAATGCGGTGGTCGCCAAGCCGGCCGAGCAGACGCCGCTGATCGCCTTTCGCATCTTCGACCTGCTCCACCGGGCGGGCGTGCCTGCCGCGGCGGCGCAGCTTGCGCCGGGGGACGGCGATGTCGGGGCGGCGCTGGTCGCCGACGACCGCGTCGCCGGCGTCGCCTTCACCGGATCGACCGAGGTCGCCTGGTCGATCAACCGCGCGCTCGCCGCCAAGCGCGGGCCGATCGTCCCCCTCATCGCCGAGACCGGCGGCATCAACGCCATGATCGCTGACGCCAGCGCGCTGCCGGAACAAGTCGCCGACGATGTCATGACGTCGGCCTTCCGCTCGGCCGGGCAGAGGTGCTCAGCCCTCAGGCTGCTCTGCATTCAGGAGGACGTCTTCGACCCGATGCTCGCGATGATCGTCGGAGCGGCCGCGGAATTGACGTTGGGCGATCCGAGCAATCCCACCACCGACGTCGGTCCGGTGATCGACGCCGAGGCGAGGGCGACCCTCGACGGTCATGTCGCGGCCATGCGCGCGGCGCCGTGGGCGAAGATCGCTTACGCCGGCGAGACGCCGGCTGGCGCCCTCGCCGGCGGGACGTGGGTCGCTCCGCACGTCATCGAGATCGATCGGGCCTCGCGCCTCGACCGCGAGGTGTTCGGGCCGATCCTTCACGTGGTTCGCTGGCGGGCCGGAGAGCTCGACGCGCTGATCGATCAGATCGCCACCACCGGCCACGGCCTCACCCTTGGCATCCAGAGCCGCATCGACGAGACCGTCGGTCGCATTGTCCAGCGCCTGCCGGTCGGCAACGTCTACGTCAACCGCAACATCATCGGCGCCGTCGTCGGCACCCAGCCGTTCGGCGGCTCCGGCCTTTCCGGCACCGGGCCCAAGGCGGGCGGTCCTGACTACCTCCGCCGTTTCGCGCAGGAACAGGTCGTCTCGGTCAACACCGCCGCCGCCGGCGGCAACGCCTCGCTGATCGCCATGGGGGACGAGTAGGCGTCAGTCGTCGGGGAAGAGCAAACCGTCGATGTCGCGCGCGCCGTGGAGGACGCGGATAATCTCAACGAAGCCGGAGTGAACGCGATAGATGATCAGGTATTCGCGAAAAGTGCATCTGCGAATCCCAGAGCCCTCCCGACCTGGCAGGAGCGGATATGCCTCCGGCATGAATCCCAGTTCCAGGCATCGCTGTTCAATCTCCCGGACGAACGCCTCGCCGCGATCCGAGCCAGCCTCCATGATGTACCGGCCGATGCTCGTCAGGTCATCGAGCGCCGCATCCGTCAGGCGAACTCTCATCCCTCAGGTTGCCTGACCGGCAGCCCAAGCCGTTCACGCAACCGATCCATTGCTTCGTCGAGGGGAACACCCAGCCCCGCCTCCGCTTCCGCCAGCCCCTTGGCGATCGCCGCGTCCAGCTTTCGCAGCTTCTCTTCGCGTCCGGCCTCGGTGTCCTCGAGCAGGCGCAGCCCCGCCCGCACGACTTCGCTGGCATTGTTGAAGCGCCCCTTCGCGACCTGTTCCCGAATGAACTCCTCAAAGTGCTTGTTCAGGGCGATACTGGCCATGACCGGGTCTCCTGATATGTTATCTGATAACAATAGATAGCATATTCGATGCTGCAGGACAACGACGACGAAGGCGGCAACGCCGGCTGATCGCGGCGGGGACGACTTTCGCTAGGAACTGCGCACATCAGCTGTTGAACGTGTCAAAGCAAGAATTGCCATGGTGACGATGTTGATGATCGGGACAATCGTCAGATATGCGATCCGCTTGCCAAAGCCGGCGTCGCGGGCCCGCCAGACCACGCGCTTGAAGAAGAAGAAAGCAAAGATCGGCGGCGCGATCACTATCAGAGCCACTATCAGGGCCGACAGCGCCAGGCCGAGGACAATCGAGCCGCGATGGCCAGGCCGAGGACAACGCTTTGAGCGAGTTCGGGCGGCAGGGGGGTGAAAAAGGCAAAAAGCACGAGACCAAGGGTGTGGCCCACCATGGTGCCAACGCTGACCGGGTCAGTCTGTGGTCCGATGTCTCACGCCACACAGCGATGATGCCGCTGGCGAGCCAACCGACCAACCCCATTCCCACCAGCGAGGATGATCAAGCTCCGCGCTTGCTCCGTCATCGGAGGGCGTCGGTTTCGACCCGGAGGCTCTGCAAAACCGGTTCGAGTTCCGGAGCGAGCTCCATCATCAGGGACGGACCGGGACGACGATCCTCAATGTAACGCTCGGAGTATTCGACCTCGATAACAGTATTCGCTGAGCCTGGATTGAGGCAGAGATAGTCGACCGCTTCGATAATCAAGTCCAAGCCCGGATATATCGGATTCTCCAGCTCCAACTGCGAAAGGCCGCGTCGAACGCACTGGAATCCCGGCAGGTCATTGCGAACGGCATCGAAGCTCATCAGCGTGAAGCGGCCGACGTGATACTGGTCACGCAGCGACTTCGTGAAGCGTAGCAGGGCCTCTATGTTCACGGTCACGCTTTCCGGTACGCCCATCAGCCGAGCCCTGAGATAAAAGGATTGCGCCTTCTCCTCGGCAGTCACTTCGGCTGCTGTCCTTCCGTATACCGTGGCCTTGTAAAGGAATATCTCGGTGTTCTGCATGTTTGGCCCCCTCGTGCACCACTTGCCGCCCCCGGGCGTGAGCAAGGAAAAGCCGCGCAGATGGATACGTTCAGGCGGTCCGGCGACCAAATGCATGCCGAAAGTCGTACAGTCGCTCTTTTCGCCGGGGGACGCGGCGCCGGCGAACTGGGCGGTCGCGAAAGCGAACAGGGAAAGGTGGGTCAGGCAGGCGATTGCGGATAGAAATCCGGACCTGGATCGTGTCGCGCTCTTGGTCATGACCCTCTCTCCTCTGGCGGTCCACGCCGTCAATACAGTTCAATATCACATCCATGAACAATGTTCAAGAGCTTAGTGGACGTGCCATGGACGCTAGCGGACCTGCTAGGGTCAAGCAGCACGCCGTTGACCGGGACAACAGGGCGATCATGGACAAGAAATCGCTTTCCCGCGCCATCCGCCAGGGCAGGGGCGTCGAGCCGGCCGACCTCGTGATCAAAAACGTCGGGCTGCTCGACATCGTCTCGGGCGGCGTGACGACGACCGACATCGCCATCTGCGGCGATCGCATCGTCGGCACGTACGAGGCCTACTCCGGCAAGCGCGAGATCGATGGGCGCGGGCAGTTCGCGGTCCCCGGCTTCATCGACACCCACCTGCACGTCGAGTCTTCGCTGGTCGTGCCGCAGGAATACGACCGCTGCGTCCTGCCGCACGGCGTCACCACCGCGATCTGCGATCCGCACGAGATCGCCAACGTCCTCGGCATCGCGGGCATTCGCTTCTTTCTGGATTCGGCCGAGACGACGGTGATGGATCTCCGGGTCCAGCTGTCGTCATGCGTCCCGGCGACCGCGTTCGAGACCTCCGGCGCAACGCTGCTGGCCGCCGATCTTGCGCCGTTGCGATCGCATCCGAAGGTGATCGGGCTCGCCGAGTTCATGAACTATCCGGGCGTACTCGGCGCCGAGCCGGCGGTCCTCGACAAGCTCGCCGCCTTCCAGGACGGCCACATCGACGGCCACGCGCCGCTGGTGCGCGGCTACGACCTCAACGGCTATCTCGCGGCGCGCATCCGCACCGACCATGAAACGACCATTGCCGCCGACGGACGGGAGAAACTGAAAAAGGGGTTGCAGGTGCTGATCCGTGAAGGATCGATCACCAAGGACGTGCATGCGCTGGCTGAAATCCTCGACGAGAGCACGTCGAGCTTCTGTTGCCTGTGCACCGACGACCGCAACCCGCTCGACATCGCCGAACAAGGTCACCTCGACTACATGATCCGGACGCTGATCGGGCTCGGCCGTCCGCTGCACCACGTCTACCGCGCGGCGAGCTGGTCGGCGGCCAACGCCTTCGGCCTTCGCGACCGCGGCATCGTGGCGCCCGGCAGGCGCGCCGACATCGTGCTGGTCGGCGATCTCGCCGCCTGCTCGGTCAAGACCGTGATCTCGGCCGGGCGCATCGTCAGCGACGAATTGTTCGCGGCGCGCCGCTTCGTCGAACCGATCGGTCTCGACAGCATCAAGTGCCGCAAGGTCACCGCCGAGGACTTCAGCATACCCGGCGGCGCGGCGGAACTCCTCATAGACGTTCACGAGCGCGGCGACGATCAGCAGCACCAGCGATACCAGCGCCGCGCCATAGGCCGGCCATACCGGAATGTTGAGAATCGTGGTCGACAGCCCGTAGGCGCGCTGATCGGCCATGCCGGCGGACATGCGCCACAGCAATATGCAGGCGAAACCGGCCGCGACGACCGCCGCGAAGAACTT
>JBBDMC010000049.1:0-7394 GCA_040878485.1 Bauldia sp. | reverse complement strand
GCCGATCATGATCGGCACGAACCAGTTGCCGAAGCCGCCGATCATCGCCGGCATGACCATGAAGAAGATCATGATCAGGCCATGGGCGGTGGTGAAGACGTTGAAAACCTCGGCATCGGAGAAGATCTGCATGCCCGGCTGCATCAACTCCAGGCGCATGCCGATCGAGAGGACGCCGCCGATGACGCCGCCGACGATGGCGAAGACAAGGTACATCGTGCCGATGTCCTTGTGATTGGTCGAGTAGAGCCAGCGGCGCCAGCCGGTGGGATGACCGTGCAGGCGCATTTCCTCGCTGTGGGCCCGGTAACCCGCGCTGGTCGCCATCTGGTGTCTCCTCGATCGGTCGATCCGCCCGACGGCAGCCGGGCCGATGCTATTGGCTGACGCCGGCAACCGCAGTGCCGGCCGGCCGGGCGGCGGCGGCCAATTGCCGGTAGGCGGCATCAAGATCGGTCGCCGCGGCCGCGGCCCAAGCATCGTAGGCCACCGGGGTCACGGCGCGAACGGCAATCGGCATGAAGGCGTGGTTGAGGCCGCAGAGCTCGGAGCACTGGCCGTAGTAGACGCCCTCGCGGTCAACGCGGAACCAGGCCTCGTTCAGGCGGCCCGGGATGGCGTCGATCTTGATCCCGAAGGCCGGCACGGCAAACGAGTGGATCACCCCCTCCGGGTCGGCGGTGACCAGCAGGCGAACCACGATACCGACCGGAACGACCAGCGGATAATCGACCTCGAGCAGCCGCGGCTCGCCGGCCGGCTCGCCGGCTGCGTCGCGCACGATGTTGGAAGTGAAGGCCAGGTCGCTCTCATCGGGATATTCGTAGGTCCAGGACCACTGCTCGCCGGTCGCCTTGATAGTGAGCTGCCGGTCGGTCTCCGGGTTGAACCCGGGGATCGCCCGCGCCGGATCGTGCTCGGTCGCCAGCAGAGCGAACGAGGGCACCGCGATGCCGACCAGGATCAGGATGGGGACGACCGTCCAGATCACCTCGACCACCGTGTTGTGGCTGGTCTTCGATGGCACCGGGTTCATGCGGGCGTTGAAGCGGACGATGCAGTAGACCAGCAGGATCAGAACGAACAAAGCGATCAGCGAGACAACGATCAGCAGCCCGTTGTTGAAGCGGTGGATCATCTCCATGATCGGCGTCGCCGCCGGCTGGAGGCCGATCTGCCATGGCTCGGGATTGGCCCATGCAATCGCCGGCATGCCCATGAGGCCGAGGGCCAAGGCCAACCCCGCCGGCCGTAGCTGGCCCAATATCACCGATCAGATCCTTTCCGGCCAGTCGTTAGCCTCGGCCGACGGTGGCGTCCTGGCGCCGATCGCCCGTCAGCGGTCCCGGCTGCTTGGAATCGTGCCAGAGAGAAACCACAAGCGGTTTTTTCCCGCAACGATCTTGGGGCGGCGGCGATGCGGCAAATCGCGCCGCGCCAAGGATTTGCCGCGATCGCCGCCCTGGCCGGCGGGCGGCCGGACGGTGGGCGCGAGGATTCCTTAGCCCGGCCGTTTGTTGCAGGATGGCCGCCGCTGTGCAATCGATTCGGCTCCAGCCGGGGCGCCCTCCGGCGGACAAACCGGGGGCAGGATGTACGAAGACGAAGAACCGCCAAGGCGAAGCGCGCTCGTCCCGATCCTGACGATCATCGCCGCGGTCCTGGCGCTGGCGGTGGGCGTCGCCGTGGTGCTGTTCGCGCTCGGCTTCTTCGCCCGCCCGACCACCACCCCGGTGGCGACGCGCGAACCGACGCCGTTCGCCGAGGCTCAGCCTGAAACGGCGCCGGCCGCCGAAACCACCATGCCGCCGGCGGGGACGGAGGTGCCCAAGGCCGTGGTCTCGGTGGCGCCGCCGGCCCGGGGCGAGCCGCCGGTGCGCTCGACCCACGGCGACTGGCAGGTGCGCTGCGACACGCCGGCGGGGGCCCAGAGCGAACAGTGCGTGCTGATGCAGTTCGTCACGGCGGAGGACCGGGACAACGTCGGCCTGACGGTGATCGTGCTGAAGACCGCCGACAAGAAATCGCGCATCATGCGCATTCTGGCGCCGCTCGGCGTGCTGCTACCTTCCGGGCTCGGGCTCAAGATCGACGAAACCGACATGGGGCGGGCCGGATTCGTGCGCTGCCTGCCGAACGGCTGCGTCGCCGAGGTGATCCTCGAGGACAAGCTGCTGGAGCAGCTGAACACCGGTCAGACGGCGACGTTCATCATCTTCCAGACGCCGGAGGAAGGGATCGGTATTCCGATCTCGCTCAACGGCTTCAAGCCGGGCTTTGAGGTTCTGCCTTAGGGGTGGTTCAAGCCCGACGACGCCGGCGACGACCGTGGCCGTCACCCTCAATCGCATTGCGGAAACGTCGCCTCAGCAGGCGGTCGAAATCAGGCGTTGGCTTGACGACGCTTGCGCCAGCGACCGACGAGCCCAAGCGCTCCAACAGCGCCCGCGAACAGCGGCAAGGCGGCCGGCAACGGCACGGGCGCGATCGGCTCGGTGACGAACTGACCGCGAATGAAATTGAACGCGACGTCAGATGAAAACGCGACATCGTCAAAGGAGATCGACATGGAATTGGGTGTTAGGATCGCGTTAGTCAGGACAAACAGTGACTCGAAGACGTTGAATCCTACCAGGTGTTCACCGTCGGAAAAATCCAGGTTGCTCAGCAATATTGTGGTGACGCCTCCGCTTACTGTAAGCAAACCTCCATAGCTACCGGCATTGATCGACAAAACGTATTCGTCGCCGACGAGACCCGATGCAAAATCAAAATCAAAATTAGTGTTAGCGATTGTCAAATCCACCCCGGGGCCAACAAGAACGTTATTGTCGAGAATCAACGATGTCGTTGGATTTGAGATCATCTGATTTATTACATCACCGGTCAGCGTCGCAGCGTGCGCAGCACCCGCTGACACCCCGATCCCAATCGCGGCCGCCGAGAGAAATTTCAACATTGCCCAATCCCCGTCGACACAGGCGGCCGCCCGCCTTGGTTTCCGATTGAAACGCGCCCTCGCCAGCGCGTCTTGTTGGACCAAGTCTAACGCTCGCGCATGAATTTGGCTAGCGTCTGTTCCCTACACGGCCAGGGCGAACACCCGCGCTGCGCCCACCCTGGGTTGGCAGCTTCAGCCACCGCATAATGCGCATGGCGGCGGTGGTGGCGGCGGCGGTGGTGGCGGAGGTGGCGGCGGTGGAGGCGAGTGCTCCACCGAGGCGGTCGTCACCGGGTCCGACGAACTCTCGACCGGCGGCGGTTCCTTCTGCCTCTCATGGGCGCGCGCCGCCCTGATGCTCGCCTCCGAGACGCCGCACGACCCGGCGTCGACCTGGAAGTCGGCGCCGAGCCGGCTCTGATCGACGACGAAGGGAAACTGCTCCGCCAGAACCTTGATGCGGTCGTTCTCATCCTCGATGCGCCTGATCTCGGTGCTCGGGGCGGCGACGACCACGCCGCAGCCGCTGATCGCGCGCTGGCAGCGATCGCGCCGTAGCACCTCGCACATGTTCGCCTCGCCCTCGATCACCGCCAGACTGGTGCCCGCCGCGGTGACGCTGAAGTCGAGGCCGGTGCCGCGAACGCCGATGGTCGCCGTCGGCGTGGTGATGGCGTAGGCCTCCTTGCGGCTGTTGCCGGTGATGAAGCGGAAGGCTCCGCGCACGGCGTTGAGCGAGACCTGCTTGGCGGTGGCGTTGGTGTTGAACACGAACCGGTCGATGGTCATCAGCGAGTTCGGCCCGACCACCAGGCGGGTGTCGTCGCTCAGGCGTATCTGGACCTCGCCGATGCTATTGGTCTTGATGACGTCGCCCATGAAAACGGGGGCTTCCTCGCGGAGCGCCAACTGGCCGCCGGTGCGGCGGACGTCGGCGGCCTGCCTGACCTTGACCGCGATGCCGCTCTCTGCCGCAAAAGTCACCGGAGTCATGCTCCCGAAAGCGGCAACCGTAACGGCGACCGCCAGAAGGCTTCTCGTCCCGCAGTGCATGGCGCCTTCCTTCGTCTCGGTTGTCCCGGAGACTATAGCATCCGGTCGAAGGGCTGTTGATTCAGCCAACCGGATTGCGGCTCGGCCCGGCCTACCGTTGGCTTCTAACGTCGATTCACAAAACGCGCCAGTTGGAACGCTTGCCCGGCGCGTTACCCCGCAAGTGAACAACGGGCACCTCGCGATCTCGGTCGCGTACGCCTCGCTAGGCCGACGCCGATCAGACCCGTGACCATGAGGACGAACGCCGGCGGGACCGGCACTGCAGCGACGAAAACGTCGTCCAGTGCCAGCGCGGCGCGCCCGGAGTCGCCATTCAGCAGGCTGATTGTAAACTGCGCAGTTTCGCCGCCAGGCCCGGTGTAAGCAAAGAGGCCGCTGAACAGTATCCAATCGCTCATGAAGACGTTCGCACCGAAAGGCGGACTTGGAGCTGGCACAAAATTGGCTGAACCTACGTTTGCGGGCGTTGTGCCTTCCGTGGACAGGGCGCCGCCTAGGCTCATCGAAACCTGGCCTGCATCGGTGTTCCCGACTGCATCGCCGATAACAAAGAACCGCAGCCACGCGCCGAACGCGTAAGTGCCTGGACTTGGCAGCACCACGCCTTGGCTGAAACTGCCACTTAGGCCGGCCTCATTGTGCACCGGGCCCTCGATGAAAGCGCCATAGGTACCCGTGTGAACGACCTGCGCAATGCCAAAGACGCCAAACAAAGAATCGACCGCATCAACAGTCCAGATCGAGACGTCCCCTGTCTCGAAGCCGGCATTGTCGAGGAGGTTCGCGGGGACTGCGTGGCCGTCCGCGGGAGCCACCAACAGCCCAAAGATCAGCAGTAGAATCATGCGATTGACTGACATCGGCGTTCTCGCGACAGGCCTTCCGGCGCGCCTCAATCTTGTGCCACAAACAGCACGTTGACGCCGTATGGATGGCAACCATATCAGCAAGCTCGCCATGCGAAAAGAGTGGACGGGCGATCTCGGAACGAAGCGCGTACGCCCAGGTGCATCCGCGCTGCGGTCGCCCTATCTATGGGCTACGTCACCGACCTCCCGGAGAACCTCGATGATTGACACGACCCAGACCATCCTCGACCGCGCCGGGCTCGACCGCGAGCGTGCGCTCAGCCTCGTCGCCGAGGCCCTCTCCGGCGCCGACGATGGCGAGCTCTACCTCGAATACGCCCAGTCGGAGGGGCTGGTGTTCGACAACGGACGGCTGAAGGCGGCGAGCTTCGACACCACCCAGGGCTTCGGCCTGAGGGCGGTCGCCGGGGAAGCCTCCGGCTATGCCCATTCCGGCGACATCTCGGAGCCGGCAATCCGCCGGGCGGCGGAGGCCATCCAGGCGGTCAAGGCCGGGCACGCCGGCACCTACGCCGAGCCGCCGCGCGGCACCAACCGGGCGCTCTACGGCGAGGAGAGCCCGCTCGGCAGCCCGACCTTCGCCGACAAGGTCAAGCTTCTGGAGACGATCGACGCCTACGCCCGGGGCAAGGATGCCCGGGTGCGGCAGGTGAGCGCGTCGCTCGCCGGCAAGTTCAAGGAGGTGGTGATCCTGCGCGCCGACGGCACGTTGGTGCGCGACGTGCGGCCGCTGGTGAGGGTCGGCGTGTCGATCGTCGTCGGCGACGGCGACCGCCAGGAAACCGGCTCCTACGGCCTCGGCGGGCGCGAGGGGTTCGGTCGGTTCGTCACCGAGGAGAGCTGGCAGCATGCCGTCGACGAGGCGCTGCGCCAGGCTCTGGTCAACCTCTCGGCGGTCCCGGCTCCGGCCGGCACCTTCGACGTGGTGCTCGGTCCCGGCTGGCCGGGCATCCTGCTCCACGAGGCGGTCGGCCACGGGCTCGAAGGCGACTTCAACCGCAAACAGGAGAGCGCCTTCGCCGGCCTGATGGGCAAGCGGGTCGCCTCGCCCGGGGTCACCGTCGTCGACGACGGAACGATCCCCAACCGGCGCGGGTCGCTGACGGTCGACGACGAGGGAACGCCAACACAATCGACGACGCTGATCGAGGACGGCATCCTGGTCGGCTACATGCAGGACCGGCAGAACGCCCGGCTGATGGGCATGGCACCGACCGGCAACGGCCGCCGCCAGTCCTACGCCCACACGCCGATGCCGCGCATGACCAACACCTACATGCTCGCCGGCACCGCCGACCCCAAGGAGATCATCGCCTCGGTGAAGAACGGCATCTACGCCGTCGCCTTCGGCGGCGGCCAGGTCGACATCACCTCGGGCAAGTTCGTCTTCTCCTGCACCGAGGCCTACCGGATCGAAAACGGCAAGGTCGGCCCGGCGATCAAAGGGGCGATGCTGATCGGCAACGGGCCCGACGCGCTGACCAGGGTCAAGATGATCGGCAACGACCTCGAGTTCGACCCGGGCATCGGCACCTGCGGTAAGAACGGCCAGGGGGTGCCGGTGGGGGTCGGGCAGCCGACGCTCAGGATCGACCAGATCACCGTCGGCGGCACGGCGACGTAGCCAACGGTCGCGCCCAGACGGAGCTGAGGAATGGATCGTCCGCTAGACGACGCCGGGCCGAAAGAGGTTCGGTGCGCTACATGGGAGCAGTTCTGTCTGCTTGTCCGGCCCGGCGACGGTCGGCCAATGGAGCCGATCTATCGCGGCCATGCGGATTCTTCATGGCGGTTGGTTGCTCCGATTGTGAGACAAGCGGACCAAAATATCCGCGAGATGCGCAAGCGCGGTCTCGATGTTCGAGTCGGTGGCATTTCGAGAAGTGTCGATCAGATCAAATATTTCACTCGGCTGGCCACCGGCCTTCCCGGTGTCGACATCTCTGGGCTGAATCCCGTCGATGTAGCGGCTCTCGCAAGGCACAATGGTTTCACTACCAATCTCCTTGATTGGACCTTGAGTCCCTATGTGGCCGCCTTCTTCGCGTTCACGACCGTGCTGGACCGAGCAAATGACGGTCGGCTCTCCTCCGGACAGATCGACAAGGCACCGATTGCCTTACCGGTGAGCGATGTGGCTGTCTGGCAGCTGGCAGTTGCCAACGAGATTCTGATTGCGGGTGAGCTCGACCTATTGACCTCTATTGTCGCCCAGAACTACTGGCAAAAAGCCCAGTGTGGGCTCTTCACTCGACTGCAACACGACGACTACCTGGACCTGTCGGAGTATCTCTCCGCTCGCGGGCTCGCCAACCGGCTGACCAAGTTTCTCATTTCCGGCACTGAGACTGGGAAGGTGCTCTTTGACCTAGAGGCGATGAACATCACGTTCGCCGCTCTTTTTCCCGATCTCCGCGGGGCAGCGGCGCAGGCAAACATCGGTGGCACCTGGCGCCTCCTCGGCGCCCTAGGCAGCTAGAGCATGATCTTCTCACGTTGAAGCGTATCCGGCATTGCGGAGGTAATTG
>JBBDMC010000048.1:0-7395 GCA_040878485.1 Bauldia sp. | reverse complement strand
CGGCCCGGCGCTCCATGTGCCGGAGATTCTCTACAAGCGCTGGGAGAGGCGCACGGGCGGCCTGACCGCCGGTTGGGCGAAGCTGACCCCGCCCGAGATAAAGAGCGGTCTGCGGGCCGTTGCCAGAACGGAACTCGCCGTCGCCGATCACGTGCCGGCTTCGGAAGCGGAGCGCCAGGCGCTCCGCTTCTGCATTTTCCTGGCCTTGATGCGGCACACCCGGTTCATGGCCAAAATCGTCCGCGGCACGATCATCGACAAGCCGGAGGACGTGCACGAAGCATTCGCCGACACCCGGCCGCCGCCGGGCCTCGACGCGGTCGATCCCCAAATCCGCCAGTGGGCGCTCGCCGCCCACGCCAGGATCGACCCGTGGTTGGCAAGTCTGCGGCGATGAGCCGGAAAGCGCCGCGGGTTGCGGTCCTCGGCGCCGGCATCATGGGGAGTTCGGTGGCGCTGTTCCTGGCGCGCCGCGGCTTCGAGGTGACGCTCATCGATGCCGCGCCGGCACCGTTCTCCGGCGCCAGCCGATGGAACGAGGGAAAGATCCACCTCGGCTATCTCTATGCCGGCGATGAGACGAGGGCGACGGCGAGCCGGCTGTTGCCCGCCGGCTTGCGCTTCAAGGCGCTGACCGAGGAGCTGATCGGGTGCGGGCTCGGCGACCGCGTGACGCCGGCGGACGATGTCTATCTGGTGCATCGCAACACGGTGGTCGAGGCGGCCGCCGTCGAGCGCCATTTGCGCCACGTGGCCCGGCTCGTCGGCGATCACCCGGAGGCGGGCAGGTACGTCGTTGACGCCTCACGCAGCGCGGTCCGCGTGCTCGACGGTCGCGAAATCGCGGCGATCGCCGATCCGCAGCAGGTGCTCGCCGGCTTCGCGGTGCGCGAGCGATCGATCGAGACCACCTGGATCGCCGACCGTTTCGTCGAGGCGCTCGCCGGCGAGGATCGGATCGTGCTGGCGATGGATACCCGCGTGGCGGGCGTGCGGCGAGCCGGTGGGTCGGGGGCCGACGCCGGCTGGTCCGTCGCCTGCCGGCCGCCGATCGACACTCGGTTCGACGCCGTGGTCAACGCGCTGTGGGAAGGTAGCCCGGCGGTCGACGCCACGGTCGGGCTGTCGCCCGAGGCCGGCTGGTCGCATCGCTATCGCCTGTCGCTGTTTGTCCACACGGCGCGGCCGGTCGCGGCGCCAAGCGCCGTGCTCGTCACCGGTCCGTTCGGCGACATCAAGAACTATGACGGGCGGCACTTCTACCTCTACTGGTACGACGCCGGCCTGATGGCTGAGGGCAGGGGCATCGAGCCGCCACTGCTTGCCGAGCTGGCGCCCGAAGCGCGGCAAAGCGTCAGCACGGCGATCGTCGAGCGGCTGGGCGGGCTCATACCGGCCGCAACCGCGGTGTTCGCCGACAAGACGGAGGCGAGGCTCGAAGGCGGCTGGGTCTTCGCCATCGGCCAAGGCTCACTCGCCGACCGCACGGCGTCGCTGCATCGGCGCGATCGCTTCGGCGTGCGCCGTCTTGGCACCTATTTCTCGGTCAACACCGGGAAGTATTCGACCGCACCGTGGCTGGCGCGTCAGCTTGCCGATGAGATATCTGCCATGCTCAGGTAGCACAATTGCAGGCTTGAAATCGCCATGTACTTCCGCAGGGCGCCGGTCCGTGGACGGGTGGGCACGGCAAGGAGGCGATCGCGTGTTGACGGCAGCTGAGCGCAATCAATTCGAGACAAACGGCTTTATCCTCGGCCCCGCCGTTTACGACCCTGAGGCGATGCGCCGCGTCCGCGATGAGCTGTACGCCGTTCTTGCGACGACCAGCTACGCCGGCTCGGCGACCGCCCATCGCCACCTCGACAGCCGGACCGTCCATGATCTTGTCGCGCAACCGGCGATCGTCGAGCGGATGGCATCGCTCCTCGGGCCGGACCTGCTCCTGTGGCACACCCGCTTTTTCGACAAGCCTCCGGGATCGGGGCCGGTGCCCTGGCATCAGGACATGGCGTTCTGGCCCCTCAAGCCGGACATCTGCGCATCAGTCTGGATCGCCATTGACCGGGCCGATACGGGCAATGGCTGTGTCGAAGTGATCCCTGGGTCGCATCGTCTGCGGGTCCCTCACGTCCCCTCCTCGGGGACAGGGCGCTTCGGCCGGCAGTCCGATCCAAGCATCATCGATGAGACCCGCAAGGTGTCGATCGAGCTCGATCCCGGTGAGTTCATGATCTTCGATCGCTGGCTACTACACGGGTCGCCGCCCAACGACTCCAGCCGGCCCAGGCTCGGATTGGCGGCACGGATCGTGCCGACCTGGGTGACCATCGATTTCGACAGGATGTCGCCGACCTTTCCCCAGCTCGCGGCGCAGCTGATCCGCGGCAAGGACACGTTCCGACTGAACCGCCTGGCGCTGGCGCCGGCTAAGGCCGACGAAGCGCGCAGCGAGACGTCCGCCTGATATCTGCCGAGGTTTCTTGCTAAGAGAGGCGACATCGTCTTTTGCGAAGGGCATTCTCATCGGCGGCGGCGGCCACGGTTCTGGTGCCACGTGTCGAAGACCTTGTCGCCGCGCTCGTCTGCCTTGGGTCAATCTGCGAGGTGCATGGTTCCGCGAGCTTACGTCGGCGGGTACGCGCGGGCGGGCAAGGCCGCGGTTTGGGTGCCATACGCCGGTGGCCCATACGTTCGAATTGAGTGCGCCCACGTGATCATTTCGCACAAGCAGAAGTTCGTAATGCTCGCGACGTGGAAAGCGGCAAGCCAAACCATGCGCAAGCGCCTGAAGGACTACAATGAAAGCCCCTACACGCGCCTCTATGACTTCAATCCACACCTGAACCGGGTCGTTCATCACCAGCACATAACGTGTGCCGAATTCCGTAGCCTGCCGGAAGCCCGCCTGGGGTATTTCGTAGGTGCTTTCGTTCGCAACCCGTACGATCGCGTGTACTCGGGCTTTCGGCAGTTGCAGCTCGACGCCCGGGTTATGCCAAGGCTCCCGTATCCCCAGCCATGGATTCGCGATCTCGTAACGAGGCAGATATCCGACAATCTTTCCCAGCTCACGGAAGCGCGGTTCGAATTCGATGCATGGCTCGGGCTGCTGCGCGAAGAGCAAATCCTGGAGGTGGGTCGCAATACCAGCTTTCTGCTGCACCCGGCGCACTACTGGACCCACGTCGCCGGGGAGCGGGCGGTGGATTTCATCGGTCGGGTGGAGCATTTCGAAGCCGATTTCAGTCGGTTTCTCGCCGTTTTCGGGATCGAACTCGGCCGGCAGCGCAACGCCAACGTTTCTGACCTACATGGCGATGCCGGCAGCAACACTCACGGCTACCGGTATGTGACCCGGATGGAACCTCGGTCGCGAGCCCGGATTAACGATCTATTCCGGCAGGATTTTGAATTTCTCGGATACGAAAAGGTAGTCTGAGGATGATCTTGTCGTGGCACCTATTTCTCGGTCAACATCGGGAAGTATTCGACGGCACCGTGGCTGGCGCGTCAGCTTGCCGATGAGATATCGACAGTGCTGAAGTAGCCCATTGGCGGCGCCCGGCCGCTCTTGCAGGCCATTCCCGCAAACGCGGTATACTCGCAGAGGCTTTGGCAAACGGGCGGAGGCGATGGTGAGCCAGAGAGTCGTCATCCTGATCGGCACCCGGAAGGGAGCCTTCATCGTCGACGGCGACGCCGAACGGCGTTCGTGGGCGCTCAGTGGCCCCTTCTGCGAGACGTGGCCGATCAACCACGTCGTCGCCGACCCGCTGACGCGGACGATCTATGCCGGCGGCGGCAATTCCTGGTTCGGCCCGGCGGTATGGAAGTCCACCGACATGGGCGCCACCTGGAGCCATTCAAGCGAGGGGCTCGCCTATGAGGCCGGCCTGGAGCCGATCAAGTCGGTCTGGAGCCTGGCCTTCCGAGCCGGCCGTCTCTATGCCGGTGTCGAGCCGGCGGGTCTGTTTTGCAGCGATGACGGCGGCCAGACCTGGCGGCACGTCGCCGGGCTGCAGAAACACCCGACGCGGCCGAACTGGCAGCCGGGCGGCGCCGGGCTGATTCTCCACTCGATCGTCCTCCATCCGGACGATCCCCGCCAGATTTGGGTCGCCATGTCGGCGGTCGGCGTCTTTCACACGGCCGACGGCGGCGAGACTTGGGAGCCGCGCAACCAGGGGACCAGAAACGACTACATGCCGGAGGGCCAGCGATACCCGGAATTCGGTCAGTGCGTGCATTCGCTGGTCATGGCGCCCGGCATGTCCGATCGCCTCTACCAGCAGAACCACTGCGGCATGTACCGCAGCGACGACGGCGGTCGCACCTGGCAGAGCATCGAGGCGGGCCTGCCGTCCTCTTTCGGCTTTCCCGCCGCGGTCCACCCGCGCGACCCGGCGTCGCTTTATCTGGTGCCGCTCAACGGCGACACGGCCGGCCGCTACGTCCCCGAAGGCAAGGCCGCCGTCTGGCGCACCCGCGACGGCGGCGACCATTGGCAGGCGCTGCGCGCCGGCCTGCCGCAGAAGAACGCCTTCTTCGGCGTGCTCCGCCAGGCGATGGCCACCGACCCGGTCGACCCGGTTGGCATCTACTTCGGCACCAGCTCCGGCTCGCTCTATGCGAGCGCCGACGATGGCGACCGCTGGACGGCCATCGTCGAGCACCTGCCGACGATCCAATCGGTGGAGACGCTGGTGGTCGGCGCCTAGATTGCGCCCAGGCGGAGGATCAAGCGATGCCAAACGACCAGGCCCCGCTCGCACTGCCCGATCAGCCAGCGCCGTCGCCGCCGATCCTGGTGCGGCTGCCGGCGGTCCTGGTCAACCTTTTCCCGGGTGCGGAGCGGCGGGTCGAGTTATCGGTGTCGACCGTTGCCGACCTGATCGAGGCGCTCGACGGCCGCTGGCCGGGCATGGGCGACCGCCTCTGCGATTCGACGCCGGCCATCCGCCGCCACATCAACGTCTTCGTCGATGGCGAGCGGGCGACGCTGCAGACGCGCCTGGCGCCCGGTGCCGACGTATTCATCCTGACGGCGATGAGCGGCGGCTGAGCGGTCGAGGCCGGTTGGCTCAGAGCATTGAGCGCAAGCGCGCCTTGACGACCTTGCCGCTTGAAGCCCGTGGCAAGGCTTCGACGATTTCAATACGCGACGGCACCTTGAACGGCGCGAGCTCGCGGCGGCAGTGATTGACGAGCGCGCCCAGATCGATCGGCCCACGTTGTTCGACGAAAGCCACGACCTCTTCCCCCAGACCTTGCGACGGCACGCCGATTACCGCTGCATCCGCGACGTTGGCGTGCCGGCGGAGCGCCTGTTCGACTTCCGGGGCGAACACCATCGCACCGCCGCGCTTGATCAACTCGACGGAGCGCCCGTGCAAGTGAACAAGCCCCCGCTCGTCGAGGCTGCCGTAGTCGCCGGGGTAGTACCATCCGTCGCGCACTCCCTCGTCACTGTCAGCCCCGGTGCCGAGGATTGCGTGAACCACTCCCGGCCCGCGCGTGCGCACCGCGCCAATGGCGCCGGCGGGCACAGGCCTGTCGTTATCGTCGACGATCTCGATCTCGACGCCTACCATCGGCCGGCCCACGGCGGTCGGTGAGGCCCCGTCTTCCTCCCTGGCGACAATCGCCATCGGCCCGCCGCCGCTGGCGCCGTAGTAGTCGACGAAGTTGGGCGATACGCGCGATCTGAGCGCAGCCCGCTCCTCCGGCTCAAGCTTGCTGCCGGCGGAAAGAAGCGCCCTCAGCTTGGGCATCAGATGGCCGTCTACCGGGGGGAGGGAGATCAGCCGCCGGCATACGTTCGCCGAGATCATTAAGGTGCTCAGCCCGCGCTCGTTGACGAAGCGCACGAGTTCATTTGGCTCGAAGATCGTCGGGAACATGACAACAGTTGCCCCGAGGCTCAGCGCCGCGGTCGAAAAGACCCGACCCGCGGCGAGGGCCAGCGGCAGCACCGGGGCAAAGCGGTCTTCGGGCCGCAGGATGCCTTCCATGTGCACCACGACGAGCCGCCCGAACTGCTCCTCGTGAGTCAGAACGAGGGCCTTGGGCTCGCCGGTGGTTCCCGACGAGAGGTTGTAGGCCAGTGGCTGGTCGGCGAGCGGCACCGGCGGCTGGGTGTCCGGGGGCTCGTCGGCGATGCCGTCGAGGCCGGTCGCGGCGGCGTCGGCGGGAACCAGCTTCGCCTTGTCAGTGACGACCAGACGCGGCCCGAACCGGGCAATGATCCTGGCCAATTCCGGCGCGGTCGACCGCCAGTCGAGGGGCAGCATCACCGCACCGAGGCGCATCAGCGCGACCATCGCCGCCATGTGCTCCGGCGTATCGCGGAGGTGAATGCCGACGACGTCGCCAACGCCAACGCCGCAGCGGCGAAGGCGCGTGGCGACCCGCCGGGCGAAGATATCGAAGTCGCCATAAGAAATGACGCAGCCGCGCGCTTCGACCGCGATCTTGGTGCTCTGGTAGCGTGCGTGGTGGGCTACCAACGTCGCGAGATTCATGGCCTGAGATCGCTACCCAGACGCCGGGACGCGCCGCATCGCGCCCTGCCACTTCGTTTTCGGCCACACACTAGCGGGCGGCTGAGCCCGGTTCCAGTCGATGCAGATTGCCGGCCCGCGATCGGCGACGCGATGCCGCGACGAGATCGGGATGACGGCCGAGGAGCGGCGGAAGCTTGGCGCGGTCCTCGCGAGCCGCTAGACAGGCCCCGGCAGCTCCGGTTATGGGGCGGACATGAACGATTCCCCGATTCCCCTCGATGCGGTCAACCGCATGGACGAGGCGACGTTTGTTGCGACATTCGGGGACGTGGCCGAGCACGCTCCATGGGTGGCGGCTGAAGCCGCCGGGGCTCGTCCGTTCGCCACTCGCGAGGCGATGATCGATGCGTTCGCCGCCGTCGTCGCCGACGCCGCCCCGGACCGCCAGCGCCAGTTGCTCCTTGCCCATCCCGATCTCGCCGGCAAGGCGGCGATCGCCGGCGAGCTCACCCAGGACTCGCGGAGGGAGCAGAAGGGCGCCGGCCTCGACCGGCTGACGGCGGACGAGCACGCCCGCTTCACCGAGCTCAACACCGCCTACCGCGAGCGCCACGGCATTCCGTTCATCTTGGCGGTGCGCGGCGCCGGCAAGGACGAGATCATGACTTCCTGCCAGGAACGGCTGCGCAACCGTCCGCAAGCCGAGTTCGCCCGGGCGATCGGCGAGGTCGAGTGCATTATCCAGTACCGGATCGAGGAGCGCGTCCGGCAATAGGCGCGGCGCCGACACGACGCACCCGGCCGCGGATCTCGGCGACTGCCGCGTCGCGGATGGTGTCGATAGCACTTGGAGTTGTCCGGTTTTGGTAGCCCATCATTTGTCCGCTTC
>JBBDMC010000047.1:0-7442 GCA_040878485.1 Bauldia sp. | reverse complement strand
GCCGGTCGCTGTGGGCGCTGGAGGGGATGGCGCCGCTGACGCCGCTTGCCGAGGAGGTGCTCGCCTCCTTCGACCGCAGTCCGCAGAAGGCGGTGATCTGGGCCGGCACGGCGATTCCCGGCGACTTCGCGCGCTTCGCCCCGGCGGTGTTCGATCACGCCGAGCGCGGCGATCCGCTCGCCGCCGGCATCCTCAACGATACCGCCGCCGACGCGACCATGCTGATCAACCGGCTGATCCAGCTCGGCGCACCGTCGGTCGCCATGATCGGCGGCGTCTTTCCGCGCCTGTTGCCGTGGCTGGCGACGGGGGCGCGCGCCTTGCTGGTCGAGCCGGAGAGCGACGCCATGGACGGCGCGATCCTGATGGCCGAGCGGGCGCTCAAGGGAATCGGAACCGATCGGCCGCCGGCGCTCGCCTGACGCTAGTTCAGGTAATCGAACCGGCGCATCTCCTCGCCGTGGGCCTCGACGATGCGCTCAACCTGGACGGCGGTGAGATCCTCCTGCCAGGCGCCGGCGCGACCCTGGCGGAAGAAGCGCTCGGCCCGCTCGGAGCGCTCGCGGAAATCGCCCTTGTCCTCCGCCGCGCGCAGTTTGTCGAAGGTCGACAGCTCGATTGCTTCGGCGATCTGTTCCGGCGACGGCTTCTGCCGCAGATGCTCGACGATAGCGGTGAAATGCTTGACCGGGTCGGCGAGCAGGTCCTCGTAGCGCACCACGATCATCGCTTCGTGCGGCAGTTCCGTCCAGCTGTGGACGTGCTCGCTCCACGAGCCCCAGACCTCGAAGGCGGTCTCGGCGGTGTTGTTGTTGGCGTACCCCGAGGTGGACATCACCGTGATGGCGTCGTCGACCGACTTGCCGAGGTGGGTGGCAAACGACAAGGCGATGTCGCGGGGGTCGCGTACGAGATAGACCGTGCCGGCCGAGACCGCGAGGTTGATGATCGGGACGCCGAACAGGCTGCCGAGGGCGTTGTGGGTCTTGACCAGGGCGACGCTGGCCGAGCGCTCAGCGATGGTGGCGTGGACCTGCGGCCTGATCCGAGCGACCTCCTGGCGCGTGGCGCCTTGCAGCGGCTTGCCGAGAAACTGCTCGAATAGACCGAACAGAAGGCTCTCGTAAGCACTGGCGCGGTCGAGCTTGTTGATCTCGTCGTCGTCGCGCGGATGGCCGCCCATCAGACGCATCAGCTGATAGAGGAAGATCCGCAGCCAGGTGTTGCCCGACTTCGGGTAGGAGGCGAGCCAGACGATGCCCTTGGGGTTCTTCGGATCGGCGATGATCATGCGGGGGCTTGCCTCGTCGATGATTGGCGACTTGGATGAGGGGCGGCGTCAGCCGGTCTCGGCGACCGCCGCCACTTCGCCGAGCACCGATACCAGCTCGTCGACAATCGCCTCGATCATGACGCGATCGTCGCCCTCGGCCATGACGCGGATGACCGGCTCGGTGCCGGAGGCGCGCACGACCAGCCGGCCGTGGTCGGCGAGGCGACCGTTCAAGGCGTCGATCAGCCGCTTGACGCGGCCGTCGTCGAGCGGCCGGCCGCCGCCGGTCGGAACGCTCTTCATCACTTGCGGCAGCGGCTGAAAACGGTGGCAGATCTCGCTCGCCGGGCGGCCGCGCCGCTTGATCACGGCGAACAGCTGCAGCGCCGCCACCAGCCCGTCGCCGGTGGTGGCGAAATCGGCCATGATGATGTGACCGGACTGCTCGCCGCCGAGGTTGTAGCCGCGGTCGCGCATGACCTGGGCGACGTAGCGGTCGCCGACCGGGGTGGTGACGACGGCCAGGCCGATGCGGCCGAGGTAACGCTCGAGGCCGAGATTGGACATGACGCTGACGGCGATGCCGGGCTTGGCCAGCCGCCCGTCCTCGGCCCACGCCTCGGCGATCACCGCCAGCAACTGGTCGCCGTCGACGATGCGGCCGATTTCGTCGACGACGATCACGCGGTCGGCGTCGCCGTCCAGCGCGATGCCGATGTCGGCGCCGGTGGCCAGGACCTTGTCGATGAGGGCGGCGGGCGCGGTCGATCCGACGGCGCGGTTGATGTTGAAGCCGTCGGGCTCGACGCCGATGGCGATCACCTCGGCGCCGAGCTCCCAGAGCGCGGCGGGCGCCACCTTGTAGGCGGCGCCGTTGGCGCAGTCGACGACGACTTTCAGGCCAGCCAGCGACACGTTGCCGGCCAGCGTCCGCTTGGCGAACTCGACGTAGCGGTCCTGGACGCCGTCGATGCGCTTGGCCCGGCCGAGCGCCGAAGGAGCGGCCAGATGCATGCCGATGTCGGCATCGATCAGCGCCTCGATCTCGCCTTCGACGGCGTCGGAGAGCTTGTAGCCGTCGGGGCCGAACAGCTTGATGCCGTTGTCGTCGAAGGGATTGTGGGAGGCGGAGATCATCACCCCGATGTCGCAGCGCATCGAGCGGGTGAGCATGGCGACGCCGGGGGTGGGGATCGGGCCGGTCAAGAGAACGTCCATGCCGACGGCGAGGAAGCCGGCGGTCAGCGCGTGCTCGATCATGTAGCTTGACAGGCGGGTGTCCTTGCCGATGACCACCCGGTGGCGGTGTTCGCCGCGGCGGAAGGCGAGCCCGGCCGCCATGCCGACGCGAAGCGCGAGGTCGGGGGTGATCGGGAAGCTGTTGGCGCGGCCGCGGATGCCGTCGGTGCCGAAATACTTGCGCTTGGTCGCCATTCCGATTGCCTTATGGGTGATGCAGGCGCCCCGTTCTAGCGCAATTCATGGCGCCAAGGGGTTGAAAAACCACCCATCGGCGGGCGTTGGCGGGTGCGCTGGGGCGCGCGGGACCAGGGCCCGCCCAGCTTCCCTGCGGCGCGGTCGGAGCGCCGGGCAGGCTCGCTTGACAGTGTTTGCCGCCGCTTCTTATATCCGATCAGTCGCTTGAGGGCGGAGTAGCTCAGCTGGTTAGAGCAGCGGAATCATAATCCGTGTGTCGGGGGTTCAAATCCCTCCTCCGCTACCAAAATATTCCAGACAACTGGACTTGCTTGCGCGCCGGGCCAGGCTGCCGATCGTTCGCGGAATCGAGGACGGACTCGCCAAGCACGGCTATCTCGCCATTGTCGCCAATACCGACGGTCATCTCGACCGCGAGGCGGAAATCGCCGAGACGCTGGGTGCGCGGGGTGTTGACGGGCTCATCCTGGCGAGCGTTGAGAGCGCGAGGATAGGGCCATCTCGCACCTCTCGGCGGAGGGTCTCCCGATCGTCACGGTCAACTGACGGGTCGACGATCCCGCGGTCTCGCTATAGAGCCTGCGTCAGGCGTCAATTGACGTGGATCAATCGCAACGGGCCGCCCGTTCAGATATGAATTCGAAACCTTCGCTTCTAGTGCCTTTTGCGGCGCAGTGGCCCGCGGGGGACCCAAGCGGCGGTGGCATTCTGTTTGTTACGTCGGCAGCGGATCGAAGCAAGCATGAACCAGCGAGTCTTCTCCGCGCAAGGTCTGACAAAGACATACGTCTCAGGCGAGATGGAAGTGCGTGCGTTGCGTGATCTCGAGCTGGAGATATCGGCGGAAGAAGTGGTCGTGATGCTGGGTCCGTCGGGAAGCGGAAAGTCGACGCTTCTCAACATCATGGGCGGTCTCGATCGCGCGACCAGCGGCCATCTGTTCTTCAAGGACGTGGAGCTGACCGGACTCGACGATCGCGGCCTCACGAGCTACCGCCGGGGAAACGTCGGCTTCGTGTTTCAATTCTATAATCCCGTGCCGAGCCTGACCGCTCGCGAGAATGTTGCTCTCATCACCGAGATCGCCAAGGACCCCATGCGCCCTGACGAAGCTCTGGCGCTCGTCGGGCTGGAGAACCGCATGGGCCACTTTCCGGTCCAGCTGTCCGGCGGCGAGCAGCAGCGGGTTGCGATCGCCTGCGCAATCGCCAAGCGGCCTGAGGTATTGCTCTGTGATGAGTCGACCGGGGCGCTTGACTCCAAGACCGGGATTCTCGTGATCGAAGCGCTGCTGACTGTGAGCGCGCAGCTCGGCACCACCACACTGATCATCACGCACAACGCCACTGTCCAGGACGTTGCCGACCGCGTGTTTCTCTTTGCTGACGGTCAGATCTCCGGAATACACAAGAGCGAGACGCGCCGTGCTGCGTCCGAACTCAGTTGGTGATCGGATGCGCACCCTCGATCGCAAGGTGTTGCGAGACCTGAGGCGGCTTTGGGCGCAGGCGTTGGCTATCGCCCTCGTTGTTGCCGGCGGCGCGGCCACGATCGTCCTCTCCGTCGGTTCAATGCGATCGCTCGATGAGACGCGAACGGCCTATTACGAGCGCTATCGTTTTGCGGACGTTTTTGTGTCGGTCCGGCATGCTCCGAAGACCCTGATCGCGGAAATCGCGAAGATCCCCGGCGTTGCCGCGGTCGACGCGCGGATCGCCAAACTGGCACTGCTCGACATTCCCGAAATGCGCGAGCCAGCGACCGGACAGTTCGTTTCACTCCCCGACGACGGCGAGCCGGCGCTCAATCTCCTTTATCTGCGCTCCGGCCGAACGCCCGAGCCGGGCAGCGCCAGCGAAGTCGTCATCTACGAGGGGTTTGCCAAAGCCCATGCGTTCGTGCCGGGCTCACGCTTTTCCGCGATCCTGAATGGCCGCAAGCGGGAACTCGTTGTCGTCGGCATCGGGCTCTCGCCGGAATTCGTCTACGCGATCGGGCCAGGCGACCGGATGCCGGACGACCGGACGTTTGGCGTCATCTGGATGTCTGAACGCGCGCTTGCCAGCGCGTACGGCCTTGAGGGTGCTTTTTCCTCGGTGAACCTCAAGCTGTTGCGCGGCGCTTCCGAACGCGAGGTTATCGTCCGGCTCGATGCCTTGCTTGACCCCTACGGCGGACAGGCGGCCTACGGGCGGAAGGAGCAGCTCTCGGACGGCTTCCTCGAACACGGGCTCGATATGCTGAGAAGCACCGGTCAGACCATCCCGCCAATCTTCTTCCTGGTCGCGGCCTTCCTCGTCAATCTCACGCTCGGTCGTTTGGTCGAACTCGAGCGCGAACAGATCGGCCTTTTCAAAGCCCTCGGTTACCGCGACCAGACGATCGCCGCGCACTACCTGAAATTCATCACCTCCATCGTCGCCCTCGGCGTCGTCATCGGCAGCATCGTCGGCATGTTGCTCGGCGCCTACATCACGCGGCTCTACGGCCAATACTACCGTTTCCCGTTCCTGGTCTTTGTCCAAAGTTCCGACATCTACGCCGCCGCCGCGGCACTCAGCCTTGGGGCCGCGATCCTCGGTGCAAACCGGTCGATCCGGGATGTCGTCAGGCTTGCACCGGCGGTAGCCATGCTGCCGCCCGCCCCGCCGCGCTTCCGCCATGTCCTCGACCCGAAGTTCGCCATCGATCGGCTGGTTTCGCAGCCGACCTTGATGATGCTGCGCAACCTTAGCCGCCGTCCGCTCCGCGCGATCTTCACGACGCTCGGAATGACGCTGGCGACCGCAATCCTGATCATGTCCCTTTACGCCGGTGACAGCATGGAACAGGTGATCGATGTCACCTACTTCATGACTGACCGCCAGGACGCGGCCGTCAGGCTCGTCGACCGGCGCCCGGAGAGCGTTGTCGCCGCGATGGGTAGAATACCGGGCGTCGTCGCGGTTGAGCCCTATCGCGAAGTCCCGGTCCGCATTCGCTATGGGACCGCCGAGCGGCGAACGATAATCAGCGGCCGCCCGCCCAATCCCGATCTCAACCGCATCGTCGATGCCGCTCTGCGGTCGGTCGTCTTGCCGGAAACCGGGCTGGCCCTTTCAGCCGCCCTGGCCCGTATCCTCGGTGTCGGAATAGGCGACTTCGTCGAAATCGACCTCCTTGAGGGGCAACGCCGATCGGTCTCCCTGCCCGTGACCGGTCTCGTGGAGGACTACTTTGGGCTGCGGGCAATGATGGATGGCCAGGCTCTCTCGCGCCTCATGCGCGAAGCGCTGACGGTCACCAGCGTCAACCTGTCCCTCGATGAAAGCCAACTCGACGATTTCCTCGCCGCGGTCAAGCGGCTACCGACGGTCGCCGGAATGGCGCTCCACAGTATGTCGCTCGCAAGATTTCGCGAATCCCTCGCCCTCTACGTGAACACGATCGCAACGGTGTACACCGGGCTGGCGATTATCATTGCGTTCGGCGTGGTCTACAACAGCGCGCGAACATCGCTGTCGGAACGGGCGCGGGAGCTGGCCAGCCTGCGTGTCCTCGGATTCACGCCGGGCGAGGTGTTCCGCATCCTCGTTCTCGAACTCGCCATTCTCACGCTGCTGGCGCAGCCGCCGGCGTGGGTGATCGGGTACGGGTTCGCGTGGCTTGTCAGCAAGCAGCTGGCAGGCGAGCTGATGCGCGCGCCGTTGCTGCTCGAAAACTTCACTTATGTCCTCGCCAGTGCGATCGTGATCGTCGCAGCAACGCTTTCGGCGCTGGTTATTCGCCGTCGTGTCAATCGGCTGGACCTCGTGGCTGTCCTCAAGACCCGGGAGTGAACGATGCGTGCGACGTGGATGAAGCGAGCAGCATGGGCGGTGGTCGTTGTCGCGATCCTGGCGGGCGTCGCATGGTTTGCTTGGCCGCGCGCGATCCCCGTCGATCTCGCGACGGTAACAACAGGTCCGATGGAAGTGACCGTCGACGACGAGGCCAAGACTCGAGTCCGCCACGTCTACACCGTCTCCGCGCCGATCGCCGGGAAGGTCCTCCGCATCTCCAACCCCACCGGTGCCGAGGACATCTCCCTCCATGTCGGAGACCAGGTGGTCGCCAACGAGACGGTCGTCGCGGTCATGCAGCCGATGGCGCCGGGCTTCCTCGACGTTCGCTCGCGCGAGGAACTCCAGGCGGCAGCCGCAGCGGCCGACGCAGCCGTGAAACTCGCGGAGGCTGAGATCCGCAAGATCGAGGCGGTCCTGGAGTTTTCGCGGAGCGAGCTGAAGAGAGCTCAATCGCTTGTGACCACCAACACCATTTCCGCCAAGGCATTGGAGGCGGCGAAGCTCGATGTCGCAACGAACGAAGCCGCCCTCGAAAGCGCGGGAGCGCAGCTCAATGTCAGGCGCAGCCAATCCGAGATGGCGAAGGCCGCACTGATCGACCCCGCAAGCGCCGATGCGCCATACGACCCGGCGTGCTGCATCCGGCTCTACGCGCCGGGGAGCGGACGCGTCCTCAAGATCAACCAGGAAAGCGAAGGCGTGGTCGCCGCGGGGACTCCCCTCGTAGAAATCGGCGATCCGCTCGATCTCGAAGTGGTTGCCGATCTACTCTCGGCCGATGCCGTGCAGATCAAACCCGGGGCGAATGTGCGCATTGATGGCTGGGGCGGCCCACCACTCAAGGGGCGCGTAATGCGCGTGGAGCCGGAGGGTTTGCCGCCCGACACCACAGGCAACGTGGGGGACGG
>JBBDMC010000046.1:2803-7450 GCA_040878485.1 Bauldia sp. | reverse complement strand
CCAAGCCAGAATCCGCCTGTTTCGTCATCGCTGACATTTCCGGCTACACGCGGTTTCTGGCTGGCGTCGAGCTCGACCACGCCCAGGACATCATTGCTGACCTGATGGACACGGTGGTGAGGCGCCTCCGCCCGCCGTTCCGGCTTGCCAAGTTCGAAGGGGACGCCGCCTTCGTCTACGCGGTCACCGACAAGATCGACGGTTCACTCCTCCAGGACGCCATCGAGTCGGCCTATTTCGCCTTTCGCAAACGACTCCGCAACATCAAGCAAGCAACGTCCTGCGAGTGCAGCGCGTGCAGCAAGATGCAGGACCTCGACCTCAAGTTCGTTTCGCATCAAGGCGAGTTCATCAAGCACAAGATGGCCGGCCGCGAGGAACTCGCCGGCCGCGATGTCATCCTCATCCACCGCCTTCTCAAGAACTCCGTCAACGAGCGTTTCGGCGGTCATGCCTATGCATTGTATTCGGATGCCTGCATTCAGGCGATGCGCGTCGATCCAGCGACGCAAGGCCTCGTCGAGCACAAGGAGACGATCGACATCATCGGTGATGTGACGTGCTGGGTGCGCGATCTTGAAGAGGCATGGGCGAAGGAAAACGACCGCCAGCGAAACGAAGTGACCCGCGACAAGGCAGCAAGCGTGATCGAGTTCGACATCGCCGCCCCGCGCCCGATAGTGTGGGAGCATTTCACCCTGCCCGGCCACCGGCCGAAGTGGCGGGCCGCCGACGAGGTCCGCGAGTCCTCTGAAAGCGGCCGCCGCGGAGTCGGTACCACTAATCATTGCATGCACGGGAAGAACGTAGTCATCGAGGAGGTGCTCGACTGGCGTCCCTTCGACTACCTGACCTTGACTACCCTGCTGCCGATGCCGGGCGCTCCCAAGGTGCTCATGACCTACGTATTCTTGGAGAACGCCGGCGGCGGCACGCACATCGAGATTCGCGTGGCCAAGCCCAAGCCGAAGGACAAGGCGTTCCTCGAGCACGTCGGCGCGGAATTCCAAAAGAGTATCACCAGCGAAGTCGCGACCCTTCGGCTGATGCTTGAGGGACAGAAGGGGGCCCCGGCGGTGGTCGAAGAGCCGCCGCTACCGATCTCTTCGGAGCGGTTCTTGACCCAGCCCGTGCACCAACTGCCAGCCGCTGCGAGCGTTCCCGCCCGGAACTGAATTGCGACGCCGGCGTCGGCCGGACGGCTCTCGGCCATGAATGAGGCGCGCGTCGAGCGGCGGCTGACCGCCATCGTCGCAGTCGATGTCGTCTGCTACAGCCGGTTGATGGGCGCCGACGAGGAAGGAACGCTCGCCCGCCTCAAGGCGCATCGTGGCGCGCTGATCGATCCCAAGATCGCGGAACACCACGGGGGGATCGTCAAGACGACCGGCGACGGGCAGTTGAGCATGCCCGTTGTCCCGCCTGGCAAGCGCTACCGTATGACGATTTTTCCTTCCGCAACCTTCTGCATGAAGGCTCTGAGGCCGTCGTTTTCCAACAACTCAACGTCGCCCGACGAGATAAGCCCGATCGCGATGTCCTGGAAAGAAGTGAGCAGGAACTTTGCCATGAACGCAGGCGTCGCTGGGATGTTGGCTATGATGCAATCGGCGCCCTGCGCCACGAAGTCCTCACCTTCCTTCCTAAGCGTGATCGCGACGTGGTGCGTACCCTCGTAAATCTCAGTGCGAGCGCCGGGGCAGGCGACTAAAGCCTTAGGCATTGTCTTGCCAACAGGCGGCTGGATCACGAGCAACAAGTCCAGGAAATTTTCACTGGAGTACGAATACTTTCCCGAGATGTTAAATTCGACAGAGTCCTCGCCCTTCTTGCCGCCCTCGATGCGCGACCGCAGCAGCGAGGTGATCTGAGTTGCCTTGCCTTTTTCCTTTGTCCATTCCTCTCGCGTTGTCACAATGAGCTCTGGCGCAGGCAGCGCGCCCTCCACTGGCGCGGCCACTTGGTCGCCGGTTCGAGGTTGGTACAATTCGAGGAATGTACGGGCCGTGGCCACGTTGAGTTCTGCGGGCAGTCTGCCTGCCGCGAATTGGCTGCAGGCTAGGGCGGCGTCCCTTGTGCGCTTGCCAGGGGCGCCGTCGGCCTTGCCTGGATCGCAGCCCAAGGCAGCAAGGCGCTCCTGCAACTGCCGAATTACGGCAACATCGTCGGGCTCGTAAAGGACGGCGCCTTTTGCGACCAAGATATTGCGTATCTCGATGGTGATGCCGCCCGGCTGGATCTTGGTGAATGCCGATCCGCCTGAGTCTTCCAAATACTTTTCCCACTCCGTACCAAAGCCCGACATGACGGGGCCCAATATGAAAAACCCTTTCTTCGGATTCTTGTGAATCCCAGCCTCACACTGATTGGTGATGTAGCAATGGGGCGCCTGGTTGGTAGCAACGTCTTCGTCGCCGTAGATGACACGGTCGTCACAGCTAACCTTGATCCAGCCCTTTTCGTCTGCTGCCCAGCGGACTTTCATTGAGAAGGCGACCCACTCGCCGAAGCGATCGGGTGACTGACATTGCTGCCCAAGGAAGGTGATCCCGTTGGTGGCGTCGAGTTTCAGCATGTAGAAAAAATTGTGAAGGAACGTGCCTTCCCAACTGGCGATGCGCAGGCGGCTGTCCCAACCCCCCCGGAGGAAACCCACCGCATGGCCGTTGCGGTACCCTGGGTACGCAAACGCCGAGTCCACCCGAATGTCGAAGCGGTACTCGACTCGGTCTCCCATGGTGAAGCTGGGCCCCGACAAAACCGAGCGAACGTTGCCATTGTAGCAGTCGCTTTCACCGCGTCCGTCGCCGTAGTCGACGTTGCTGCACTGCTCATCGGAAATCTGGAAAGTGGTGATCCCGTTTTCGGTTACCGGTTTGGACGGCCCGTTGAACTTGTGACTGAAGAAACCTGCCGGATGCGGGTCGGCGTTCGCCGACGATGCGCATAGAAAAGCAAGCAAGGCCACCGCGATGAAATTCAAGTGGCGCATAGACAGCCCCAAAGAACCAACTTAGCCGATGTTGCCCGGGAAGGACCCTGGGGTAGGTCGTGCGATGCTAGCATTCTGCTGATTCCCCGGGAACCCAAAGGTAGAGCGCGGCGCTAGCCATTCGCGGTCATTTTCGGATCATGGCGTCAACGGAGAGTCCGGAAAGGGGCCGGTTCTGTTGAAAAATCGTCTTGACCGGGGGCGGCAGCGTCGCGGGTAGCTTGGCCGGAATCTGTTTCCAGAAACGAACGCTCGCTGAATCGATTTGCCCTGGTCGGCCTGCGGCACGGCGTCGAGAAGATAATCATTTCAACTGCTCGCAGATGACGGGCGGATGATAGCTCCTACGGGGTTTCTTCAACAGAATCGGTCAAGAGCGGTCACTCAGACTGATTGCTATCTGCTCGCGCTGCACGAGTGCGGACGAGTAAGTGGTGCTTTCGGATCGTTGTCACCGCGCCTGTGGCAAGCGGGGAGGTGCACCGTCAAGCGTCGAACACCGGCAGCTTCAACCCCGGTGCCGAGACCGCCAGCACTTTGAACAGGTCGCCCATCGCCTTCGGCGTCGCCAGGCGCTCCATCGCCGCCGCGATCATATCGCGCGTCTTGGTGTCCTTGCCGCGCCCGAGCACGTTGGCGCGCTCGACCAGGCCGAGGCGGACCAGAAACTCGCCTTGGCTCATCACCGCACGGCAGTGGGCGCCGGCCGCCGAGGCCGCCCGCGCCAGCGCCACGAAGTCGACGTGGGCGGTGAGGTCGGCCTCGCCGGGCGTGGCGAGCGGATTGTCGTAGGCGTGATTGCGCACCGCCTGCAGCGTGTCGCCGTATCCCGGCCTGCCGCTGCCGTAGTCGATGATCAGCGCCGCGCCGCCCTGGCCGGCCAGTCGCCCGGCCAACCCCGTCATCACCGCTTCGCCGCCGGCCGAGGTTTCGATCACCGCGTTTTCCGGCAGCGGCACGGCCGGCGGCCGTTCGTCGACCGGACGCAGGCCGAGGACCAGGCGACCGTCCTCGCCAAGGTCGACGACCCGCTCCGCCCAGCCGTCGCTGGACCACTGGAACTGGCGGATCGGCATGGCGTCGAAGAACTCGTTGGCGACCAAGAGCGTCGGGCCGGCGGGCAGGTCGTCGAGCCCGGCGTGCCAGCCGATGGCGGCGCCGGAGGCCGAGAGGGTCTTTGCCTGGACCTGGCGCAGGCGCGGGCTGATCTCGACCAGGTTGACCTCGGCGGCCTCGAGGAAGCCGGGCTTGATCAGCGCCGTCCTCAGAATATCGGCCATCAGCGTGCCGCGTCCCGGCCCGAGCTCGGCGAGGACGAAGCGGGGCGGCTCACCCATCCGCTCCCATGCCGCCACCAGCCACAGGCCGATCAGCTCGCCGAACATCTGGCTCACCTCCGGCGCGGTGATGAAGTCGCCGGCTTTGCCGAACGGCTCGCGGCGCATGTAGTAGCCGTGCTCGGCGTCGGAAAGGCAGGCCGCCATGTACTCGGCGACGGTGATCGGACCCGCGGCGCGGATGCGTTGGGCGAGTTTTTCGGCGAGCGGGGTCATCCGCCTTCGCTCCTCTTCGAGGAGCTTCGGCGCGACAGGCTCGTCACGCCGAAGTGCGGTGCCCGGAGGCGGATCATGCCCGCCCCGCGGCAGCCCCCCCCC
>JBBDMC010000046.1:0-2793 GCA_040878485.1 Bauldia sp. | reverse complement strand
CGGCCGGCCGGCGCGACGACCAGACCATCATCACGACCCCGGCGGCGATCATCGGGAGCGATAGAGCCATGCCCATGGTCAGCCCGCCGGCAAGAAACCCGACCTGCTCGTCCGGCTCACGGAAGAACTCGATCACCGTTCGCGCAACCCCGTAGCCGGCGGCGAAGCCGCCCGAGACGAAGCCGGGATGGGTCAGGCGGTGGAGGCGGTGGGTGAGGAGGCGGAGGAAGAGGAAGAGGGCGAGCCCTTCCAGCCCCGCCTCGTAGAGCTGGCTCGGATGACGCGGCTCGGGGCCGGCGCCGGGGAAGACCATCGCCCAAGGAACCTCGCTGACCCTGCCCCACAGCTCGCCGTTGATGAAGTTGGCGAGGCGGCCGAAGAACAGCCCGAAGGTCACCGCGGGAGCGATCACGTCGATCAGCGACCACGCTGGGATGCGTCGGGCCCGCGCGAACAGCACCATGGCAAGGATGGTGCCGAGGAAGCCGCCGTGGAACGACATGCCGCCTTCCCAGATCGCGACGATATCGGCGGGCCGCTCGACGAAGCGGGCAAGATCGTAGAAGAGGACGTAGCCGATGCGCCCGCCGAGGATGATGCCGAGCGTCGCCCAGACGACGAAATCGTCGATGTCGGTCGGCTTCAGCGGCGCTCCGCCGGCGCCCCACAGGCCCGGGTTGGCGGTGAGGCGCTTGGCGTACCACCAGCCGACGAAGATGCCGACCACATAGGCGAGCGCATACCAGCGGATGGCGAACGGTCCGACCTCGATCAAGACCGGATCGATCGCCGGGAACGGCAAGGCGAGCAAAGGCAACGGGGGCTCCTTGAAGAAAGGCGACCGCACCGTGCCCTTTCGCGGAGGGCATGGTCAAGGCGAGCGAGGCCGGCACAAGCGTTCCCGGACGCGCCGCAGCACGAAGTGGTGCGGCGCTGATCCGGGGCCTCATCGAACTGTGTGGTGGGTCCCGGGTCAGCGGAGCGTCATTTTCATGCCGCACCGCGCCGGGGACACGTGCCCCGTTTTTCATCACCTGCGCCGACGGCCGCTCCTTGCGGCCGGTCCGGCGCCACCCCATAGTCAGGGGCTGAGGCCCAGGGAGCAGCAAGCGATGGCGCAGACAACCAATCGCATCTTCGACGAGATGGCGCGGCTGATGAACGACGCGGCGAGCGTGGCGCAAGGGGTCAAGCGCGAAGCCGAAACCATGTTCAAGAGCCAGATGGAGCGCTTCGTCGCCGACCTCGACCTGGTCAAGCGCGAGGAGTTCGACGTCGTTCGCGAGTTGGCGTCGAAGGCGCGGGCCGAGGGCGAGGCCCTGACGAAGCGGATCGCCGCGCTGGAGAAGGCGCTTGGCGCCGCAGAAGGGCCCAAGCGGCGCCCCCGCCGGGAGAAATCCTCCGAGGCTTGACCGCCCAAGCCAACAACCGGTTGTGTAAAACCGCTGGCGGCGACAATCTGTTGTGGCCGATCGCATGACCGGGCCTATATACTGATTCTCAAGAGAGATTCGCCCCCGATCGGTCAGCGGGACTATCAACGGCCGTCTGGATTGATGCAGCGCCGGCGCCGCCAAATCCCAACCCCCCAGCCCCAACGGGTCCGGCCATGAGCTTCGTCGACTCGCAGGAACCAGGCCGGCCGAATCCGGTCGACGTCATCGAACACATCGCGGCCCTCAACGACTGGGCCTTCGAGCGCTCCTGCGACTACGAGATCACGGTCTCGGTCGCCGGAAGCTGGTGCGACTATCACGTCTCGTTCTCGTGGATGGAGGAGAAGGAAGCCATCCACCTCGCCTGCGCCTTCGACCTCAAGGTGCCGGAGGCGCGCGGGGTTGAGGTGATGCGGCTGCTCGCCGCGGTCAACGAGCAGCTGTGGATCGGCCACTTCGATGTCTGGCTGCGGGAAGGGGTGGTCGTGTACCGCGGGGCGATGCTGCTCTCGGGCGGCGCCGAGCCGAGCAACGCCCAGGTCGAGAGGATGCTCCACACCGCGATCGAGGCCTGCGAACGCTACTTCCAGGCGTTCCAGTTCGTCGTCTGGGCCGGCAAGCCGGCGCAGGAAGCGATCGACACGGTCCTCTTCGAGACCGTCGGCGAGGCGTGAGGGTCGCGCCGGCGCGCCATGCCGGCCTTGCAACCATCATCGGCGTAAGGTGAATTGGCGTTATCGAACGGTTTCGTCGGTTCCGAGCCGAGTTCCCGCGGGTCGCGCCATGCCCCTCTCGTCCTTTTCCACCACATCCCCCCTCGTGCTTGTCGGCGCCGGCAAGATGGGCGGCGCGCTGCTCAAGGGCTGGCTCGATCGCGGGCTCGACCGCACCGCGGTTATCGTGGTCGATCCGAAGCCGCCCGCCGACAGCGCGGCGCTGCTTGCGCAAGCTGGCATCGGCGCCCTGACCGCGCCGCCGCAAGTGACGGCGAAGGTGATCGTCGTCGCCGTGAAGCCGCAGACGATCAGGGACGTCCTCCCGGGGCTGAGGCCGCTGGTCGGCGCCGACACGGTGACGGTGTCGATCGCCGCCGGCACGACGGTCGCCACGCTCGCCGCCGGTCTCGGCGACACTGCGATCGTCCGCGCCATGCCCAACACGCCGGCGCAGGTTGGCCGCGGCATCACCGCGCTCTGCGCCAACCGGCGGGTCGACGCGGCGGCCCGGGCCCTCGTCGCCGGCCTCATCGAGGCGGTCGGCGAAGTGGTCTGGGTCGGCGACGAGGCGCTGATGGACGCCATCACCGCCGTATCCGGTTCCGGGCCGGCGTACGTGTTCCTACTCGCCGAGTGCCTGG
>JBBDMC010000045.1:0-7478 GCA_040878485.1 Bauldia sp. | reverse complement strand
GGCCGCATGAGAAGGGGACATCCCGTGATTTATCTGATCATTCTCTGCGGCCTGCTGTCGATCGGCTACGGCGCGTGGGCGGCGCGCGAGGTGCTGGCGGCCGATCCCGGGTCGCCCCGCATGCAGGAGATCGCCGCGGCGATACGCGAAGGCGCCACCGCGTACCTTCGCCGCCAGTACGCCACCATAGCGTTGGTCGGCGTCGTCATATTCGTGATCGTCTGGTGGCTGCTGTCCATCACCGTCGCCATCGGCTTCGCCATCGGTGCCATCCTCTCCGCCGCCACCGGCTTCATCGGGATGCTGGTCTCGGTGCGCGCCAATGTGCGCACGGCCCAGGCGGCGAGCCAGAGCCTCGCCGCCGGGCTGGCGATCGCCTTCCGCGCCGGCAGCGTCACCGGCCTCTTGGTCGCCGGCCTGGCGCTCACCGGCGTCTCGGCCTACTACGCCATCCTGACCGGGTTCGCCGGGTACGCGCCGGCCGACCGGGTGGTCGTCGACGCCCTGGTGGCGCTGGGCTTCGGCGCCTCCCTGATTTCCATCTTCGCCCGTCTCGGCGGCGGCATCTTCACCAAGGGGGCCGACGTCGGCGGCGATCTCGTCGGCAAGGTCGAGGCCGGCATCCCCGAGGACGATCCGCGCAATCCAGCGGCCATCGCCGACAGCGTCGGCGACAACGTCGGCGACTGCGCCGGGATGGCGGCCGACCTGTTCGAGACCTACGCGGTGACGGCGGTGGCGACCATCGTGCTGGCCTCGATCTTCTTCGCCGGCAGCGAGCTCGCCGTCCCGGCGATGCTCTATCCACTGACGATCGGCGCGGCTTGCGTGGTGACCTCGATCGCCGGCACGTTCTTCGTCCGCCTCGGCGCCAACAACTCGATCATGGGCGCCCTCTACAAGGGCTTCATCGCCACCGCCGTCCTGTCGTTGATCGTGCTCTATCCGGTGACGTGGGCGGTGTTCGGATCCATGTACCAGCCGCTCGCGCCGATGCCTTTCCGCGCCATCGACCTCTATATGTGCGGCATCGCCGGGCTGGCGGTGACCGGGCTGATCATCTGGATCACCGAGTACTACACCGGCACCAACCATCGCCCGGTTCAGTCGATCGCGTCGGCCTCGATCACCGGACACGGCACCAACGTCATCCAGGGCCTCGCGGTGTCGCTGGAATCGACGGCGCTGCCGGCGCTGGTGATCATCGTCGGCATCATCGTCACCTACAACCTCGCGGGCCTGTTCGGCATCGCCGTGGCGGTGACCACGATGCTGGCGCTGGCCGGCATGGTGGTGGCGCTCGACGCCTTCGGACCGGTCACCGACAATGCCGGCGGCATCGCCGAGATGGCCGGTCTGCCCGAAGAGGTGCGCCAGTCGACGGACGCCCTCGACGCGGTCGGCAACACCACCAAGGCGGTGACCAAGGGCTATGCCATCGGCTCGGCCGGGCTCGGCGCCCTGGTGC
This sequence comes from Bauldia sp., assembly GCA_040878485.1. Taxonomy (GTDB): domain Bacteria; phylum Pseudomonadota; class Alphaproteobacteria; order Rhizobiales; family Kaistiaceae; genus JBBDMC01. The sequence continues at coordinate 6,010 of JBBDMC010000045.1, read as the reverse complement.
TGTTCGCCGCCTACACCGAGGACCTGAAATTTTTCGCCGCTGACCCCGTCCAGTTCCCCTATTTCGCCGGGGTCACGGTCGACTTCTCGCTGTCCAACCCCTTCGTGGTCGTCGGCCTGTTGTTCGGCGGGCTGCTCCCATACCTGTTCGGCGGCATCACCATGACCGCCGTCGGCCGCGCCGCCGGCGCGATCGTCGAGGAGGTGCGCCGTCAGTTCCGCGAGAAGCCTGGCATCATGGCCGGCACCGAAAAGCCGGATTACGGCAAGGCGGTCGACCTCCTGACCCGCGCCGCCATTCGGGAGATGATCGTCCCCTCGCTCCTGCCGGTGCTGTCGCCGATCGTCGTCTTCTTCGTGATCAACTGGATCGGCGGCAAGGCGGCGGCCTTTTCGACGCTTGGCGCCATGCTCCTCGGCGTGATCGTCACCGGGCTCTTCGTCGCCATCTCGATGACCGCCGGCGGCGGCGCCTGGGACAACGCCAAGAAGTTCATCGAGGATGGGAACTACGGCGGCAAGGGCTCGGAAGCCCACAAGGCGGCGATCACCGGCGACACCGTCGGCGATCCCTACAAGGATACCGCCGGCCCGGCGGTCAACCCGATGATCAAGATCACCAACATCGTGGCGCTGTTGCTGCTGGCGGTGCTGGCGGCGCACTGAGCCGCGCCACTGAATTCGTGGTAGAAGGGATGCTGCCATGGACGATTTCAAGCGCATCATGCAAGACCCCGCGGTTATGGGAGGCAAGCCGTGCATTCGCGGCCTCCGCGTCACGGTTGGCATGATCGTGGGCCAGATCGGCGCGGGCCGCACGGTGGACGACCTCCTTGCCGACTATCCCTACCTTGAGCGCGAGGATATTCCTGAGGCCCTGCGTTATGCGGCATGGCGCGCGGAGGAGCGAGAGATCAAACTGGCCGATGCCGGATGAAGCTCCTGGTGGACATGAACCTGTCGCCAGGCTGGGTGGATTTCTTCGCTGGCGCCGGAATCGAGGCAGTTCATTGGTCCAGTGTTGGGCCGGGCAACGCTCCTGGCCGCGAGTTGATGCAATGGGCGGCCGAACGCGGGTATGTCGTTCTGACATGCGTTTTGGGCCTTGGTGCCGTTTTGGCTGCGACCCAGCGCCAGGGACCAAGCGTCGTCCAAGTGCGCAGCGAGAGTCTCGCGCTGGGGGCGATCGGAAACGCGGTAGTGTCCGCGATACGGCAAACGCGTCAGGAACTGGCCGAAGGCGCGATCGTGTCAGTGGACGCCGCCCGGGCGAGACTACAGATACTTCCGCTGCGGAATCAGCCGACGCGTGGGTAGGTCCGGCCCGGCGGTCAATCCGATGATCAAGATCACCAACATCGTGGCGCTGTTGCTACTGGCGGTGCTGGCGCGCTGAGCTAGAGTTTCGGCCCGACACCGATGACGCCGGAGAGGACCTGCTGGATGAAGGACTCGTCGGCGCCGCCGGTCGGCGTCGTCCGGCTGATGAAGTCGAACACCTTGCCATCCTGCAGCCCGTAATTGGCGAGCCGCTCGACGACGTCGTGTTCGTCGAAATAGACGGCGACGACGCGCTGGTCGATGACCTTGTCCGGCAGGAAGGCGGCGCCGCGGTGGCGGGTCTGGCTGATGTAGTAGAAGACATCGCTGCCGTAGTTGGCGGTGGTCGACGGCGAGCCGAGGGCGATCAGCACCTGGTCCCGGCTCGATCCGACCGGAACCTGTTCGAGCGCATAGGGGGTGACCACGTAACCGTGCTGGGTGGTCGTTCCAAGCCCGCGAATGCCCTGACCCGAGCTCTTGCAGCCGGCAACCGCCACCAGGACCGCCGCGGCCACGGCAAGCGGCCATCTTGCAGTCGTCGAAGGCGGCCGGAGACGAGGCAACGTGGAACGCATCGGGTGGTATCCTGAGGTCGAGGGCGCCGAGTCTTGGCAATTCCCGTAGCGTGGGCTAGGCCAGCTTGCAACGTCCAGCCGCCGGAAAAGACGAGAGCCATCCATGTTCGGCAACCTGTTCGCCCGCGATGGCGAAACCCGGCGGATGGCATCGCGGCTTTACGGCGCTATCGTGGCGCAGGCGCGCTCGCGGGCCCTCTATGCCGACCTCGGCGTGCCGGACACGGTCAGCGGCCGGTTCGAGATGGTGGTGCTCCATGCCGTTCTGGTCCTGGAACGCCTGAGAGCCGGCGGCGACGCGGAAGGGCTTGTCGGTCAAGCGGTCTTCGACCTGTTCTGCGCCGATATGGATCGCTCGCTCCGCGAGCTTGGTGTGGGCGATCTGGCGCTGCCCCGGCGGATGAAGCAAATGGCGGAGAGCTTCTACGGGCGGGCCGAGGCGTACGGGCGCTGTCTTGCCGACGGCGACACGCGAGGTCTTGCGGAGGCGTTCGACCGCAACGTCGGCGGCGGCGCCCCGGGGAACAGCCGGTCGCTTGCCACCTACGCCGTCGCCGCGGCGGCCGGACTGGCCGAGACGCGTGACGGGGTGCTGCTCGAGGCTCGGCCCGCCTTTCCCGACCCGGCGGCATTCGCACTGGTGCCGACCGGCCAATGAGCGGAACCGCCATCCTGTCGCGGCCCGTGGAGGTGGCGCGGATTCCGTCGGACGGACTGGAAGTCGATATCGTCGCCAACGACGAGGAGCTTACGGCCCTTGCGGCAGCCTACGACCTCGTCGCGGTCAAGGGTCTGCGGGCTACCGCCGCCCTGCGACGGGACGACAAGGGCGAAGTCACCGTCGACGGCCGCACCGCCGCCGACGTGGTGCAGAGCTGCGTCGTCAGCCTGGCGCCGGTCGACCAGCACATCGAGGAGCCGTTCTCCGTGCGGTTCGTGGCGCCCGGCTCGCCGGACGCGCCGGGGCCGGCGAGACCGGGGGCAGAGGTCGTGGTCGATCCGGCGTTGCCAGAGCCGCCGGAGATCCTGACGGGAGCCACGATCGATGTCGGTGCATTGGCGGAGGAGCACTTCGTTCTGGCGATCGACCCCTATCCGCGCGCGCCGGGCGCCGTGCTGTCGGCAGATCAGGCCCAGGAGATCCGCGGCGACGCCGATACGCCGTTCGCGCCCCTGAAGGGCCTGGTGAAGACGCCGCCGCCCAAGCCTTAGCCGAGACGGGTCGGAAAGCCTTTGTCTGGCAATCGGAACCCTGTAATCTTCGCGCGCTTAAGCGCCGGCGCGGCGGAATAACCGGGGCGGTTGTCGATGCCGGCGATGGGGTTTCTCACAGGGACTTGATGGTGGCGACCGTCACGGCATCGCTCGATGTGATGGGCGGCGACAAGGGCGCTGAAGTGGTGTTGCCGGGGGCCGACATCGCGCTCGCCCGCGCGCCCGAGCTGCGCTTCGTCCTGTTTGGCAACCAGGCGGTCGTCCCCCCGCTTCTCGACCGCTACCCGCGCCTCAAGGCCGCCGCCCGCTTCGAGCACACCGAGATCGCGGTCAAGATGGACGACAAGCCGAGCCAGGCGCTGAGGAGCGGCCGCTGGCGGTCGAGCATGTGGCGCGCAATCGAGGCGGTGAAGTCCGGCGGCGCGGACTTCGCGGTTTCGGCGGGCAACACCGGGGCGCTGATGGCGATGGCGAAGTTCTGCCTGCGCGGGGCGGCGGAAATCCACCGCCCGGCCATCGCCGCCCTGTGGCCGACGCTGCGCGGGGAGAGCGTGCTTCTCGACTGCGGCGCCACGATCGGCGCCGACGCCGAGATGCTGTTCGAGTTCGCGGTGATGGGGGCCGCCATGGCGCGGGCGCTGCTCGGTGTCGAGCGGCCGACCGTCGGCCTGCTCAACATCGGGGTCGAGGAGGTCAAGGGCCTCGACGAGATCCGCAAGGCCGGCCAGATGCTGAAGAGCGCCGACATGCCCCACCTGCGCTATGCCGGCTTCGTCGAGGGCGACGGTATCGGCCGGGGCGTCGTCGACGTGGTGGTCACCGAAGGGTTCGCCGGCAACATCGCGCTCAAGACCGCCGAGGGGACGGCCCGCCAGATTGCGCGCTATCTGCGCGAGGCCATGGAGCAGACGCTGCTTTCCCGCATCGGGTTCCTGCTCGCCCAGAACGCCTTCACGCGCCTGATGAGCAAGCTCGACACGCGGCGGATGAACGGCGGCGTCTTTCTCGGTCTCAACGGCCTGGTGATCAAGAGCCACGGCGGAACCGACGCGGAAGGCTTCGCCTCGGCCATCGAGATCGGCTACGGCATCACGAAGGATCGGGTGGTCGAGAAGATCAATCAGGACCTGGCGGCGTACCGACGCGCGGTCATCGAGAAAGAGGGTATGCGGGTCGCCAACACGGGTGCGATGTGAGCCGCGTGCGTTCCGTGATCCTCGGCACCGGCGGGTATCTGCCAGAGACGGTTCTCACCAACGACGACCTCGCCAAGATGGTCGATACGTCGGACGAATGGATCTGGCAACGGACCGGCATACGCCAGCGCCACGTGGTCAACGGAGAATTCACCTCGGACCTCGCCGCGGCGGCGGCTCGGCGCGCCCTCGACGATGCCGGGCTGACGGTCGCCGACATCGACATGATCGTGCTGGCGACATCGACTCCGGACAATACTTTCCCGGCGGCGGCGGTGACGGTCCAGCAGAAGCTCGGCATGAACCACGGCGCCGCCTTCGACGTCCAGGCCGTCTGTTCCGGCTTCGTCTACGCCCTTGCCACCACCGATGCGCTGATCAGGGCCGGCCAAGCCAAGAGGGCGCTGGTCATCGGTGCGGAAACCTTCTCCTGCATCCTAGACTGGACCGACCGGACGACCTGCGTGCTTTTCGGCGACGGGGCGGGAGCGGTGGTGCTGGGCGGCGTGGCGCAGACCAATGGGAACGGCGACCGCGGTCTGCTCACGGCCCACTTGCGCTCCGACGGTCGATACAAGGATAAGCTGTATGTCGACGGAGGTCCCTCATCGACGGGAACGGTAGGCCACGTTCGCATGGAAGGGCGCGAGGTGTTCAAGTACGCCGTCACCATGATCGGCGACGTGATCGCCGACGCGTTCGCCGCGACCGGTATCGAGGCTTCGGCAATCGACTGGTTCGTTCCGCATCAGGCGAACGTCCGCATCATCGACGCGACGGCGAGAAAGTTCGGCATTCCGACGGAGAAGGTGATCAGGACCGTCGACCATCACGGCAATACCTCGGCGGCCTCGATCCCGTTGGCGCTGGCCGAGGCCAGCCGCGACGGACGGATCAAGCCGGGCGACCTCTTGCTCCTCGAGGCGATGGGCGGCGGCTTCACCTGGGGGGCGGCGATCCTGCGCTGGTAGCGAGCGGCGGTCCGCCGGCCCTCGATCGTTCCAAGATCGGTTGATTCCGGTGAGGCGACGCAATAGGCTATCGTATTGTGGATTAGCGAGAATTCCTTCGTCGGTGCGGCGTCATCGATTGGAAAGTCGGGGCCATGGGGGGGAAAACGGTTACGCGGGCTGATCTCTGCGAGGCCGTTTACCAGACGGTCGGGCTGTCGCGTACCGAGTCGGCCGATCTGGTCGAGCTGGTCCTCGGCGAGATCAGCAGCTCTATCGTGCGCGGCGACCCGGTGAAGCTGTCGTCATTCGGCTCGTTCGTGGTGCGCAACAAGGGCCAGCGTGTCGGTCGCAATCCGAAGACCGGCGAGGAGGTGCCGATCTCGCCACGACGGGTCATGGTATTCAAGCCGAGCAATGTGCTGAAGCAGAGGATCAACAACGCGTTGACGGGCCGCGCCAAGCGGGAGGGCAGGGAATAGGCGGTCGATCCTTGCCGGTTGCGGCGTGGTGCGGTGGAAAAGCGGTGTCAAAGGGGCCAGAGGCTTTCAGAACGATCAGCGAGGTTGCGGGGGAGCTTGATCTTCCGCAGCACGTGCTACGGTTCTGGGAGACCCGGTTCGCCCAGATCAGGCCGATGAAGCGGGGCGGCGGCCGGCGGTTTTACCGGCCGGACGACATCGACCTTCTACGCGGCATCCGCTACCTGCTCTACGGCGAGGGCTACACCATCCGCGGCGTCCAGCGCATCC
>JBBDMC010000044.1:4525-7521 GCA_040878485.1 Bauldia sp. | reverse complement strand
TCCGCTTCGGCGAGGGCGACGACTGGCTGGAGATTCTCGGCTGCGGCATGGTCCACCCCAACGTCATCCGGAACTGCGGCCTCGATCCCGACCGCTATCAGGGGTTCGCCTGGGGCATGGGGATCGACCGCATCGCCATGCTGAAGTACGGCATCCCGGACCTGCGCGCCTTCTTCGACGCCGACGTGCGCTGGCTCAACCACTACGGCTTCCCCCCGCTCGACCTGCCGACGCTCGCCGGGGGGCTGACGTCATGAGCGGGCGGGCTGTGCAGTGTGTGCGGCTCCGAACGGGATGCCGTGTGATGAGGGCGCCCGTGGGCGAAGCTTCACACTGGTCAAGGGCAGAACCGGAGGCAGGACTGGCACCCCCTCTCCCCAGTGGGGAGAGGGCTTTGAGCCTTAGCGAACCGAAGGTGAGCCTAGGCGAAAAGGGTGAGGGGGCTCGGCCCTCTCCGGCAAGGTCTCGCCCCCCTCACCCTTCGCGCCTAACTCGCTCCGCTCATAAGGCGCGAAGCCCTCTCCCCACTGGGGAGAGGGGGCGTGTCTCTTGCGCGCGACAGACGCTTGCCGGAGGGCTGTTGGCGTGAGCGGGCGGACTGGGCGCAGGTCAATCTGCACGCCGACGGCTCACGCGGACGCCGACTATCCTGAAGGCGCTCACTGCGCGATCGACTATCGGAGTCTGATACATGACGTGGTGAATGCGTGGATATATGAGCCTGCTCGGTCGGCGTTCGGCTTCGAGAAATTCTTCGCCGCGACGGACGCAATTCTTGACGCACAGCACGCGCTCTTTGCGGCGGAAAGGCACAAATGGCCGCAAGACTCGTCTGAAAAATCCCTTTGGCTGTACGGTGCCCTACAGGCACTCGCGATCGAGCGAGATGGAGTCGCCGCCGTTCTGGAGTGCTTTGGCGTCGATCCGACCGCCTTCCGTAACGATACTCGGTATGCGAACGAAATCAGGGTCCGCGTTGCGGGCCATCCATCCAATCATCGCCGAAAGCATTTGGCCGTAAAGGGCGTGACGTTCGTAAGTCGCTTGCCCCGCGACGGTGGTCAATTCGTTATCGGCACCTACCCCGACGAAGGCCAGTATCTGTCGACCGAATTAGACGTTGTTGAGTTGATCAAACGACAGTCGCTGTCAGCCAACAAAGCCCTTTCGGCTGTATGGCAACTGGTGAAGCCTGATTGGCAGAAGCACCGGGATTCCCTGAAATGAAGCTCACCTTGTCCTGGCTGAAGGAGCACCTCGACACCGAAGCGAGCCTCGCCGAGATTGTCGACAAGCTGACCATGATCGGCCTCGAGGTCGAAGCGGTCGAGGACCCGTCGCGAACCTTCGCGCCGTTCACGATCGCCCGCGTGATCTCGGCCGAGAAGCATCCGAACGCCGACCGGCTGAGCGTATGCATCGTCGATCCGGGCGACGGCTCGAAGGTCCAGGTGGTCTGCGGCGCCCCCAACGCGCGGGCCGGCATGATCGGCGTCTTCGCGCCCGCCGGCACGTTCATTCCCGGCACCGGCGTCCACCTGGAGAAGGGCGTCATCCGTGGCGTCGAGTCGAACGGCATGCTCCTCTCCGAGCGCGAGCTCGGCCTCTCCGACGACCACACCGGCATCGTCGAGCTGGCGGCCGACGCCCCGGTCGGCCAGCCCTACGCGGCCTATGCCGGGCTCGACGACCCGGTGATCGACCTCGCCGTCACCGCCAACCGGGGGGACGCCCTCGGCGTCCGCGGCGTCGCCCGCGACTTGGCGGCCGCCGGCCTGGGGACGCTGATCGAGCGGCCGGTGGCGCCGGTCAAGGGCGACGGCCCCTGCCCGGTCGAGGTGACCCTCGACTTCGGCGCCGCGCCGTCTCTCTGCCCGGCCTTCGGGCTCAGGCTGGTGCGCTGCGTGAAGAACGGCGCCTCGCCCGTCTGGCTGCAGCGGCGGCTCCGCGCCGTCGGCCTCCGCCCGATCAACGCCCTGGTCGACATCACCAACTTCGTCACCTACGACCGCTGCCGGCCGCTGCACGTCTTCGACGCCGGCAAGGTCAGGGGCAACCTCACCGTCCGCCGGGCCAAGGCCGGCGAGACGGTGCTGGCGCTCGACGGCCGGCCCTACACGCTCGATCCCGACGTCTGCGTCATCGCCGACGACGCCCAAGTCGAGTCGATCGCCGGCATCATGGGCGGCGAGGGCTCCGGCTGAGACCATGCGACCACCGACGTGCTGATCGAATCGGCGCTGTGGGAGCCGCTCAACGTCGCCCACACCGGCCGCCGCCTCGGCGTCGTCTCCGACGCCCGCCACCGCTTCGAGCGCGGCGTCGACCCGGCCTTCATGATCCCCGGGCTCGAGCTCGCCACCCGCATGATCCTCGATCTCTGCGGCGGCACGGCGAGCGATATCGTCGGCGCCGGCGAGGTCCCTCAGCCGGCGACGGTGATCGCGTTTCCGATCACCGAGGTCCAGCGGATCGGCGGCATCGATCCCTCGATCGGCGAGGTCACCCGCATTCTCGCCGGCCTCGGCTTTTCGTCGAAGCCGCACCGCGCCAAGGGGACTATCGCGGTCACGGTGCCGACCTGGCGGCCCGACGTGACGATCAAGGCCGACATCGTCGAGGAGATCGTCAGGATCATCGGCGTCGACAAGGTGCCGGTCGAGCCGATGCGGCGCCCCCCCGGCGTCACCCGCCCGGTGCTGACCCCCATCCAGTCGCGGACGCGACGGGCCAAGCGCGCCCTGGCCGCCCGCGGCCTCGTCGAGGCGGTCACCTGGTCGTTCATCGGCCACGGTGAGGCGGTCGCCTTCGGCGGCGGCGCCGATGCGCTGGTGCTTGCCAATCCGATCGCCGCCGACATGTCGGACATGCGGCCGAGCCTGCTGCCGGGCCTGGTCGCCGCCGCCCAGCGCAACGCCGACCGGTCTTACGCCGACCTCGCCCTGTTCGAGGTCGGTCAGATCTACCGCGGCGACCGGCCCGAGGATCAGGTGACG
>JBBDMC010000044.1:2051-4515 GCA_040878485.1 Bauldia sp. | reverse complement strand
CGCTGGCGTCGGCGGCGCCGGCCGCCATTGGTCGGCGGCGGCGGCGGCGGTCTCGGTGTTCGACGCCAAGGCGGACGCGCTCGCCCTGCTCGACGTTCTCGGCCTCGCTCGGGCAGAGGTCGGGGTCGCCACCGACGCCCCTTCCTGGTTCCACCCCGGCCGCTCCGGCACCGTCCGGCTCGGGACACAACGCGTCATCGGCAGCTTCGGTGAGTTCCACCCTGCGGTTCTGAAGATGCTTGGCGCCGAAGGGCCGCTCGCCGGCTTCGAGCTGATCCTCGAGGTGATCCCCGTGCCGCGGGCGCGGCCGACGAAGACCAAGCCGCCGCTCGCGCTCTCCGACCACCAGCCGGTCCGCCGCGACTTCGCCTTCGTTGTCGCCGCCGGAGTCGCCGCCGAGCGGATCGTCCGCGCCGCCGAGAGTGCCGACCGCAAGCTGATCGCCGCGGTTTCGGTGTTCGACGTGTTCTCCGCCGCCGCCCTCGGCGAGGGCATGAAGTCGGTCGCCGTCGAGGTTACCTTGCAGCCGACCGAACGGACGCTGACCGAGCAGGAAATAGAAGCGGTCTCGGCGCGGATCATCGCCGAGGTGACGCGAGTGACCGGCGGGTCTTTGAGGACCTGAGGCCGGGAAAGGGAGGGGCCGTCAGCCGGCCCTCCACCGTTCAAGATTTAGGCTTCCGCCTCCGTTCCATCGCCTGGCGAAGCGCCGCCTCCGATCGTTCGCCCCAGTAGAAGCGGCCGAATTCGGCTCTGGCGATCGCCTCGGCGAAGCGCCGCTTGGCTGCCTCCCGGTCTTTGTCCGTGGTTGAACTATCGCGTGGCTGGCGGCCCTTGCCGCCCTGCCTCTCCCGCATGTTCGTCTCCTCTTGCCCGGCAGGAGGGCGAAGCGCGGGGCGCACTTCGCCTGTCGTGCCGGTCGGAGGAGGGCGATCCCCATCGGGGAAGGAGGGACGTTAGGGCAGGGTCGAATCCCGGTTGGAAGTGGCCGGCAGAAGAGATGCGATCTGCGGCGGGCAAATTCAAGGCCGACGGTGGCGCTTCCCGCAGGGCGGCTTGACCAGTCCGACGGCCCGTCGGATAGAGTACCGCCCTTCATTTGCCGGATGGTGACGATGGACCCGCGCGCAATCCTCAAGTCGACGCACTTCTTCAGCGACGTCACCAAGGCGACCGGCGCTTCCCTGCGCGCCTGACGGGGGGGGCCGGCGCGGCGCCAGCCGAGCGAGCAAGGCGAATGATCGCGGGCTATCGCATTCACGGCCACGCCATCGTCTCCGACGACCACCGGATTGCCGCGCCCGACGGCACGACCCCGCCGGAACTCATGAACCCGACGGATTGGCGGCGTTTCCAGGCCGCGCTCGAGGTAGCGGCGGTCATTGTGCTCGGCCGCCGTGGCCACGAAGCCAATCCCAACGTCAAGGGCCGCAACCGTCTGGTCCTGTCTGCTTCGGCGAGGGGCGTCGAGCGCCGCGCCCACGCCTGGTGGTGGAATCCGGCCGAAGCACCGGTTGAACAGGCGTTCGCGCATGCCGCGCCGGCCGGCGGCATCGCGGCCGTGCCCGGCGGCCGGCGGGTCTTCGACCTGTTCCTGGGAATCAGCTTCGACGAGTTCCATCTGACGCGGGCCGCCGGCGTGATCGTTCCGGGCGGCATTCCGCTGTTCTCCGCGGCCGACGATGGGTTGACGCCGGAAGCGATCCTCGCAGGCCGCGGGCTGATCGCCGGCCCGAGGAAGACGCTCGACCCGCAATGCGGCGTGACTCTCGTCATCTGGCGGCGTGGGTCCGCTTCACTTGACCGATCCACCCACCCATCGGACAGTAGGCGCCCCTTGCCGGAACGGTGACGATGGACCCGCGCGCAATCCTGAAATCGACTTCCTTCTTCCGCGACGTTCTCGACGACGGCGAGATCGACATGCTGGCGGCACGCGCCCACCTTGTCGCCTTCCAGAAGGGCGCCACCCCGATCGAGGAGGACGGCCCCGGCCATTCGATGTTCGTCATCGTCAGCGGCGCCGTCAGCGTCACCGTCCACGGCGAAGACGAGCCGGTGGCCGTTCTCGGACCCGGTGACATCTTCGGCGAGATGTCGCTTCTGACCGGCAACCGCCGCAGCGCCACGGTCACCGCCGTCGAGCCGGTCGAGGTTCTCGAGGTCAGCAAGCAGGCGCTTGCCCATGTGCTCGCCCGGTCGCCGAGCCTGGTCGGCCGCTTCGTCGAGATGCTAGCCCGCCGCCAGCGCGAGCTGGACAAGCTGGTTGGCGGCAACGGCTGGGGCATGCTGCGCCCCGGCAAGGCCGAGCTTGCCAACATGATCAGCTCGTTCTTCGGCAGGACGGGGTGAGGGGGCGCGGACGCGCAACGGCTCTTCCCGCGACGGGTTTCCGCCCGGGTTTTGCCGGGCCTTTGCGGTCGCCACCTCTCCCATGGGGAGAGGTCGGATCGAGCCGCGTTAG
>JBBDMC010000044.1:0-2041 GCA_040878485.1 Bauldia sp. | reverse complement strand
CGACGCCGAGCGACGGCTGTGGCAGCGCCTGCGCAACCGGCAACTGGGCGTGAAATTCCGCCGACAGATGCCGATCGATCGATTCATCGCCGACTTCGGCTGCGAGGAGGCGAGGCTCGTCATCGAGCTCGACGGTGGACAACACGCGCTGGCGGTGAGCAAGGACCGCGAGCGCACCGCTGTCCTTTCGTCGGCCGGCTATCTCGTGTTGCGGTTCTGGAACAACGACGTCTTGTCCAACATCGAGGGCGTGGTCGACGAGATCGCATGGACCCTTGCAGTGCGGTCCGCCAGCCGCAGCTGATGGTCTAAGGGGTTAGGGCGGTCGGGTTGATATCCGCCGCCGCCTGCGACCGCGGCGCCGATCCCTTGTTGGCTAAATCAGTGCGCGGCGTCCCAGTTCGAGCCGGCGTGGGCCTCGACCTGGAGCGGCACCGAGAGGTGGATGGCGGGCTCGGCCGCCTTCTCCATGACGGCCGCCACCACCGGCATGGTCTTGTCGACTTGCGCCTCGGGCGCCTCGAACACCAGCTCGTCGTGGACCTGGAGGAGCATCCGCGCCTCGAGTTTCGCCTTGGCAAGCGCCCCCTCCATGCGGATCATGGCGCGGCGGATGATGTCGGCGGCGGTCCCCTGGATCGGCGCGTTGATCGCGGCGCGATCGACGAAGGCGCGCTCCGCCGGATTCTTGGAGTTAACCTGGGGGAAATTGATCTTGCGCCCGAACAGCGTCGAGACATAGCCGTCGGCGCGCACGCGTTTGCGCATCGCCTCCATGTAGTCGCGAATGCCGGGGAAGCGCTCGAAGTAGCGCTTGATGTAGGCGCCGGCCTCCTCGCGCGGGATGCCGAGCTGGTTGGCAAGCCCGAAGGCGGAGATGCCGTAGATGATGCCGAAGTTGATCGCCTTGGCCCGCCGGCGAACCTCGGCCGGCATGCCCTTGACCGGGACGTTGAACATCTCCGAGGCGGTCATGGCGTGGATGTCGAGATTGTCGGCGAAGGCCTGCTTCAGCTGCGGCACCTCGGCGACGTGGGCGACGATGCGGAGCTCGATCTGGCTGTAGTCGGCGGAAATCAGCTTCATCCCCGATTCGGCCACGAAAGCCGTGCGAATCCGTCTACCTTCGTCGGTGCGTATAGGGATGTTCTGGAGATTGGGATCCGAGGAGGAGAGCCGCCCGGTGGTGGTGGACGCCAGCGCGTACGAGGTATGGACGCGGCCCGTCTCAGGGTGGATGTAGCCGGGCAGGAGGTCGGTGTAGGTCGATTTCAGCTTTGACAGCTGCCGCCAGTCGAGGATGCGGGCGGCAAGCATGTTGCCGGCGGCGGCGAGCTCGTCGAGCACGTCGGCCCCGGTCGCCCAGGCCCCGGTCTTGGTCTTCTTGCCGCCGGGCAGCCCGAACTTGCCGAACAGGATGTCGCCGAGCTGCTTCGGCGAGCCGATGTTGAAGCTCTCGCCGGCGAGGTTGTAGATGTCGACTTCGAGGCTCCCGAGCTTTTGGGCGAACTCGCCTGACATCCGCGACAGAATCTGGCGGTCAACCTTGACGCCGGCCGCCTCCATGCGGGCGAGGACCGGCACCAGCGGGCGCTCCAGCGTTTCGTAGACGTTAACCATGTGCTCTGCGACGAGACGCGGCTTGAGCGCCGTCCACAGGCGGACGGCAACGTCGGCGTCCTCGGCCGAATATTGCGTCGCCTTGTCGATCGCTACCTGGTCGAAGCTCACCTGCGCCCGGCCGGAGCCGGCGACCTCCTTGAAGGAGATCGGCTTGTGGCCGAGGAGCGACTCGGACAATTCGCCCATGCCGCTGCCGCCCTTGCCGCCGTCGAGCGCGTAGGAGATGAGCATGGTGTCGTCGTAGGGAGCGACGGCGATGCCGTGGCGGGCAAAGACGACGTAGTCGAACTTGAGGTTCTGGGCGATTTTCAGGATGGCGGGGTCTTCCAGCAGCGGCTTCAGGCGGGCGAGCGCCTCCTTGGCCGGGATCTGGCCGGCGATGAGCCCGCCGCCGAGGAGGTCGCCGGCGCCCTGTCGG
>JBBDMC010000043.1:2578-7534 GCA_040878485.1 Bauldia sp. | reverse complement strand
GAGAATGGCGCAAACCGCCTGGACCACCTCCAGGTTGGTCTTCTCGCCGCCGCCGCCGACGACGTAAGTCTCGCCGACCGCCCCCTGTTCGGCGACCGTCAGAAGGGCGCGCACGTGATCCTCGACGTAGAGCCAGTCGCGAACGTTGGCGCCCTGCCCATAGACCGGCAGCTCGCGGCCTTCCAGCGCGTTGAGGATCATCAGCGGAATCAGCTTCTCGGGAAACTGGTAGGGGCCGAAGTTGTTGCTGCAATTGCTGATGACCACCGGCAGGCCGTGGGTCTCGTGCCAGGCGCGGACCAGATGGTCGGCCGCCGCCTTCGATGCCGAATAGGGCGAGTTCGGCCGGTAGGGCGAGGCCTCATCGAAACGGCCGTCGGCGCCGAGCGAGCCAAACACCTCGTCGGTTGAGACGTGGTGGAAGCGGAAGCCGTCCTGCTCGCCGCGCGGCAGACCGCGCCAATGGTCGAGCGCCGCCTCGAGCAGAACGAAGGTGCCGACGACGTTGGTGTCGACGAAGGCGCCGGCCCCCTCGATCGAGCGATCGACGTGGCTCTCGGCGGCCAGATGCATGATCACGTCGGGCGCCGTCTCGGCGAGGATGGCGCCCATGCGCGGCGCGTCGGCGATGTCGTCGCGCAAGAAGCGATAGCGGTCGCTGTTCGACACCGGCGCCAGCGAACGAAGGTTGCCGGCGTAGGTCAGCTTGTCGACAACGACGACATCGTGCGGCGTGTCGCGGATCAGGTGGCGGACCACCGCCGAGCCGATGAAGCCGGCGCCGCCGGTGACCAGGAAGCGCTTGGCCATCAGGCCGGCTCCAGGACGAAGGGCGAGGCGATGTCGGCCAGACGCGGCAGCGCCCGGTCCTTGTCCGACACGATCGCCGCGGCGTGGTCGACTGGCCAGGCGATGGCGATGGCCGGGTCGGACCACAGGACGCCGGCGTCGGCCTCCGCGGAGTAGTAGACGTCGCAGCGGTAGACGACATCGGTGTCCGGCACCAGCGTACAGTAGCCATGAGCGAAGCCCGAGGGCACGAAGATCTGCTCGCCGGTCTCCGCCTTGAGCTCGATGCCGGCCCCCTTGCCGAAGGTCGGCGAGTCGCGGCGGAGATCGACGGCAACGTCGAAGATCGCCCCGCGGACGACCCTGACCAGCTTCGCCTGAGCGTGCGGCGGCCTCTGGAAGTGGAGGCCGCGGACGGTGCCGGCGGCCGCCGAGTAGGCCTGGTTGTCCTGGACGAAGGCGGGCAGGCCGAGGGCGGAAAAATCGCTCGCCCGCCAGGTCTCCATGAAGGTGCCGCGCCGATCGGCAAAGCGGCGCGCGCCGATCAGGAGGAGGCCCGGGATATCCAGCTCGGTTGCGGTGAAGCGCATGCGGGGTCGAACGTCAGGCCGAAATGCGGGTTTTTCTCGGCCGGACCCTAGTTTGGCGAGGCGCGGAACGCCAGCGGGTCAGGCCGCCAATCGCCGGTATGGTTGCCGGGGCTGGGGCGCGAATGCCGCGCGGCTCGGCGGCGCTCCAACGCTCAGCGCAGCCAGTTCTCAACGGAGAGGCGGGGCACTTGCTCGAAGGTGCGGTCGTCGGTGACGAGGACGCAGCCCAGCGTCAGGGCATGGGCGGCGATGAACAGGTCGTTGGCGGCAAGCGGCGTACCGCCGCTTTCGAGTTTGGCGCGCAATTCGGCATAGACCTCATCCGCCGGAGCTTCGAAGGGCACGACATCGATGCCGGAGATCACCGCTTCCAGAGATTGCATCAGTCGGGACGATCCCCTTTTGACTGCGCCGTACCGCAGTTCGGCGGCCACGATGATGCTCGTGCACAGGGATTCGCCCGGCATCGCTGCGAGGCGCGCGCCGACCGGACCATGTGGAGAGCGAACGGCGGCGCTGATGATATTGGCGTCGAGCAGAAAGCGATCCATCAAAGCTCGAACGGTTCCGGCGGATAATCCTTTATCTCCGGAAAGTCCTCGTCCAGCGGCTCGAGAGCTGCGAGAATCTCGGCCAACGTTTGGCGTTTGGCGGGCTCAATCACCAGCCGTTCGCCTTCCTTGCGCATGATGGCGTCGGAACCCGGCAACTCGAATTCACGCGGAATGCGCACGGCCTGATTGCGGCCGTTGCGGAAAAGCCTGACGTGACGTTCGCTTGCCATGGCATATGCCATAGCATAGGCCTCCGCTTCAAGGCAACCGTGTGGGCGCTGGACGAGGAGTTCGCTGTCGCAAACGCGCTGACGCGCTGAGGGACGGGTGCGTTCGCTCTTTGGACCGTTGAGTCAGGACGCGAGATGGCGGGTTTGGGGCCGTCGCCACATGGTTAATTTTCGTGAACACACCCAAACCGCAATCATGATATCCACTGAATGCACCGAGGGAGGAAATCGCCGTGCCGAACGTTGAGCAGCCGTTCGTGTTTTCGGTCAGTGACAACGGTCTAAGGCTTGAAGACAAGCTGAAAGATCGGGATACCTGGCAACAAGCGGACATCGGCTACTTCATCAACAATGCCCCGGTCTTTCGCGTCGAACGAATTCACGAACGCGGCTTCGAGAAAAAGCCGTTCGACGTCCGCGGCGGCTAGGTTCGTATGGCGGACCAATATGTCCGCTATCATTCCCTGATCGTTTTCGATTCCTTGCGCTCGTTCGCGCAAGTCCTTTAGCGCAAATTGCGCCTTTTCGATTTCGAAGCCGACACCATGAACCTGGACGTTGGAAAGGCGATACGTTGTGAGCCGCCTTGGAAAATAACGTTCCCAATCGAATCCACAGTCCCGATATTGTAGACGGATAGTGGCACAGGCAGCGCAATGAGGAAATTGTAGACGGCGATGCCGTCGGCAACACCGCCTCCCGGCGTCGATAGGAAAAGGTGAATATCGTCGTGGCCGTCGTTTAGTGACTTAGCGATCGCTCCCATTAGAGCGCTTGCAGTCGAATTATTGAGCGGGGCCGAAAAGCTTATGCAAACCGGCTTGGTTCCCTTCACGATGATGTCCCGTGGGGTCACTGGAGAAGCCATTGCCATTCCCTTTCTGACTACGCGCGTTTCGTATAAGGCCCGCGCTTCCCTAGCTTCGGTGAGCGCGCGTGGATCAATGCCACGTTACCTTCCATCCTCCAAAGCCGGTCGGCAATTGTCAGCCCGGTTAGGCTATCACGATTGGTCGGACGGCCGCTCCCACGCCGCAGTCACCGCCCGCGCGACCTCTTGCACAAGCGGCTTGGCCTCGTTGATGGTTAGTGAACCGGCGGCTTGCGCGCCGTGCGGTTCGCGACCATAGACGTAGACATGCTGTCCGCCGTCTGCGAAGGCGAT
Organism: Bauldia sp.; assembly: GCA_040878485.1. Taxonomy (GTDB): domain Bacteria; phylum Pseudomonadota; class Alphaproteobacteria; order Rhizobiales; family Kaistiaceae; genus JBBDMC01. The sequence goes on along the minus strand of JBBDMC010000043.1, from coordinate 4,206 downwards.
GGCGAAGCCGCCGGGGATGGGTTTGATCTTGAGCGGCAGGCGCGGATCGGGCAAAATTACTCTCCTGCCGGGCTGGGGCCGCAGCGCCTGACCTTATTTTCCAATCAGCCGGCAATTCCTGCGCTGGAATTCCTGAAGAGCAACCAATCCTTGCAGCTGCATTCTCTGCTCGGTCGTAACGCCCGGTTCGATAGGAACTTCGTTGGACAAGAACTTGTCGATGTCAGCCGCTGCGCCGGCTACCACCATGCCGATAAAGAACTCATCGCTCTTGCCGGCGAGAAAGCCGAAGTGGGGGCCAAATCCTTGGCGGAAGCCCGGTGTCGTCCTCAATGCTTGCCAGCCGACTTTGGCCGCTGCATAGCCGTACTCGAAGAGCCGCTCCGGCTCGCCTTTTGGTAAAATCTTGTTCCCTGCGTGACCGGCGAGCATAGCGCACTGGAAGCTAACGCCCGCTTTCTCGCCAACCAGATCAATGCTCGCGTCCGGTCCGGCAGCATAGACCACCGGGGTCAGGGCCAGCACGGCCAGCGCCGTCAACATGTACATTTTCACTGCATACCGCCTCATACGGCCTTCCATTTCTCAGTGGTAAGCCATCGCTCGAAAAGATGACAGCGCGCGGGGAACCCGGCACACGGCCGCTGGACGCCGGACGGCCCTCTCTCCGGTACGGGCAGAGGACGTCAACGGGCGTCCTGAGCCGCCTGTCGCCGCAAGAAAGGCCGCTTACGGACGCTGCGCGGACACAACTTGATGCTAATTCGCGGCTGGTGTTTTAGTTTCCTCTATCAAATTGTTTTCTATTGGGTATTGGTGAGCGCGCCGGGGCTCGAACCCGGGACCTGCTGATTAAAAGTCAGCTGCTCTGCCAGCTGAGCTACGCGCTCGTTGCCTCGCCGCCGGCGAAGTGCGGCGGACCCTATTAGCGGCCCCGCGGCCGGTCAATACGAACGGCGCCGCCTCGTCGGCGCGCCGTCTTGCCGGCTTCCCCGAGCGGACTATTTCACCAACCGAGGATGAAGGAGACTGCCATGATTCGATTGGGGCGGCTGTTCGGCGTGCTTGCTCTCGCCGTGGCGCTCGCCCTGCCGGCTGCCGCCCAAACCGTCGGCGAGGGCGACCGCGCCGCCATCGAGGCGCTGATCGACGGCCAGATCGCCGCCTTCCGGCGCGACGACGGCGCCGCCGCCTACGCCATGGCGGCACCCGCCATCCAGACCATCTTTCCAACGGTCGAGCAGTTCATGAGCATGGTCAGGAGCGGCTACTCGCCGGTCTACCGGCCGCAGTCGGTGGTCTTCGGCCCGCTGGTCGAGACCGCCCAGGGACCGGTGCAGAAGGTCTTCCTGACCGGGCCGGACGGGCTCGCCTACGTCGCCGCCTATTCGCTCGAGCGCCAGGCGGACGGCAGCTGGAAGATCAGCGGCTGCGTGCTCCTGCGCGACGACCGCCCGAGCATCTAGGCCGTTTCCCCCTAAGTGGAATCGCAATGCTCGCCCGGCGTGCCCCGGGCGCGGTGCAGCGTCAAACGGTGCACCGCAGAACCGGGGCCGGTCATCGCCGGGGTCCCGGCTCTGCGCCGCACCACTTCCGTGCGCAGCCCGTCCTTGGGCCGGCCGAAGGCC
>JBBDMC010000043.1:0-2568 GCA_040878485.1 Bauldia sp. | reverse complement strand
CGCGTCCGGGACGCCGCTCCCACTCAAGACGACTGTGCCCTACCCCCTCGCCGCAACGTCGCGCAGGGCCCAGCCTTCGCTGACCGCGGCGCGGAAATCGTCGAACGCGGCGGCCGCGATCGCCACCCGGATGCCCGCCATCAGGCCCTGGTAGTAGGCAAGGTTCGCCCAGGTGAGCAGCATCCCGCCGAGCGACTCGCCCGACTTCACCAGGTGGTGCAGGTAGGCCCGCGAGTAATCGCGCGAGGCCGGGCAGTCGGACTCCGCGTCGAGCGGACGCCGATCGTCGGCGTGGCGGGCGTTCCTGAGATTCAATTTTCCGAGCCTTGTGTAGGCGACGCCGTGCCGTCCGGCCCGCGTCGGCAGCACGCAGTCGAACATGTCGATGCCGCGGGCAACCGCCTCGACGATGTCCTCGGGCGTGCCGACCCCCATCAGGTAGCGCGGCGCTGCGGCCGGCAGCGCCGGCGCCGTTTCCTCGATCATCGTCAGCATCGTCGCCTGCGGCTCGCCGACGGCAAGACCGCCGATGGCGTAGCCGTCGAAGCCGATTGCCGCGAGCACCTCGGCCGATTGGAGGCGGAGCGCTGCGCGATCGCCGCCCTGGACGATGCCGAAGAGCGCCGCCCCGTCCGTCCCGCCGAACGCGATCCGCGACCGCTCGGCCCAGCGCAGCGACAGACGCATGGCGCGCTCGACCTCGGCCTCGGCGGCGGGAAGCGCGATGCACTCGTCGAGCTGCATGCGGATGTCGGAACCGAACAGCGCTTGGATTTCCAGCGCCCGCTCCGGCGTCAAACGGTGGCGGCTGCCGTCGACGTGCGACTGGAAGGTGACGCCGTCGGCGTCGATGTCGCGGAGCTTGGCCAGCGACATCACCTGGAAGCCGCCGGAGTCGGTGAGGATCGGCCACGGCCAGTTGGCGAAGGCGTGGAGGCCGCCGAGGGCGGCGATGCGTTCGGCGCCCGGCCGCAGCATCAGGTGGTAGGTGTTGGCGAGGATAATGTCGGTGCCGAGAGCGCGCACCTGGTCGGTGACCATCGCCTTGACCGTCCCGGCGGTGCCGACTGGCATGAAGGCCGGCGTGCGCACCGTCCCGCGCGCCGTCGCGATCTCACCGGTCCGCGCGGCGCCGTCGGTGGAGCGGATATGGAAGGACAATTTCTCTGTCATGGACTCTGGCCCACCTTGGGGAAGGACACCTGCACCCGACGGTCGGGCGCATCACCTCTCCCGCCGAAGTCGGATGTATCCGACTTCGGCCTCCTTCGATGCCGAACTCGGGTGAACCCTAGTTCGGTGGGGAGAGGGGGCGCACATTCCCAAGCCCGGCCGACAGCGAGCGAGGTGCCCCGGATGCGGCGCAGCGTGCAACGGTGCGCCGCTGAGCCGGGGCCAATCCTCGGTCCCGGTTCTGCGGTGCACCGCTTTGCGCTGCACCACGCCCGGGACGCGAGAGTGGCCACCTCACCGCTCGCCCGCCGGCCAGAGCAAACAGGCATCGCCATAAGAATAGAACCGGTAGCGGTGACGGATAGCGTGGCGGTAGGCGGAAAGCATGGCCTCGCGCCCGTAGAAGGCCGAGACCAGCATGAACAGCGTCGAGCGCGGCAGGTGGAAGTTGGTCATCAACAGATCGACGGCGCGGAAGCGGTAGCCGGGGGTGATGAACAGCGACGTCTCGCCGGCGAAGGGACGGATGACGCCGACCGCATCGGCGGCGCTTTCGATGAGCCGCAGCGAGGTTGTGCCGACCGCGACGATCCGCCCTCCCCGCGTCCTAACCGCGTTGAGCGCCGCGGCGATGTCGGTGCTGATCGTTCCCCATTCCGGAACCATGCGGTGGGCCTCGGTGTCGGTGGCCTTGACCGGCAGGAAGGTGCCGGGGCCGACGTGCAGCGTCACCCTGTGGCAGGCGATGCTGGCGGTGTCGAGGCGGGTGAAGAGGCTCTCGGTGAAATGCAGGCCGGCGGTCGGCGCGGCGACGGCGCCGTCCTCATGGGCGAAGACGGTCTGGTAGTCGCGCCGGTCGAAGCTGTCGGCCGGGCGGCGGCTGGCGATGTAGGGCGGCAGCGGCACCTCGCCGGTGGCGGCGATCGCATCGTCGAGCGCCGGCCCGGCAAGGTCGAAGGCGAGCGTCACCTCGCCATCTTCGCCACGCTTGACGACCGTCGCATCGAGGCCGGCGATCAGGCAGGCGTTGTCGCTGACGGCGCCGAAGCGCAAGCGGTCGCCGGCGGCGAGACGCTTGGTGGGTCTGGCAAGGACCCGCCAGCGGGACGGGTCGACCCGCTTGATCAGGGTGACGATGATCTTGGCGGAATGCCCGCCGCGAAACCGCTCGCCGCGGAGTTGGGCGGCGATCACCCGGGTGTCGTTGAGCGCCAGCGCGTCGCCGGGCCGCAAGAGGTCCGGCAGGTCGCGGACGAAAGCGTCTCTCAGCCCCCTCCCCGGCTCGACCACGAGGAACCGCGCCGCGTCGCGCGGCTGCGCCGGGCGCAGCGCGATCAGGTCCTCGGGCAGATCGAAATCGAACAGGTCGACGCGCATGGGTGGCCGCGGCGATAA
>JBBDMC010000042.1:0-7547 GCA_040878485.1 Bauldia sp. | reverse complement strand
CGCCGCCGACGATCACGGCGCGGCGCTGCAGGCGGCCGGCCCGGGTCCAGTCGTGCACCGTGGCCGAGAGCCACAGCCGAAAGGCGGACAGGAGCACTCCGGCGGCGAGGAACCAGGCGCCGAACCAGGCGGTCGAATAGTCGCCGCCAATGCCGGCAATGAGGCATCCGGCGGCGAACGGGGTGAGGGCGATCGACCAGGCGATGAGAACGCGCGCCAGCTGAAGGCTGCTTGCCCTGAAGGCGGAAAGCGCGTAGCCGCGCCCGGCCTGGATCAGGAGAGCCGCGACAAGGGAGGCGCCGACGAGCGGCGCCGCGTAGCGCCAGTCGATTCCTGCCTCCGGAGCGAGGAGCCAGAGGTAGAGCGCCGCCCCGCTCGCCAGCATCAGGGACAGCTCGATCATGCGGGCGAGGCCGGCGAGCAAGACCGGCGAGATCGGCCGCCGCGACAAGCCGGCGGCAGCGGCTCGGGCTACGGCGCTGAGTTGGGCGGCGTGGTCCGCAGGATAAGCCGGCGCGAACTCGGCGAGGCCCACGGCCCGAGGGGCGATGATGTTCAGCGTGTCGTTGCGATGGGTCATTTCGGCAAGCGCGGCCAACCGCCTCCCGCGTCCGGCCCCGGCCTCGTGGCTCGACGGACCGCCGCCAACAGACGCTGGCAGTCAGTAATACGGTCGATTGTGCTTTGGGGATAAACCGGCGATTAGGCTTAACCCGCGACGACGCTGCGGTAGACCGCCTCGACGGTCTGCTGCATGGCCTCGATGGTGAACAGGCGGCCGACGCGCGCGTTCAGACGCTCGACGGTCTGCCGGGCGACATCGGGTCTGGCGATGATGGCGCTCATGGCGTTGGCGAGCGCCGGAGCGTCGCTCGGCGGAACCAAAAGATCGGCGTCACTGCCAAAGATCTCCGGGATGCCGCCGACCCTTGTGGCGACGATCGGAACGCCGGCCGCGATCGCCTCCAGCACGATGTAGGGCATCGATTCGGCGCGCGATGGGACAACGACGGCCCGGGCGAGGGCAAATGCCTGGCGCGCCGGCATCGGGTCGCGGAACTCAACCGTCCCGGCAAGTCCCAGCTCGTCGGCCATCGCCTGATAGCGCGGCTTGTCGTCGCCGGCGCCGACGATCAGAGCGGTCGGGGCGCGGCCGCTGCCGTCGCGGATGAGGGCGAGCGCGGCGATGAACACGTCCGGTCCCTTGAGATCGCGGAGCATGCCGATGTAGAGAAAATCGCGGGCGCCGGCAGCGGGCGACACCGGCTCGAACTCTTCGCGCCTGAGGCCGTTGCGCACCAGAACGGCCGGTTTGCGCGTCCGCGTTACCTTGGCGGCATAGGCGTCTGCCTCGTACTGGCTGACGAAGATGAAGGCGTCGGTCATCCACGCCAGCATGCGCTCGGCGGCGAAATAGAGGCGGCCGGCGAATGAGCGCTGATCGTAATGGAGGCTGCCGCCGTGGGGTGTGTAGATGCGGGCTACGCGTGAACCAGATGCCCGCAAGAAGGTGCCGATGATCCGCGCATAGGCGCCGCCCTTGGCGCCGTGGGCGTGCAGGACATCGGGATGGACGGCCCGGACGTCGCGGAACAGCCGCCAGACGGCGGCAACGTCGGACGGCGCGATCTGGCGCCGCATCGGGATTCGTTTGAGGCCGAGGGCGAGGGCCGGGGCGATGCGGGCGAAAATCTCCTCCTCGTAGGCGCCGCCGGTGGTCGAATCACAAATGATGCCGACGGGATTGCCGGCCTGCTTCTGGGCCTCGATGAGGTCGCGCACGTGGCGGAAGAGGCCGCCGACGGGCGAGCGGAAACAGTGAACGATTCGGATCATCGCAGGGCCTGCCGCCGGCCTCCGCTGGCGGCGGGCGCATGGTTGAGCCGCACGATTTCAGAAGAGGCGCTCGCGGACATAGAGGGTGTCGCCCGGGGCCACCGGATCGCTGAGGCCGAGCAGGTCGGTGCCGACGGCGCCGCCGATGCTGCGGGTGACCAGTATGGCGTTCTTCTCGGCGCGGGGGGTGAAGCCGCCGGCGACGGCGATCGCCTGCTGCACGGTCATTCCGGGGACGAAGGAATACTGCCCGGCGGCGCCCACCTCACCCATGACAAAGAACGGCCGGTAGCGATCGATTTCAACCGAGACGTCGGGGCTGCGCAGGTATCCGGCGCGGAGCCGCGCGCCAACCGCCGCTTCGATCTCGGCCGTCGTCCGGCCACGCGCCTCGATCGCCCCAATCAGCGGCATCGAGATCACCCCGCCCTGGTCAACGACGTAGGCATTGGAAAGCTCCGGCTGACCGAACACGATCACCCGGACTCGGTCGCCGCTGTCGAGCCGGTAGGGCGAGACCAGCTCGGTGTGGACGGCGCCGGTGACGCTCGGATCAGTCGCGCAGCCAGGGGCGAGGATCAGGCCGATCAGCAGGACAATCAGTCGGTTGAGGCGCATCGCGGGGCCGGTCGTGTGGGAGTCTTGGCGTCGTTGGGGACTATCCGGCCGGTATGGTTAATCGTCAGTAAAAGAGCAGCCGGCCGCGCAGGAAAGCATCAGGGTCGGTAAACCAATTTTAATCATCGTTAAAAGAAGGCGGCTCTAAAAAAGGCCATTGTTAACGTTGTGATTACCATAACGCCCGATGATTTCGAGCCAACGACCACCGAGTGCGATCATGACTTACCGGCCATCAGGAGCGGAGACAGACGTCGACGTGGACGTCCGCGCGCTCGTTTCCGTGCTGGTCAGGAAGCTGCCCTATCTGACTGTTTTCGTTGGTGTTGTGGCAGCCGGTGTGTTCTTCCTTCTGGGCCGCATCGCTCCCGTCTATACGTCGGAGGCGACGATCCTCATCGAGATGGGCGAATCGGACCTCACCCGGACCAACGAGTCGAGCGGACGGACCGACACGGTTCTCGACGAGCAGGCAATCACCAGCCAGGTCCAGCTCATTCGTTCGCGCGATCTGGCGCAGAGGGTGAGCGAGAAGCTCGATCTTGCCAAGCGGGGCGAGTTCGACCCGGAGCTGGCCGAGCGCTCGGCGTTTCAGGACGTGCTGTCGCGCCTGGGGCTGGCGGAGGTGACGACCGACTCATCGATCGAGGAGCGGGTGCTGAAGGCCTACTATAAGAAGCTGTCGGTCTATGCGGTCGAGCGCTCACGGGTGATTACCGTCGAGTTCTCCTCCAACGACCCCGAGCTCGCCGCCAGTGCCGCCAACGCGATCGCCGAAGGCTACATCGCCCTCCAGCGCGAGGCCAAGCGCGACACGACCGCCGTCGCAGTCGAATGGCTGTCGACGCAAATCGCTGACCTGCGCACCAAGGTGGTGGACGCCGAGGCCAAGGTCGAGCGATTCCGGACAGAACACGATCTGTTCTCCAGCGGCGGCCAGACGCCGACCACGCTCACCGAGCAACAGCTGGGTGACCTTAGCGGCGAGCTGGCGCGCGTGCACGGCGAGCGCGTCGACGCGGAAACCAAGGCGGCACAGATTCGGGCGGGAATAGAGGCGGGCGCGGCACCCAATCTCACCGATGTCATCAATTCGCAGCTCATCCAGCGGCTGGTCGAGCAGGAGGTCGCCCTGCGCTCGCAGATCGCCCAGCTTTCGGCGACCCTGCTGTCCGAACACCCGCGGATGAAGGAGCTGAATGCCCAGGTCGCCGACCTCGATCGCCAGATCGCGGCGGAGGCCCGCAAGATCCTCGAATCGTTCGAGGCCGAGGCGGCGCTTGCCCGCTCGCGCGAGGCGGACATTGCCCGCAACCTCGATGAGCTGAAGTCGGTGGCGGCGCGGGCCAACGATGCCGCGGTCGATCTGAGGGCGCTCGACCGCGAAGCGTCGGCGCAGCGCGAGCTTCTCGACTCGTACCTGCGTCGCTACCGCGAGGCCTTGGCCCGCGAACAGGCCAATTACCTTCCCGTCGACGCGCGCGTGATCTCGCGGGCGGCGGTATCGATCGAGCCGAGCTTCCCGAAGAAAGTCCCGATGACCGCCGCGACCGCGGCGGCGACGCTCATTCTGGCGGTCGCCTTCGTTCTGTTGAACGAATTGGCGAGTGGCAGACCAATGCGGCGGGCGCCGCTCGGCGTACCGGCATCGCCGGTGACCGAGACGGCACCGGGGCGCGGACGGTTGGGCTGGCCGGACGATCTTGGTCGCACGGCGCCTGAGGAGGCGACGCTCGTCCCGGCGATCGACCACCAAGTCGACGAGTCGTTGGCCGCCATCGCCAGCGAGGTTGCCGACCGCGGGGTAAAGCGCGTCCTGGTGACGGTTGCCGAGGCCGGCGATCGCGAGAAGCGACCGCTGGCCGCGGTGGCGCTCGCCCGGGCGCTGGCGCGCAGCGAGGCGCGCGTCGTGGTTATCGATTTCCACGACGACGACGCCGATACCATCGCCATGGGCGAGGCAGCCGATCTGCCGGGCTTTTCCGACCTCTTCGACGGCGAGGCGTCGTTCGCGCAGGTGATCTTCCGCGACCGCCGGTCGCGCGTCCATTTCATTCCCGCCGGCAGCAAGCCGTTGCGGGCGGAGCTGCTCGAGGCGGAGCGACTGGAGACCGTCCTCTCGGCGCTGACACTGACCTACGACCACGTCATCGTCGACGCGAGCGACGAGATGATCGCCTTGCTGGCGCCGGAATGCGGGCTGGCGCTGGTGGCCAGCGCGTTCGGGGCCGACGATCGTCAGACCAAGGCCGCCTTCGACCGCATCACGGCGGCGAGCGATGCCGAGGTCCGGCTGTTGGTGGCCGAATCGGCCGGGGACGAGGCCGAATTCAGCGCCGCGCTGGGGCAGGGCGGGAAGAAGCAGCCCGCCGACGCCGCCGCCTGATCCTAGCCTTGCCGGTCGTCGCGGCGGCGGAGCATCCAGCCGAGGAGCGCGCCGGCCGGTAAAACCCAAAGCAATCCGGTAACCGCGAAGAAAAGAGTACGTGCCAGAATAGAGGCGTCGGACGGCAGCAATTCGGCGACCGCGGAAATGAACAGAGCGTAGATAGGCACGAGCACGACGAGGAGGGCGGTGCCGATGAGCTTGCGGTTCCGTGGTCGCACGGTCTTGGCTCCCTTGGCCGCGGCGCCATCGCTGGCCCTGTTGCCGGCGCACGGGCCGGCCTCTATCGATTGGCCCGGGAGCTTCGGCATGGCAAGCCTGGCAGGTGCTGGTTCGGCGATCGAGCGCGATCGCAGCCGCGACCGCGGCGTCATCCGCACCTGGCTGATCGTCGTGGCGCTGATGATCGTCGCCATGGTGGTGGTCGGCGGGGCGACCCGTCTGACCAATTCCGGACTGTCGATCACCGAATGGCGACCCATCAGCGGGCTGCTGCCACCGCTCAACGAATCGGAGTGGCGGGACGCCTTCGCCAAGTACCAACAGATTCCCGAGTTTCGCCTCGTCAACCCGGACATGACCGTGGAAGGCTTCCAGACGATCTACTGGTGGGAATGGGCCCACCGCCTGCTCGGCCGGCTCATCGGGGTGGTGGTGCTGGCGCCGCTCGTCTTCTTCTGGCTCGGCGGACGAATCGAGCCGTCGCTCAAGCCGAAGCTCGTCGCGGTCGTCGTCCTTGGGGGCCTGCAAGCGGCGGCGGGCTGGTGGATGGTGGCAAGCGGCCTTGCCGAACGCACCGACGTCAGCCAATACCGCCTGGCGATCCATCTGACGCTCGCCGCCGCGATCCTGGCCTATGTGGTCTGGGTCGCCCGCGGCCTCACCCCGACGCCGTCCGAGCGGACCGCCGGCGGCGCGAGGCTTGTCGCCGCTCTCATCGTCGCCGTCACCTTCGTCCAGATATTCCTCGGCGGCTTGGTGGCCGGGCTCGACGGCGGACTGACCTTCAATACCTGGCCATTGATGGACGGGGCGCTCGTTCCCTCCGGGTTGCTGGTCCAGTCGCCTTGGTGGCGCGACCTGTTCGAGAACGTTGCGACCGTCCAGTTCGATCACCGGCTCGGTGCCTACTGCCTGTTGGCACTGGCGGTCGGCCATGCCGTCCAGGCGCGCGGCTCGGCGCACGCCGGCTCGGCCGCGGCGCTCGCCGGGGCGGTGACGCTGCAGGCGGCGATCGGCATTTTCACCCTGGTCGCGCTGGTGCCGGTCGGGCTTGCGCTTCTCCATCAATTCGGTGCCGTCGTCGTGCTGTGGCTTGCCGTCATCCACCTGCGCGCCATGCGCCCTGAAACGCCATTGCCGATTGATCGCCACCGTGGGAGGCCGCAATGATGTCGGACCGCATCAAAGAGGCTGCCGCCATGTTGGCGGCGGCGCGCCTGTCGGGCATGCCGGTCGAAGGCCTGCCGGCGCCGATCAAGCCGCGCGACGAGGCGGAAGCCTACTGGGTGCAGCAGGCGGTGCATGAAATCATCGCCCGCGGCCGCTACGGCAAGCGCCACGCCGTCGGCGCCGAGGCGCGCGGCCACCTGCACGCCGATCGGGAGGCCCTCGGGGTCGCGACCGCACGGAACGACCACGGCCGGCTGGCCCCCGAGGCTGAAGGTCAGGGTGGGGGCGATCGAGCCGGCGTCGCCGCCGTGGCGGACCGCCGGACGCTCGGCAGCGGGCGTCAGCACCGCGTCGTAGCGCGCCAGGAACGCGGTGAGGCCGCGGCGGAAGCGGTCCCACTCGAAGCGGAAGCGCTGCACGTCGTCCGCCGTGAGCGCGCTCGACCCGTTCGGGATCCAGCGGTCGGCGTCGTCGGACTCGGCCAGCGACCAGTAGGTCCTCGTCAGCGGGTACACCGCCTCGAGCCCCGCCGGCCGGTCGGCCACCACGGTCGCCCCGGCGTCCTCCAGCCAGCCGGCCGCCCGTTCGACGGTCGCGGCGGTGGCCGGCGTCGGCGCGCAGTCCGGCTGATGCGTCCACCAGGCGATGCGCAAGCCCCTCAGGTCGATGTCTTCGGGATCGATCCAGGGCATCGGCACGGTGCTCGCGTCGACCCCGTCGGGCCCCTCCAGCACCCGCAGCGCCAGCGCGAGGTCTTCGACGCGGCGGGCCACGGGCCCGATCACGGTGCGCGGGTCGAGCAGCGGCACGATGACCGGGAAGTGGCCCGTGAGCGGGACGCGCCCGGTGGTGGGGCGCAGCGCCACCACGCCACACGCGTGCGCCGGTTGCCGCAGGCTGCCGCCGGAGTCGGAGCCGATCCCCAACGCCGAGCCGCCTGCCGCCACGAGCGCTGCCTCGCCCGAACTGGTGCCGGTCGGCGTGCGCGTCGGATCGTGGGGGTTGAAGGTCCGACCGAAGGCCTCGCTGCGCTCCCCGACGTTGGTCTTGCCCAGCACGATCGCCCCCGCCGAACGCAGCCGCGCCACCGCGGTGGCGTCGCGCGCCGGAACGCGGTCGCGGTGCGCCGCTTCACCACCGGTGCACGGCATCCCGGCGACGTCGATCCAGTCCTTGACGCTCACGGGCACGCCGTGGAGCGGGCCGAGCGGCTGCCCGGACCGGCGCCGGGCGTCGGCCGCGCGCGCCGCCGCTCGGGCACCGCGCTCGTCCAGGTGCACCACGGCGCGCACGACCTTGTCCACCGCGCGAAGCC
>JBBDMC010000041.1:0-7554 GCA_040878485.1 Bauldia sp. | reverse complement strand
AGCTGGTCGCGGGTGTCGAAGAGAACCGAGCCGCCCTGGCGCATGTAGGCGTCGACCCGCGCCATGGTCGCCGACGTCGGCAGCTCGGCGCCGGCATCGACCGCCCAGTAGATGAGCGGGAAGAAAGTCAGCTCGTCGCGGGCGGGATCGACGCCGATCGGGTCGCCGGGCTCGAGCGCGGTGCGCTCGGCGAGAACCCCGGACAGGCCGCTGAGACCGGCACGGCTGACCGCGTCGAGGTCGGCGTTGCCGGTGATGACGTAGGCAAGATGGGTCTTGTCGACCGCCTGGAGGGCGAACTGATCGGTGGCTTCGTCGGCGCGCGAGGGCCTGATGCCGGTACCCGCCGCGGTGGACAGTGCGACCGCGAGGGCGAGCGCCGTCGCCGCCAGGGCGCGACGGCGCGGCAACCGCAAGGCACCGGCGAGCCACAGCACCGCCAGTGCATCGAGGGCAATCAGGATGACGGCCAGCGCGATCAGCCACGGCGCCACGGCCAGTGGCGCGGCGGTCGGATAGGCGGCGACCGAGATGCCGCCGGCGGGCGAGCCGGGGAAGGGCGGCAGCTCGACGTTGGCGTCGACGAGGTTGAGCGCGCGGAAGCCTTCCTCGCTGCCGTAGAGGCCGGGCGGGTGCTCCGGCCCGGTGGCAATCGCCGCGATGTCGCCGACGATCGGCTCGGCCTCGGGGCCCGGCGTGGTGAAGGCGCCGAAGCCGTCGAGCAGGCGATAGGGTGCGATCGGTTGGGTTGCGTCGGCCTTGGCCGCGCTGCCGGTGCCGGTCGAAAAGGCGATGATTCGCCTCAGCATGTCCACAAAGGTGCCGGAAAGCGGCAGACTGGACCAGCTTGTATCGGCGGTGACGTGAAAGAGGATGAGCGAACCCTTGCCGGACGGCGCCGCGGTGACCAGCGGGGTGCCATCGGCGAGCGCGGCCCAGGTGCGCTCGGCCAGGGTTCCGTCGGGCTGGGCGAGCACCTGCCGCTTGACGAGAATGTCATCCGGCACCGCCAATCCGGCGAAGGGGCTCGCCTCGGAGAAGCTCGCCAGTGGCTGCGGCGTCTGCCACGACAGGCTGCCGCCAAGGACGCGATCGCCGTGGCGAAGACCGACCGGAATGAGCGAATCGGTCGCCGAAGCAAGCCGCGACCCGGCGAAGCGGACGAGGACGCCACCGTCGCGAACCCACTCGGCCACTTGCTCCTCGACGTCGGCGGCGAGATTGCCGATGTCAGCCATGACGATGACCGACGAGCCGGCTTCGATCAGCTCGGGCACGGCAACGGCGGCGTTGGCATCGCGCGGCTGGCGGATGTCGGCGAACGGCTGGACGGCGCGCGAGATGTAATAGAGCGGCGAGAGCAGTGGCTGCGCCGACTCGACGGAGGCGCCGGAGAGGAGGCCGACCCGGCGGCGGCGCCAACGGTCGTCGATGAGCTGGACGGCGCCGGCGGTCGCGGCGCCGGCGATCTCCAGCCGGACGATCTCGTTGCGAAGCTCGACCGGGAGGGCGAACTCGGCCTCGGCCGCTGCCTCGCCGGCGGCGAAGGTCACCGGCACCTCGCCGATGATCCGCCCCTGGACATCGCTTGCCCGCACCAGCGCGGCGGCCGCGGCGGCCGGGGCGCCCCGCAGCAGGGGCGCGCGCAAGGCGTCGGCGCTGCCGACCGGCGGCTTCATGACGATGAGTTCGGACCCGGCTTCGGTGTAAGCGACGACCGGGCCGCCGACGCTGCCGGCGACAGCCGCGGCGAAGGCGTCGACGGCGCCGCCGCCGAGGCCGTCGGTGAGCCAGGCGGCGCCGCCGAATCGCGCCGCCGCCGCTTGCTTGAGGGCCGGGATCAGGCCGGCGTAGCGCGACGCCCACGGGCGGGGGGCGAGGGCGTCGAGACGCCGACGCACGCTGTCGGAATCAGTTGGCGCCAGCGTCTGGTTGGATGGCTCGGCGGACGCAAGCAGGGCGACCGGACGGTCGGCCTCGCCGGCGAGATCGACAATCCGGCGGGCGCTTTCGAGGATCGCCTCCCAGTTTGGCGCCGCGGCCCAGCCGTTGTCGACCACGACGAGGAGCGGACCCTCGCCCGGGGCGATCTCGCCGGTCGGCTTGAACACCGGCCCAGAGAGGGCGAGGATGACGGCGGCGGCGAGCAGCAGGCGGAGCGCGGTCAGCCACCAGGGGCTGCGCGCCGGCTGCTCTTCCTTGCGGGCAATCTCGAGCAGAAGCCGGGTCGGCGGGAACTCCTCGCGCCGCGGCTTCGGCGGCGTCAGCCGCAGGAAGTACCAGATGATCGGCAACGCGGCGAGCGCCAAGAGCATGCCGATATTGGTGAAGGCGAGCGCGGTCATGCGGCGCGCCCGGTGGGGAAGCCAAGGCCGTCCTGGCGATCGGCGAGGCGGGCGTGGAGGGCGAGCAGCGGCTCGGTCGCCGGCCGGTCGGTGCGGTGAACGAGGAAGGTCCAGTCGAGCCGCTGGCAGAGCGTGCCCAGCCGCTCGCGCAGCGCCTGAAGTCGGGTGCGGTAGTCGTCACGATACTGCTCGGCGCGCGAAACCACGTGGCGGACGCCGGTCTCGGGGTCGAGGAATTCGGTGCGGCCGGCGTAGGGAAAGGTCTCCTCGATCGGGTCGAAGACCTGGACGAGATGGGCCCTGACACCGGACTTGAGCACGGAGTCGAGGATCGCCTCGAGCTCGTCAATCGGGTCGAGAAAATCGCCGACGAGGACGAGGTCGGAGAAGCGCCGCATCTGCCGGGTGTCGGGCACGGCGCTCAGCCCAGTCGCCCCGGCCAGGAAGACCGCCAGCCTCTCGGCGGCGTTGCGGGCCAGGATCGCATTGCTGACGCCGAGCAGGCCGATGCGCTCGCCGGCCACCGCCAGCATTTCGGCGAGCGCCAAGGTCAGCACCAGCGCCCGGTCGCGCTTGGAGACCGGCGCCAGCGGCGAGCGGAAATCCATCGAGGCGGACGGGTCGGGCCACAGCCAGACGGTGTGCGCAGCCTCCCACTCCTTCTCGCGAACGTAGAGATGGTCGTCGCGGGCCGAGCGGCGCCAGTCGATCGCCGACGCCGCCTCGCCGGTGACGAACGGCCGGAACTGCCAGAACGTCTCGCCGCGGCCGCTCACCCGCCGCCCATGCCAGCCGGCAAGCACGGTGGTCGCTACCCGCCGCGCCTCGATCAGCAGGTCGGGCATGCCCGCGGCGATGGTCTTGGCGCGGGTGAGCGCGACCCTGACGTCGGCTGGCCGTGCCATCACACCTATCCGACTAGACCCTTCAACTCGGCGATCACGTCACGGACGGTGAGGCCGTCGGCACGCGCGGCGAATGACAGTGCCATGCGATGCTGGAGAACCGGCTCGGCCAGCTCCAGCACGTCGTCGAGCGAGGGGGCGTAGCGGCCGTCAATCAGCGCCCGCGACCGGCAGGCGAGCATCAGCGCTTGGCTCGCCCGCGGCCCCGGCCCCCAGGCGATGGCGGCGGCGAGGCGGGGGTTGGGGGCGCCGTCCGGCCGCGCCGAGCGCACCAGGTCGAGGATGCCCTCGACCACCGATTCGCCGACCGGCATGCGGCGGACCAGACGCTGGATCGACATCAGCCCGGCGGCGTCGAGAACCGGGTCGGCCCGCGCCTCGCTGGTGCCGGTGGTCTCGAACAGCATCCGCCGCTCGGCGATGCGGTCCGGATAGACGACGTCGATCTGGAGGAGGAAGCGGTCGAGTTGCGCCTCCGGCAGCGGATAGGTGCCTTCCTGCTCGAGCGGGTTCTGGGTGGCGAGAACGTGGAAGGGACGCGGCAGGTCGTGGCCGACGCCGGCGACGGTGACGTGGTATTCCTGCATCGACTGGAGCAGCGCCGACTGGGTGCGTGGGCTCGCCCGGTTGATCTCATCGGCCATCAGCAGTTGGGCGAAGACCGGGCCGGGGACGAAGCGGAAGCTGCGGGCGCCGTCCGGCGCTTGGTCCATAACCTCGGAGCCGATGATATCGGAGGGCATCAGGTCCGGGGTGAATTGGATGCGCCGCGCGGTCAGCCCGAAGACGATGCCGAGCGTCTCGACCAGCTTGGTCTTGGCGAGCCCGGGAACGCCGATCAGGAGGCCGTGGCCGCCGGCAAGGATGGTGACCAGGGTGCGCTCGACGACCGACTCCTGACCGAAGATGACCTTGCCGATCGCCTCCCTCGCCGCCTTGATTCGGGCGACGGCGGCGTCGCTGTCCTCGATGATGCGGTCGGCGTCGGGTGGGGAGAATTGCTGGTTTATCGCGCTCATGGGTCCTGATCTGTCGTCGTTGGGTCGTCTGGCAAGGGCGAAGGGTGCGGCGGCGGCGCGAAATCGATTGTTGCACGGCTCACCACATCGAAATAGGGGATTGTCGGTGAAGCCAGACCTGCCGCAGCCTGCGGCCAACATCTCAGGCGGGAAGCGGGCGGAACCGTGGCCGGGTCAAAGGACGCGTGGAGAAGCGGGGCGGGAGACGGCCGGCCTCGCCACCGCTTGGTGAACCGGAGACAAAGACATGGGACGGCTGCCGTTTTGATCGACTCGCCGCTCGACATATCGAGGTTCTCTCCGGCAGCCTTCTTTGGGCGTGCTGCCGAGCGCCTGCATGCTCAACCGACGACGGAGGCCCTTGCCGGCGATCACCTGCTCAACCCGGACTTGCCCGTCGACCCGGTGACCTACCTGCAGGCGGCCGTGCTCATTCCGGTGGTGGCGCGGCTGCCGGAAGCCAGCGTGCTCCTCACCACTCGAACCGCCAACCTTGCCGCCCACGCCGGCCAGATCGCCTTCCCCGGCGGCAAGATCGAACGTGCCGACCGTGGCCCGGCGGCGACGGCGCTGCGCGAGGCCAGGGAGGAGATCGGCCTCGATCCGGCCGCCGTCGAGGTTGCCGGATACCTCGATCAATACCTGACGCGGACCGGTTTCCGGGTCACTCCGGTCATCGGCCGCGTCGCGCCCGGCCAAAGCCTGGCGCTAAACCGCGGCGAGGTCGAGGATATCTTCGAGGTGCCGCTCAAAGTGCTGATGACCCCGGCCAACCACCGCCGCGTCAGCCGTGTCCTCAAGGGGGAGCGGCGCTATTTCTACGAGATCGAATTCGAAGGCCGTACCATCTGGGGGGTCACGGCGGGAATCATACGGCAGCTTTATGAGCGGATGTTTGGCTGATGGCGCGATTCGTTGCCTTTGACGCGATCCTTTTCCTGCTGCCGTTCGCCGCCTACGCGGCGTTCCTGACGCTCACCCGCGGCAGCCTGCGCAACGCCGAGGACTGGCAGATCAAGACGATCGCCTATCTCGCGATCGCCGGGGCGGGGCTGCTTATCGTGGCGCTGGTCGTCTTCATTTCCTATAGCGGCACGCCGCCCGACGGGATCTTCGTTCCGGCCCACATCGAGAATGGCAAGATCGTCCCCGGACGCATCGACCCCGGTCCGGCCGCTCCGCAGTGACCGGTCGAGGCCGCCCAGGCGGTGGCCGCCGTCAGTCCGGCAGGCCGGCCTTGGCGAGGCCGCCGACGATCCTCTTGGGGTCGGCCGGGTTGCGGAAGGGCGACCGGCCGAGATGCTCGGTGAACGAGTAGCGCGGTTGGACCTGTTTCAGCTCGGCCCAGACACGCCGCGCTTCCTCGACCTCGCCGAGATGACCGAGCGTCGCAGCGAGCATGGAGCGGCTGACGTCGGTCTCCGGCATCAGCACGATCCGCTCCCTGAACATGGTCGCGGCGGTCTCGAAGTTGCCGAGCAGGAAATGCGCCAGGCCGAGGAATTGGAGGTATTGCTGGCTGAAACCCGGATCGAGCCGCATCGCCCGCTCGATGTACGGGATCGCCGCTTCCGGTTGACCGGCATAGATGGTGAAGACGCCGCGGGCGTTGAGCGCAAGAGCATAGTTCGGGTTGAGCGCCAGGGCGCTGTCGATTGCAGCCTCCGAACGCGCCTGATCCTTGAGGAATCCCGCGGTAATCGAGGCGGCGAAATAGGCAAGCGGCTCGTTGGGGTCGAGCGCCATGGCCTTGGCGGCTAGCTGGTCGGCGCGGGTCAGCGAAGCGTCGGGGTCCGTGGTCCAACGGTTGTGGAAGTCGAACATGTAGGCGAGCGCGAGACCCGCATAGGGCTCGGCATAGCCG
The DNA here is from genome assembly GCA_040878485.1 of Bauldia sp. Lineage (GTDB taxonomy): Bacteria > Pseudomonadota > Alphaproteobacteria > Rhizobiales > Kaistiaceae > JBBDMC01. The sequence goes on along the minus strand of JBBDMC010000041.1, from coordinate 1,421 downwards.
GGATCGAGTTCGATTGCCCGGTTGAACAGTTCGATCGCCTGCTCGAAGGCCTGCCGGTTGATGTTGGGCGATTGCACCAGCCGTCGCGCGCGCAAGAAACAATCGTGCGCCTCGACGCTGGCGGTGCCGCCCTCGGCGATGCGCGCCCTTTCGCTCGGGGTGAGCGTGACCTTGAGGGCCTGGACGATGTGCTTGGTGACCTCGTCCTGGACGGCAAAGATGTCGGTGAGGTCGCGGTCGTAGCGCTCGGCCCACAGATGGCCGCCGGTGCCGGCGTCAATGAGCTGGGCGGTGATGCGCACCCGGTTGCCGGCGCGGCGGATCGAACCCTCCAGCACGGAGCGCACCCCGAGATCGCGGGCGACGTTGCGGATGTCGACGCTCTTGCCCTTGTAGGCGAAGCTCGAATTGCGCGCGATCACCAACAGGCCGCCGACCTTGGAGAGGTCGGTGATGATGTCCTCGGTGATACCGTCGGAGAAGTATTCCTGCTCGGGATCGCCGGACATGTTGTCGAACGGCAGCACGGCGATCGACGGGTTGGCGTCGGCGGCCTCGGGTTCGCTGCGCAGCGGCGCGCGTTGGGGCGCCGGCGCGGAGCCCGGGTGCCACTTCCAGATCCTGATCGGCCGGTCGATGTTCTTGACCGAGACCTCGCCGCCGTCCTTGAACGAAACGTCGATGCGGGTGCCGACGCTCTCGTTGACGATCGCCGAGACGCAGACGCCGCCGGGTTCGGCCAGCGGCTCCAACCTTGCGGCGACGTTGACCCCGTCGCCGTAGATGTCGTCGCCGTCGATGATGATGTCGCCGAGGTTGATGCCGATGCGCAGCATGATCGCCGGCCCACCGCTCGGGGCTGCCGCCCTGACCGCACCCTGGATAGCGAGCGCGCACTTCACCGCGTCGACGACGCTGGCAAACTCGACCAGCGTGCCGTCGCCGATCAGCTTGACGATGCGGCCGTTGTGGGCGGCGACCGCCGGGTCGAACAACTTCTCGCGATGGCCCTTGAGCGCGGAAAGCGTGCCGGCCTCGTCGGCCGCCATCAGGCGGGAATAGCCGACAACGTCGGCCGCGAGGATGGCGGCCAGCCGGCGAGTCGTACGCTCATCGGGCATGGGCTCATTCCTATTGGAAATCGTCTGGCGAAACCAGACGCATCGCGCCCCGGCGGCGCCGGTCGTGCGTCAGTTTGAATTCGGCGCTCCCTGACTGCGGTATCGGAATCGCGCCTTCGCTCCTATATGGTTGGTGGAAGCGAGTGGTGGGAGGTGGCATCCGGGTGTGACCTGATCCGGCACACCTTTTGACCGCCCGGCGGGATGAAAAGCGAAGGAGGAAGACCCATGCCCCTCTACCTGACCCGGTTCAGCTACACACCAACAACATGGGCGAAGCTCATCAAGAACCCCGAGGAC
>JBBDMC010000040.1:2582-7609 GCA_040878485.1 Bauldia sp. | reverse complement strand
CGACGAAGGCAGCGTCCGGGTTGAGTTCCAACATGACCCGCGGCCGCCCGCGAGCGGCGTCGCGCACGGCGCCGATCGGACGCGGCATGATCAGGCAATCGTCGATGAGCGCGGCGGTGATCGCCGAAACGGTCGTCGGGCTGAGATCGGTCCGCCCGGCAATCTCGACCCGGGAGATCGGGCCGAAGCGGCGGATCGCATCCATGACATGGAAGCGATTGATCGCACGCATGAATTCCGGGTCGGCGGTCTTCATTTCTGGTTTCCCGGAGCGACCGGGGGCTCGCCCGGATTTGTCCGATGTTGCGATTTAATCGCCATCGAGGCGGGGACTGTCAATGGCGCCGGTGACAGGATACGGCGCATTCTCGCAAATCGGGCTTGACATTGCCATTGTGCTGTCGACAGATTTAATTTGCTTCTCGTAATAAAGCTTGACCGCGCACCGGCGGCAAATTGCAAAAAGGGGGAGGAGAATCCGAGATGACGAAGAAAGCGCTTGCCGGCGCGGGCCTTGTCCTGGCTCTCGCCATGGGGCCCGCCCTTGCCGAGGACGTCACCGTCAATCTGCTTCATGTGAACCAGACCGGCGACCCGTTCTGGAAACAGATCGCCGAGAACTACAACGCCAGCCATCCCGGCGTGAAGGTGGTCGTCGACTACCTGGAGAACGAGGCCTACAAGGCCAAACTTCCCACCTTGCTGCAGTCGGACGATCGGCCGGACATCATCTACAGCTGGGCCGGCGGCGTCATGAAGGCTCAAATCGAGGCCGGCTACATCGAGGATATCAGCGCTCACAAGGCCGACTTCGAACAGACGATTTACGGGGCGCCGCTCAACGCCTACGTCGTCGACGGCAAGCTCTACGGGGTTTCGATCCAGTTGAGCGAAGTCCTGATGATCTACAACAAGGATCTGATGGCCAAGGCCGGTGTCGATGCGGCGTCGATGCAGACCTGGGACGGTTTCCTCGACGGCGTCAAGAAGATCAAGGCGGCCGGCATCACGCCGCTGATCATGGGCGGCGGCGACAAGTGGCCGGTGCACTTCCTGTGGTCGTATCTGCTGATGCGCCAGGGCGGCGCCGACGTGTTGCTCAACGCCGAGGCGAAGCCCGACGGCTTCAAGGCGCAGGCTTTCATCGATGCCGGCAACAGGCTCAAGGAACTGGCCGCGCTCGAGCCGTTCCAGGACGGCTGGCTCGGCACCAAGTACCTGCCCTCGCAGGGCCTGTTCGGCGACGGCAAGGGGGCGATCGCCATCCAGCTCAACGGCTTCATCCAGGGCCAGCAGAAGAACGCCACCGACGGCAAAGGCATCGCCAACGAGCAGATCGGCCTGGCGCCGTTCCCGTCCTTGCCCGGCGGCATAGGCAAGGTCAGCGATACGCTGGGCGGCCTGCAGGGCTTCCTGGTGACCAAGGGGGCGCCAAAGGAGGCGATCGACTTCCTGAAGTTCTTCGCCACCGCCGAACAGCAGAAGGCGGCGGCCGAGGCCGGCGTCTACGTGCCGGCGATCAAGGGCACCGACGCTTTCATCAAGAACCCGCTGGTCGCCGAGGTGGCCCAGAGCATCGCCAACTCGACCTGGCACCAGAACTTCCTCGATCAGGAGCTTGGTCCGTCGGTCGGCCGGGTCGTCAACGACATCTCGGTGGCCATCGCCGCCGGCGACATGACGCCGGAGGAGGGCGCCGGCCAGGTCCAGGTCGCCTGGGACCAGCAATAGTCGGCCAATCCAAGCCGGACCCCGGCATTTTGAGCCGGGGTCCGTTCATGCTTCCATCGGCGTCTCGGGAGTCGCGAGCGTCATGGCCGAGACCACCAGTTTCCCGGCGACCAGGCACGGCGGCCCGCGTGGCGGCGGCCTGCTCACCGCGCTCATCTTCCTGCCGCCGGCGCTCACCTTCTTCACCGTCTTCGTCATTCTGCCGATCGGCGAGGCGGCCTGGTACGGCTTCTTCAACTGGAACGGCCTCAACCTGCTGGAGAACTTCGTCGGCTTCGAGAACTACGTCCAGCTGGTCGGCAACAAGGTGTTCAGCCGGGCGTTCGTCAACAACCTCCTGATCATCGCCATCTCGCTGTCGATCCAGCTGCCGCTCGCCCTGGCGATGGCGGTGCTGCTCGCCGACCGGCTGTTCGGCGCCGTCGGCTTCCGCATGCTGTTCTTCCTGCCCTACATCCTGGCCGACGTCGCCGCCGGGCTGATCTGGCGGTTCATGTTCGACGGCGACTACGGGCTGATCTCGCAAATCGCCCAGGGTATCGGCTTCGCGCCGCTTCACTTGCTCGCCGACCGCGACTGGGCCTACGTAGCGGTGCTGACGGTGATCGTGTGGAAGTACTTCGGCTTCCACATGATGCTCTACGTCGCCGGCCTGCAATCGATCGACCGCCACCTTTACGAGGCGGCGGCGATCGACGGCGCCAGTTCGTGGCAGCGGTTCCGCTTCATCACCATCCCGGGCCTGGCGCCGATGATCCGGCTGTCGGTGTTCTTCTCCCTCCTCGGATCGCTGCAGTTCTTCGACATGATCGTGGCCCTGACCGGCGGCGGGCCGCTCAACACCACCCACACCATGGTCTCGTTCCTCTACTACTTCGGCATCGGCCGGATGCGCGTCGGCTTCGGCTCGGCGGTCGGCGTGGTGCTGTTCATCCTCTGCGCCACGGTGGCCTTCAGCTACAAACGATTGTTCATGCGCGATGATTGACACGACCTCGCAAGACCCGGCCGTGGCGATTGAGGAGCCGGCGGGGCGGCGCGCCGACCTCGCCCCACCATTGTCGACCCCGCTCGGCACGCTGCCGCGCCTGCTGGTGCTGTTCCTGGTCGCGGGCCTGATCGTCGTGCCGTTGCTGGCAACCGCGGTCGGCGGCTTCAAGGAGCTCGGCGAACTGCGCACCAACCCGTTCGGCCTGCCCAAGGTCTGGCAGTGGCAGAACTATTGGGGCATCCTGGAGACGGCGCGCTACTGGCGCATTCTCGGCAACTCGCTGTTCATCGCCAGCATGACGGTGGCGCTGACGCTGGCGGTGGCGGCGCCGGCGGCCTTCGCCTTCGCCCACCTTCGGTTCTTCGGCCACCGCTTCCTGTTCAACTACCTGATCCTCGGCCTGACGTTCCCGTTCGCCACCGCCATCCTGCCGCTGTTCATCAAGATCCGCGACCTCGGCCTGCTCGACACCCATTGGGGTGTGATCCTGCCTCAGGTGGCGTTCAGCCAGGCGGTCAGCATCCTGTTGCTGCGCAATGCGTTTCGACAGCTTCCCGGCGAGCTGCTCGAATCGGCGCTGGTCGACGGCTGCGGCTACATCCGCTTCTTCTTGTGGATCACGCTGCCGCTGTCGCGGCCGATTCTGGCGACCGTCGCGGTCATCTCGTTCGTCGTCAGCTGGAACAACTTCTTGCTGCCGCTGGTGGTTCTCAACACCCCGGCCAGGTACCCCTGGACACTCGGGCTGATGGATTACCAGGGCGAGTTCATGGTCGCCTGGCAGTTGATCCTGGCCTTCATCACGCTGACCATCCTGCCGGCGATGATCATGTTCGTCCTGGCGCAGAAGCATCTGGTCGCCGGCCTGACCGCCGGCGCGGTCAAGGGCTAGCGGCGCGGCTGAGCCCGCTGGGCGACGGCGGCGCCGTGGCTTTGATCGCATCCGATTCCTGATATCGTCCGCCGCCTTCGGCTGATCCGATGGACGGAAGATCGACATGGCGGCAGACGGCCACGCCTCCACCCTCGCCGGCAGGGTCGGTGCGCTCGTCGATCGCCTTGCCCGATCGCCGGTCGCCAGTCTGGCCGCGATCGCCGTGGTGGCGCTGGCCTGTTACGTACCCGGGTTCTCGACGCTGCCGCCGCTCGACGGGGTCGAGCCGGGCCACATGGTCGCCGCGCGCGCGATGGTCGAGAGCGGCGACTATGCGGCGATCCGCCTGCAGACCGCCAACCGCACCTGGTCGCCCCGCGGCGCCTATTGGGCTGAAGCGCTGGCGATCACACTCGCCGGGCAGGGCGGCGACCCACCGGCTTGGGTCTACCGCCTGCCATCGCTGATCGCGGCGGTGGCCGCCTGTCTGCTGACCTGGTGGGCGGCGATGGCGTTCGGGCGGCCGCGGGCGGCGCTGCTCGCCGGGCTGCTCATGGCGGCAAGTGGAGTGGCCGCGCTGATGGCGCGTCAGGCCTCGCCCGACAGCCTGACGTTGGCGGCCGCCACCGTGGCCGCCGGCGCGCTCGCCCGGGTGTGGCTCGGGGAGGCTCGGCCGAGCGACTCGCGGCTGGCGTGGCTGTTCTGGGCGGCTCTCGGTGCCGGCGTTCTCGTCAACGGCCTCGTCTTGCCGGCGACGTTCGCGGCAACCATCGTCCTGCTCTCCATCGAACGCGGCCAATTCGGCTGGCTGACCCGCCTCAGGCCGCGCCGGGGGATGGTGGTCCTCCTGGTCGCGATCATGCCGTGGGCGCTCGCCGTCGCGCTCACCTACCTCGGCGGCGCCGCGGCCGAGGCTCCGAGCGCCGAGACCCTCGCCAGGCTCTCGGTCCCGTTCAGCCTCAAAGCCGCGCCCGGGACCTACATCCTCTTCACCCCGCTCCTTTTGGGGCCGGCCCTGGCCTTCCTCTGCCTCGGCATGGCCTGGATCGTCGACGATCTTCGCCGCCCGGTCGTCTTCTTCACCCTCGCCTGGGCGGGTCCGCTTTGGCTGGCCGCCGAGTTCGTCGAAGCCAAACTGCCGCAAGTCGTGCTGCCGGTGATCCCGGCGATCGCGATTGTCACCGGCGCCGCGATCGACGCCGGGGCGGCGCGGGTCGCCGGCTGGGCGAGGCGGCTGGTATCCGTCGGGCCGGTGCTGTGGCGCTGGGGGCTCGCCTTTGCGGCTCCGTTCATCTTCCTCGCCCTGCAGGGGCATTTCCCGTTCTCAGCCTTCCTGGTGTTCCTGCTCGCCGCGGCGGCGGGCATCGTTGCGTGGCTCTGGCTGATGCGCGGCGAGGCGTGGCGCAGCGTCACCCCAGCCGAGCGGCCCGA
>JBBDMC010000040.1:0-2572 GCA_040878485.1 Bauldia sp. | reverse complement strand
GGCCGCCGCGGTCGTGGCGACTATCGGAGCCGCCCTCGTCTATGTCGCCTGCTACGCGCTGTGGGTGCCCGGCTTCGACGGGCTGCGGATCGGCGAACGGATGGCGGCGCTAGTGCCGATGACCGTATCGTGTGCCGATCCGCTGATTGTCGTGGCCGGATACCCGGAGGAGTCGGTGGTGCTGGCGACGAGCGGCCGGACGCGCATCGTCAATGCACCCGGCGCCGCCGATTTCCTCAACGCCGAGGGTTGCCGCGTCGCCGCCGTCGACCGCAGCCGGCTGTCCTTGTTCCGCCAGCGCGCCGAAGACCTCGGGCTTGACCCGATCGAGCGCGGCCGCATCAGCGGTCTCAATCTGCGCAAGACGCGGACCGCCGACATCCGTCTGTTCACGATCGGGAGTGCGGTCAGGTGACACCGATGGAGCCAAGCCGTGGCGATACGCCGTCGGGCGTCCTCCGCCGCCTCGGCAATTGGCGGACGATCGGGCTCGGCTTGCGGCGGGCACTGCCGCTGCGCCTCGACCCGGTCCGCGCCGCCGCCGCCATCGCCGCTTGGCTGGCGCTCGTCGTCCTGGCGGCGATCGCCCTTGACCCGCTCGTCGCCGGCTGGAGCGCCACACTCGGCGAACCATGGCGGCCCTTCTTTGCCGCGGCGACGCGCTGGGGCAAGTCGGACTGGCTGCTCGTCCCTTCGGGGCTGGTGGTGCTGGTGCTGGCCTGTGGCGACTGGCGGCGGCCGGCAAGAGCGGCGGCCGCCGCATGGATGGAGATCGGCGCCTACGCCGGAACCTTCTTCGTCGCCATCGCTCTGCCCGGTCTCGGGGGGGCCGCGCCAGGCCCAACGCGCTTGCCGCCGGGGCGCCGGCGTTCGACCCGTTCACGTTCGAGTACGCGCATGCGAGCTTTCCTTCCGGCCATGCCAACACCATGGGCGCGCTGGCGGTGATCGTGGCGCTGACCCTCGGCCCCTGGTCGGCGCCGATCATCGCCGCGGCGGCGGTGGTCGCCGTCAGCCGGGTGATGATCAACGTCCACTACCCCAGCGATGTGGTCGGCGGCGCGCTGCTCGGCGGCGTCCTCGCCTACCTGGTGGTCCGCCAGATGGCGCAGGCGCGGCTGGGGTTCGTCGCCTCGGCCGGCGGCCGCCCGCGACCGCGGCTGGGAGCGGTGCGCCGCATCCTTGCCCGCCGCGGCGGCGCCGGCCGGATGTTGGTCGCCCTCAGGGCGGCGCTCACCGGCCGCTGAGACCGCTCAGCCCGATTGGGCGACCTTGTGGAAGCTCGCCTCGAGGTCGGCGATCAGGTCGGCGGGATCCTCCAGTCCGATGTGGAGACGGATGACCGGACCCTCGGCGGCCCAGGTCGTGGCCGAGCGCGCCCGCTCCGGATGGCTGAGGATGGCGAGGCTCTCGAATCCGCCCCACGACGCGCCGATGCCGAACAGCTCCAGCCCGTCGATGAACCGCTTGGCCGTTTGGTCGCTCCAGCCCAGGAGGACGACGCCGAAGAGGCCGCTCGCCCCGCTCATGTCCCGTTTCCACAGCCCATGACCGGGGTCGCCGGGAAGCGGCGGATAGAGGACCCGCGCCACCTCCGGGCGGGCGGCAAGCCAAGTCGCGACCGCCAGCGCCGAAGCGCCATGCCGGGCCAGCCGCAGCGCCAGGGTCCGCAGGCCCCTGAGGGCCAGATAGACGTCGTCGGGGCCGACGTGGAGGCCCATCGAACCGTGCGTCGCCTTGAGCTTTGGCCAGGCCGCCTCGTTGGCAGCGACGGTGCCGAGCATCAGGTCGGAGTGGCCGCCGATATACTTGGTGCCGGCGATGATCGAGAGGTCGGCTCCATGGTCGAGGGCGCGGAAGGCGATCGGCGTCGCCCAGGTGTTGTCGAAGATGACCGTCGCGCCATGGCGCCGGGCGACGGCGGCGATGGCGGCAAGGTCCTGCATCTCGAAGGTCAGCGATCCCGGCGATTCAAGATAGATGGCGCGCGTGTGCTCGGTGAACAGCGCCTCGATCCGGTCGGCGACCGCCGGGGCGTAGAACACGGGTGCGACCCCCAGCCGCTTGAGGACCGTAGCGGCGAAGTGACGGACCGGCGAATAAACGCAGTCGACGACGAGCACCTCGTCGCCGGCCGAGAGGCAGGAGAGGAGCGCGGTTGCCGCCGCCGACAGCCCCGACGGGCAGAGGACCGTTCCGACGGCGCCCTCGATCTCGCTGATCGCCGTTTCCAGCGCTTCGCTGGTCGGCGTGCCGCGGCGGCCGTAGTGGTAGCGCTGACGCAGCTCCTCCATCGCCTCGACGCTGTCGAAGAGGACGGTCGAGGCGTGGACCACCGGCGGATTGACGAACGGCCCGGTGAGCGTCTTGTCGCGGCCGACGCCGACGAGGAGCGTCGATGGCCCCCGCCGGCGGCCGGAATCAGGTTTCTTCACCGACATGGTCGAGCCGCCCGCTCCCCGAGGGGACTATCGGCGGGCGCCATGCGCGCCCCCGTGCCGTCGCCCTTGACCGCTGCCGAATAATGGCCTGTGATGCGCGGGTCAATCGGCGATCACGAACGGGCTTCCCG
>JBBDMC010000039.1:0-7609 GCA_040878485.1 Bauldia sp. | reverse complement strand
CCCCTCAGCTTGAATCGCTCGCGTGACGATGACCCCCACCCATGCCCGCGCCCGCCGACCCCGGAATTAGTTCGGGGTTGGCCGGCGCCGTCCGCTTTCGCTGCGCCGGCGCCTGCGGCTGGCTCGCCCTATCGGGCCTGGTCGCGGCCCTTGCGCTGTTGCCGGTCGTGTCGCTGATGGTCGTCGCCGCGAGCGGCTCCGGCGAGGTCTGGCGCCATCTCGCCGCGCACGTCCTGCCGGCCGCCGTCCCCGACACCGCAATCCTGCTTCTCGGCGTCGGCGCCGTGGTCGTCGGGCTTGGAACCGGCACCGCCTGGCTGGTCGCCGCCTACGAGTTCCCTGGCCGGCGCATCCTCGACTGGGCGCTCCTCCTGCCGCTCGCCGTGCCGACCTATGTGGTCGCCTTCGCCTACCTCGACATCCTCCATCCGATCGGTCCGCTGCAGACGGCGCTGCGCGCCCTCCTCGGTATCGGCGACCCGCGCGGCCTGCGCCTTCCCGACATCCGCTCGCTGCCCGGCGCGATCCTGCTCTTCGGGCTGGTGCTCTACCCCTACGTCTATCTGACGACCCGGGCGATGTTCCTGATGCAGGCCGCCGGCTTCATCGAGGCGGCGCGCGTTCTCGGCGCCGGCCGGCGGCGCGTGTTCTTGGCGGTCGCCCTGCCGCTGGCGCGGCCGGCGATCGCCGTCGGCGCCAGCCTCGCCCTGATGGAGACTCTGAACGACGTCGGCGCCTCCGAGTTCCTCGGCATCCGCACCCTGACGCTGGCGGTCTACTCGACCTGGGTCAACCAGTCGGACCTGCCGGGCGCCGCCGGGATCGCGCTGTTCATGCTCGCGGTGGTCCTCCTCCTCGTCACCATCGAGCGGCGGGCGCGGCGCCACCAGCGGTTCTCCGCCACCACCCAGCGCCCCTACGCCCCGGCGCGGCAACCGATCGGCGGCCTCGCCGGCTGGCTGGCGCTGGCGCTCGGCTCGCTTCCGGTGCTCCTCGGCTTCGTCATCCCGGCGTTCCACCTGACGCGCGTCGCCGCCGCGCGGATCGACTTTGCCGGCATCTCCGACGCCATCGTGCGCGAGACCTGGAACACCGTCGCGGTCTCCGCCGCGGCGACCGTCGCCGCCGTCGGTCTCGGGCTCCTCGTCGCCTACGCGACGCGCCTCGACCAAGGGGCGCTTGGCTCCCGCCTCGCCCGCCTTGCCAGCCTCGGCTACGCGCTGCCGGGCACGGTTCTGGCGATCGGCCTCTTGGTGCCGCTCGCCGCCTTCGACAATCTCCTCGACGGCTTTGCCCGCAGCTTCGCCGGCATCTCGACCGGGCTCTTGCTATCCGGCTCCGGCGCCGCGCTCGTCTATGCCTACGTCGCCCGCTTCCTGGCGATCTCGGTCGGCGGCATCGAGGCGGGCTTCGACAAGGTGCCTCGCTCCCTCGACCACAGCGCCCGCACCCTCGGTCGCACCGCGCTCGGCGCGCTCACCGACGTTCACCTGCCGCTGATCAGGCCGGCGCTCGGCGCCGCGGCGATCCTCCTCTTCGTCGACTGCATGAAGGAGCTGCCGGCGACGCTGCTGCTCCGCCCGCTCAACTTCGAGACGCTGGCGACCCATCTCTACGCCGAGGCGGCGCGCGGCACCTACGAGGACGGCGCCATCGCCGCGCTCGCCATCGTTCTGGCCGGTCTTCTCCCGGTGATCCTGCTGGCGCGGCTGAGCCGGCCCGCGGTCGGCGCCGCCGGGAGAGCGGCGGCTTGAGCAAGGTCAAGGCGCGCCGCGTCGCGCCGGCGGATTCGGTTGCATCGCCATCCCGTCAGTGGCACATCGCCGCCTCCAGGGAGCCGGTCCGGGCAGCCGCCGCGATGAATGACGCCTTCCACCGCAAGCTGGCCAAGCCCGGCCGCGCCGCCGGCGATCGCCCGGCCGCGGCCGCCAGTACCGCGCTGGCGCTCGACCGGCTGGTCCACACCTACGGCAGAGTGACGGCCCTTGCCGGCGTCTCGCTCGATCTGTCGGCCGGCGAGATGGTCGCCCTCGTCGGCCACTCCGGCTCCGGCAAATCCACCCTGCTCCGGCTGATCGCCGGGCTCGAGCGGCCGAGCGCCGGCCGCATCGTCATCGGCGGCCGCGAGGTCTCGGGCCCCGCCGCCTTCGTTCCGCCGGAGAGGCGCGGCGTCGGCATGATGTTCCAGGATTACGCACTGTTCCCGCACTTGAGCGTCCTCGACAACGTCCGCTTCGGTCTCCACCGGCTCCCCGGCGCCGAGGCCGAGGCTCGCGCCCGCCTGGCCCTCGACCGCATCGGCCTCGGCGTCCGCGCCGCCGCCTATCCGCACGCCCTCTCCGGCGGCGAGCAGCAGCGCGTCGCCCTCGCCAGAGCCCTGCTGCCGCGCCCCGCCATCCTGCTCATGGACGAGCCATTCTCCAATCTCGATCGCGGCACCCGCGATCTCATCCGCGAGGAGACCGCGGCGCGGCTCAAAGACAGCGGCACGACGACCGTGCTGGTCACCCACGATCCCGAGGATGCCATGCGCATCGCCGACCGCATTGTCCTCGTCGACGGCGGCCGCATCCTTCAGGACGGCACGCCGGAGGAGCTCTACCGGCGGCCGGCTTCGCTTGCCGTCGCCCGCTTCTTCACCGACTACAACGAGATCGACGGCGTCTGCCGCGGCGGCTGGATCGAGACCGCCGTCGGCCGCTTCGCCGCCGGCGGCATCGCCGAGGGCGCCGCCGCGACGGTGTTGATCAGGCCGCACGATCTCCGCCTCGACGCCCGCCCCAGCCCCGGCGGCCTCACCGGAACCGTCGCCTCGCGGGCATTCAACGGCGACGAGCAGATTCTGTTGGTGTCGATCGCCGGCCTGGCGCGACCGCTTGAAGTCCACGCCCCGGTCCACCCCCTCGCCGTCGTCGGCGAGACGGTCTCCGTCGCCCTCACCGCCGGCGACGTGCCGGTCTTCCCCGCGCCGGGCTGAGGCAGCGCCTGGCGCCGGAAGAGTGGCCTACAGCGCCACGCCCAACGCCTTGGTCCAGCCGAGCCCCTCGTCGGTCCCCGCCCGCGGCCGATACTCGCAGCCGACCCAGCCGGCGTAACCGAGCTCGTCGAGCGCCGCGAACACGGCGCCATAGGCGATCTCACCCTCGTCCGGCTCCGCCCGGCTCGGCACCCCGGCGATCTGGACGTGTCCGATCCGGTCGTAGAACAGCTTCAGCCGCGTCAGCACGTCGCCCTCGGCGCGCGCCACGTGATAGGCATCGAACATCAGCTTGACGTTCGGCTCACCGACCCGGTCGATGATCTCGCAGGCCTCCTCGACCCGGGTATAGAAATAGCCCGGCATGTCGTGGGCGTTGAGCGGCTCGAGCAGGATGGTCAGCCCGGCGGGCGCCGCCTTCCTCGCCGCCGCCTTGAGGTTGCCGACGAACGCCTCCGCCCCGGCGGCGCGGTCTTCTTCGGCGGCCAGCCCGGCCATGGCGTGGACCGACGTGCCGCCGGCCTCGCGCGCATAGGCGATCGACTGATCGATCAGCGCCTGGAACTCTTTCTCGCGGCCGGCGACCGCGCCGAGCCCGCGGTGACCGTTCGTGCCCTCGCCGATGGCGGTGTTGATGCCGAGGAGCCTGACGTCGTTGCGGGCGCAGCTCGCTTTCACCGCGCTCGCCGAAACGTCGTAAGGGAAGTGCAATTCGACCGCCTTGAAGCCGGCGCCAGCCGCCGCCTTGATCCGTTCGATCAGCGGCCGGTCAGGCCACAGGAATCCGAGGTTGGCTGAAAAGCGCGGCATCGGTGCCCGCATCCCGTTGACCGCCGGCGCCTTAGTCGCCGCCTGACGGTCTTGTCAAGCCACCGCCCATTGGCGTCAATTTGTCGCTCGCGAAGATCACCGAGGGATCGTTGGCAAGATTGATAAGGTCGATGTGGTGCTCGCCGGGGCCATCAAGGGATGACGCCGACCGAGCGCCCCATGCCGAGTCCCGCCACCTGCCGGCCGACCGTCCCGTCGCGCATTTCAACCAAGGAGCGACTTATGAAATTCGGTGCATCGTCCTGGCCCTTCCAGTGGGAACCGCCCTATGAGGACGCCATCCGGCGGATCGCCGGACTGGGCTTCAGAGCCATCGAGCTGATCGCCTGGAACCCGGACTTCCTCAACAACTATTGGACCAACGCCAAGATCGGCGACATCAAGCGAGAACTGAAGAGTTCCGGCATCGCGCCCTCCCAGTTCGTCCACACCCCGCACGATCTGACGAGCGGCGACCCGGCCAAGCGCGCCGCCGCCGTCGACCACTGGACGAAGGCGGTCGCGATCGGCGCCGAACTCAGCTCGCCGATCATCAACATGGTCTCCTCCCATCCCTTCGCCATGCGCGACAGCCAGGAGATCCCGCGCATCACCACCAAGCCGCTGGTCCAGAAATACGCCACCCGCAACGTGCCGCGCGGCGTCGACTGGGATCAGAACTTCCGCGACTACGTGGCAGCGCTGCGCCAGTGCGCCGAAGTCTGCGCCAAGGCCGGCGTCAAGATGAGCGTCGAGCCTCACCCGGGCCGCTACCTCGCCAACCACGACGGCGCGCTGCGGCTCTTGGAGCACGTCAACCACCCGGCCATGGGCATCAACTTCGACCCCAGCCACACCTTCCCGATGGGCGACTATCCCAACATCACGGTCTACCGCCTCAACAAGCACATCATTCACGTCCACGCCTCCGACAACGACGGCGTCACCAACGTCCATTGGCGCCCGGGGATGGGCAAGATCGACTGGCTGGCGATGTTCCAGGCCCTCAAGGACGTCGGCTACGACGGCGTCGTCTCGATCGAGCTGGAGGATGTTCCCGGCGTCTCGCGCGGCCCCAACACCAACGCCCCCGGCGTCTTCCGCAACGTCACCGCCACCGACGAGTTCGTCGCCGAGACGGTGGCCGGGATGAACTACCTGAAGGGCATCTGCAAGGAGGTCGGCATCAAGGTCGAGTAGTTCCGGCCGATGCTGGCGCGGCCGGTGCGTTCGCTTAGGCGGCTCGCGCCTCATCGGCACCCGCCTGAACTTGGTTACATCGGAGAAGCGCAAAAATGTCGAACGACGGTCTGGTCTACGTTGGAACCTACAGCGAGCCGATCCTGTTCGGGACGGGTCAGGTGGTGAAGGGCAAGGGAAAGGGCATCTACGCCTTCCGCTTCGACCCCGCCTCCGGCGCGCTGACCCCGGCCGGCATCACCGCGGGGGTCCGCAACTCGTCCTACCTTTGCTTCGATCCGGCCAAGCGCTTTCTCTATTGCGTCAACGAGTTCAAGGAGTTCGAGGGCAAGGCGAGCGGCGCCGTGAGCGCCTTCCGCATCGATCCCGCGACCGGCGGCCTCGCCTTCCTCAACATGAAGGCGAGCCATGGCACCGACCCTTGCCACCTGATCGTCGACCGCAGCGGCAAGAACGTGCTCATCGCCAACTTCGCCAGCGGCAGCGTCTGCGTGCTGCCGATCGCCAAGGACGGCTCGCTCAACGACGCAAGCTGCGTCATCCAGCACCACGGTTCGAGCCTCGATCCCAAGCGCCAGGCCGGCCCGCACTCCCACGCTGTCGAGATCGACGCCGCCAACCGCTATGTGTTCGTTCCCGAGCTCGGCCTCGACAAGGTGATGATCTACGAACTCGACGCTGGGCGTGGACAACTGAAGCCGAACCCCAACCAGTCCTCGGTCGGCGTCAAGCCCGGCGCCGGACCGCGCCAGCTGGTCATGCACCCGAACGGCCGCTTCGCCTACCTCATCAACGAGCTCAACTCGACGATGACCGCCTACGCTTACGACGCCGCCAAGGGGACGCTGACCGAGCTGCAGGCGCTGCCGACGCTGCCCCAGGACTTCGCCGGCCACTCGAGCTGCGCCGAAGTGCAGATCAGGCCGGACGGCCGCTTCCTCTACGGATCCAACCGGGGTCACGACTCGATCGTCATCTACGCCATCGATGCGGCGAAGGGCACGCTGACCCTCGTCGGCCACGAGAGCACCCGCGGCAAGATTCCGCGCAATTTCGTCGTCGACCCGAGCGGGGCCTTCCTCGCTGCCGCCAACCAGGACTCCGACAACGTCGTCATGTTCCGTATCGATCGCGCGACCGGCAGGCTCACCCCGACCGGCCAGGTCGTCAAGGCCGGGACTCCGATCTGCGTCCGCTTTCTGTAGCGCAGATCCCGTGGTTCACGTTCCCCGGATGCACCGCAGCGTGTAGCGGTGCGGTGCTGATCCGGGGCCCGGATGCCGCGGCGAAGGCGTAGGTCTCGGTTCTGCAGCGCGTCATTCCATGCCGCGCTGCGCCCGGGACACGGGCTGGATCGAAAGGCGAGGCCTCTCCCCACCGGGGGGCAGGGATGCTAACTGAAAACGCGATGGCGCTCGTCAGCAGCCGTTTTTAGGGCGCGTCTCTACCGGGAGAACTGACAATGCCAACAGCCAAGAAAGTCGCCATGGTCACCGGAGCCGGCAGCGGCATCGGCAAGTCGGCGGCCCTGGCGCTTGCCCGCGCCGGCTACGCCATGGCGCTCGCCGGCCGGCGCCCCGAGCCGATCGAGGCGGTCGCCGCGACCATTCGCGGCTCCGGCGGCGAGGCGATCGCGGTGCCGACCGACGTCAGCGACCCGAAGTTGGTCTTTGCCCTGTTTGCAAGAACCGTCGAGGCCTACGGCCGGCTCGACGTGCTCTTCAACAACGCCGGCATCAATGCCCCGGCGGTGCCGCTCGAGGAACTCTCGTTCCGAGAGTGGCAGGCGGTGGTCGCCACCAACTTGACCGGCATGTTCCTCTGCCTCCAGGCCGCCTTCCGCGTCATGAAGGACCAGAACCCGCGCGGCGGCCGCATCATCAACAACGGCTCGATCTCGTCCGAGACGCCGCGCCCGCGGGCGGTCGCCTACAACGCCACCAAGCACGCCGTCACCGGCCTCACCAAATCGGCCGCCCTCGACGGCCGCCCTTACGACATCGCCTGCGGCCAGATCAACATCGGCAACGCCGCCACCGACATGACGACGGCGATGACCGCCGGCGTCCTCCAGGCCGACGGCTCGCGGGCGGTCGAGCCGCGCATGAATGTCGAGCGCGTCGCCGAGGCGGTCGTCTACATGGCCGGCCTGCCGCTCGATGCCAACGTCCTCACCATGACGGTGATGGCAACCAAGATGCCGTTCGTCGGCCGCGGCTGATGGGGGCGCCCGGTCGGCCACCGTGACGCCTATTCGCGTCCGCTCGGCATTCTCCGGCGACCGGACCCGAACGGACCTCGTGGTCGTAGATGCTCGGCGTTCGAGCTGATCGCGGCCGGGGCGAAGGAACCCGCCGCGCGATCGGTCAACTGATCGATTTATTTGCGAGTGGCCGGGTCTCGCTCAGCACTCGCGCACCGTGATTGGTCCTCGCGCGGAGCCGCCTTCGAGCAGCGCATCGATCAGGAAATGCACCTTGAGCGCCTCCTCGCCCGTGATCCGGGGTGGGCGGTGCCCTTCGATCGCATCTAAGAAGTCGATGATCAGTTCGCGATGATAGTCGTGCGGAAACGCCATCGGATCGGCGCCGGTGCCGCCCGTCGTCGCGTCCGGCAACGTCT
>JBBDMC010000038.1:6263-7709 GCA_040878485.1 Bauldia sp. | reverse complement strand
CTCGGTCTTGCCGCCGGGTAATTCCCACAGGCCGCCCATCGCCTTGCCCGCGGGGCGCTTGGCGATCAGCACCCGCCCGTCGGCGTCGACAAGGGCGCAGGCGGCGACGAACACCGGCCGGCCGCTCACGACCGGTAGTCGCCGTTGATGGCGACGTAGTCCTTGGTGAGGTCGCACGTCCACACGGTATCGCGGCCATTGCCGAGCCCGAGATCGACGACGATGACGATCTCCTGGCGCTTCATGTAGGCCGCCGCCACCGCCTCCGAGTAGTCCGCGTCGCGCTCGCCCCTGACCGCGACTCTGGTGTCGCCGAACCAGATGGCCAGCCTGTCGCGGTCGGCCGGTTCGCCGGCCTTGCCGACCGCCATCACGACGCGGCCCCAGTTGGCGTCCTCGCCGGCGACCGCCGTCTTGACCAGCGGCGAGTTGGCGATCGACATCGCCACCCGGCGTGCCGATCGCTTCGAGACTGCTCCGCTGACCCGTATTTCGACAAATTTCCGCGCCCCCTCCCCGTCGCGCACCACCTGGTGGGCGAGGTCGGTGAGCAGCTCGTCGAGCGCCGCGCGGAACGGCCTCAGCCGCCGGTCGCCGGTCTCGGCAATCGGCGGTGCTTCGGCCGCCTTGCCGGTTGCGAACAGAAGCAGCGTGTCGGAGGTCGAGGTGTCGCTGTCGACGGTGATGGCGTTGAAGCTGTCGCGAACACCGCGGCCGATGAGCGCCTGAAGGACCGGCGCTGCGATCGGCGCGTCGGTGACGACGAAAGCGAGCATGGTCGCCATGTTGGGGGCGATCATCCCGGCGCCCTTGGCGATACCGTTGATGCTCACGATCGCCTTGCCGAGCGGTGCGCGGCGGGTGGCCACTTTGGGGTAGGTGTCGGTGGTGGTGATGGCGCGCGCCGCCTCGATCCATTCACCGGGTTTGGCCCGTGCTGCCGCTGCGGCGACGACGCCAGAGAATTTGTCGGGGTCGAGCGGCTCGCCGATCACCCCGGTCGAGGCGAGGAAGACTTCGTTCGCGCGGCAGCCGACCGCTTCGGCGACGAGCTTCGCCGAGAGCCGCGTCGCTTCGCGCCCGCGCTTGCCGGTGAAGGCGTTGGCGTTGCCGGAGTTGACGAGCAGCGCCCGGGCCCGCCCCCGGGGCAGCGCCGCCTTGCACCAGTCGACCGGCGCGGAGGGGCAGCGTGAGCGGGTGAAGACGCCGGCCACCGTCGTTCCCTTGTCGAACACGGCGAGCAGCACGTCGGTCCGGTCCCGGTACTTGATGCCGGCCGCGGCGGTGGCGAACCGGCAGCCTTCGATCGCTGGCAGCTCGGGAAAAGATTTCGGCGCGAGCGGGGAAATCGATGCCATTTTCGGGCCGGCGGTCGGTCGGGTTGGGAGCCGTCACTCCGGCTTGGCTTCCGGAGCCGCCTCGCCGGCCGGCTCCGCCTCCGGCTCG
>JBBDMC010000038.1:0-6253 GCA_040878485.1 Bauldia sp. | reverse complement strand
CCACCGACCTCAGCTGCGCCATCACCTGGTCGAAGGTCTCGGCCAAGAGGTCCTCGCGGATCCGCCGCCCCTCTTCGGCGAACGTCGGCGGCGGCTGTTTGCGCTTTTCCTCGACCTTGATCACATGCCACCCGAATTGCGATTGCACCGGCGTCCGGGTGTATGCGCCGACTTCGAGGGCGAAAGCGGCCTCCTCGAACGGCTTCACGGTTTGTCCGCGGCCGATGAAATCGAGTTCGCCGCCGCCCGCCGCCGAGCCATCGATCGACTTGGCCGTGGCGATCTCGGCAAAGTCGCCGCCTTTTTAGAGCTCGCCAATGATCACCTTGGCCTCGTCCTCTGTCTTGACCAAGATATGCCGCACCCGCAACTCGTCGCCGGGAACGAACTTGGCGAGCTCCTCGTCGAACCGCTTGCGCCCGGCCGCCTCGGTCACCGCGTCGATGAACTTCCGCCGCAGGTACTCGGAATAGAGCGCGCGGTTGCGTGCCAGTTCCATCCGCGCCGCGATCGGCGGCTCCTCGTCGATCGCAGCCACCGCTGCCGCCCGCGCCACCAGGCGAATGTCGATGGCTAGGTCGATCAGCACGTCCCGCCGGCCGGTGCCGCCGGGGCCGAGTTGATCGCGGAACTCCTCCGCCACCGCGGCGAGGTCGTTCTCGGTGATGGCTTCGTCGTCGATCCTGGCGACGACCGCCCCGCCGGAGGCGTCCTCTGCCAGGGTCGCGCCGACGCCGGCCAGCATGGGCAGCCAGGCTGCGAGCGCCAGCGCCGCGCACCGCGAGCCGATGGTGGAGACAGCGGTCATGAAAACGTCCCGTTCGGTTTGTCTACTTCGGCGTCTTGTGGGTTGCCGGAGTCGAGGGTTGGCGACGATTTGGTCAACGTTTTTCGCGCCGTTGACATCGATTGGGGCCCCTCTTATCTGTCTCGTGGCTTGGCGTCCAGAACGCTTTGGAATCCTGAGCGGTGGCGGCGCCTTGAAGGCTTGCCGGCATCTGTCGCGCGAACCGTGATCACGCTGGCGGAGCGCCGGTCGCATGCCGGACGGGCCCGTCCGTCAGCGCAAGGAAATCGTCCCGATGGCCGGCTTCGGCTCCCTCGCCCGCAAGATCTTTGGTTCCGCCAACGAGCGCCGCCTCAAGACCTCCGCCCCCCGCGTCGCTGAAATCAACGCCCTGGAGCGGCAGCTGGCGCTTCTTTCCGACGCCGATCTGCGGGCCCGCACTGACCGGTTCCGCTCCCAGGTCACCGGCGGGACCAGCCTTGATGAGCTGCTCATCCCCGCGTTCGCCACCGTCCGTGAGGCGTCGAAACGCACGCTCGGCCAGCGCCACTTCGACGTCCAACTGATCGGCGGCATGGTGTTGCACGAGGGCGCCATCGCCGAGATGAAGACCGGCGAGGGCAAGACGCTGGTCGCGACCCTCGCCGTTTACCTCAACGCCCTGGCCGGCAGCGGCGTTCACGTGGTCACCGTCAACGACTACCTCGCCAAGCGCGACTCCGAATGGATGGGCGCCATCTACCGCTTCCTCGGCATGTCGGTCGGCGTCATCGTCCACGGCCTCGACGACGCCCAGCGCCGGGCCGCCTACGCCTGCGACATCACCTACGGCACCAACAACGAGTTCGGCTTCGACTACCTGCGCGACAACATGAAGTACGAGTTGGGCGCGATGGTGCAACGCGGCCATCCCTACGCCATCGTCGACGAGGTCGATTCGATCCTGGTCGACGAGGCCCGCACCCCGCTCATCATCTCGGGCCCGCTCGACGACCGCTCCGAGCTTTACAACACCATCGACAAATTCATCCCCAATCTGACCGCCGCGGACTACGACGTCGACGAGAAGTTGCGCACCGCAACCCTCACCGAGGTTGGCACGGAGAAGCTCGAGGGCCTTCTCATGCAGGCCGATCTGCTCAAGGGCGACTCGCTCTACGACGTCGAAAACGTCACCGTCGTGCATCACGTCAATCAGGCGCTGCGCGCCCACCGGCTGTTCGAGCGCGACAAGGACTACATCGTCCGCAACAACGAGGTGGTCATCATCGATGAGTTCACCGGCCGCATGATGCCCGGCCGGCGCTACTCCGAGGGTCTCCATCAGGCGCTCGAGGCGAAGGAGCATGTGGCGATCCAGCCGGAGAACCAGACGCTGGCCTCGATCACCTTCCAGAACTACTTCCGCATGTACGACAAGCTCGCCGGGATGACCGGCACCGCGGCGACGGAAGCCGCCGAGTTTGGCGACATCTACGGTCTCGATGTGGTCGAGGTGCCGACCAACATGCCGATGATCCGCGCCGACGAGGACGACGAGGTCTACCGGACGGCGGGCGAGAAGTACAAGGCGATCATCGTGCTGATCAAGGATTGCCGAGAGCGCGGTCAGCCGATCCTGGTCGGCACCACCTCGATCGCCAAGTCGGAAGTCCTCTCCGAGATGCTCAAGAAGGAGAAGGTGCCCCACCAGGTCCTCAACGCCCGCTACCATGAGCAGGAGGCCTTCATCATCGCCCAGGCCGGCGTTCCCGGTGCCGTGACCATTGCCACCAACATGGCCGGCCGCGGCACCGACATTCAGCTTGGCGGCAATCCGGACATGCGCATTCTCCAGGAGCTCGTCGACGTCGCCGAGGGTAGCGAACGCGACCAGCGCGTCGCCGCCGTCCGGGCCGAGGTCGCCGAACTGAAGAAGCAGGCGCTCGGCTCCGGCGGCCTTTACGTGCTTGGCACCGAGCGCCATGAGAGCCGTCGCATCGACAATCAGCTGCGCGGCCGCTCCGGCCGCCAGGGCGACCCCGGACACTCGAAGTTCTTCCTGTCGCTGCAAGACGACCTGATGCGGATTTTCGGCTCCGAGCGCATGGACGGCATGCTGCAGAAGCTCGGCATCCGCGAAGACGAAGCGATCGTCCACCCGTGGATCAACCGGGCCCTCGAAAAGGCGCAGCAGAAAGTCGAGGCGCGCAACTTCGACATCCGCAAGAACCTGTTGAAGTTCGACGACGTGATGAACGACCAGCGCCGGGCGATCTTCGAGCAGCGCATCGAATTGATGGGTCAGCCCTCGGTCGCCGAGACCGTCGCCGACATGCGTCACGAAGTCATCGAGATGCTAGTCGCCCGTCACATCCCGGAGCGGGCCTACCCGGAGCAGTGGGACACCGAGGGGCTGCACGAGGCCGTCAAGACGATCCTCAACCTCGACCTGCCGGTCGCCGCCTGGGCGAAGGAGGAAGGCATCGCCGACGATGAGGTGCGCGAGCGCCTGACGCGCGCCGCCGATGAGGCGGCCGCCTCCCGCACCGCCCGCTTCAGCTCGGACGTCATGCGCCAGGTCGAGAAGGCGGTCCTCCTCCAGACCCTCGACCATCTCTGGCGCGAGCACCTGGTCATGCTCGATCACCTGCGCCAGGTGGTCGGCTTTCGCGGCTACGCCCAGCGCGACCCGCTGAACGAGTACAAGACCGAATCGTTCGAGCTGTTCCAAAACCTGCTGCTGCGCCTGCGCGAGGCGGTGACCACCCAGCTCATGCGGGTCGAGATCGTCCAGCGGCCGCCGCCGTTGGCCCCGGAAGGGGACCTGGAGGCGCTGGAGGCGCTGGAGGCGCTGGAGGCGACCCACATCGATCCGACGACCGGCGAGAACGAGATGGCCGACCAGGCGAATCTGCCCTGGCAGCCCACCGCCGGCCGCAACGGCCGCCTCGCCACCGCCCAGATCAACCCGAAAGACCCGTCGACCTGGGGCAAGGTGCCGCGCAACGCTCCCTGCCCGTGCGGCTCCGGCAAGAAGTACAAGCACTGCCACGGCCGCCTGGCCTGACCGAGGCCGGCGTCCGACGATCCTGGTGGTCCGGCTGTTCTAGCCCGGAGCGTCGGCGGCGGCGTCGACGGGCTCGTCGTCCATCCACCAGAACTTGCCCTTGACGAACTTGCCCGGTGGCGGGCTTTGCGGCGTCATCGCCGGTGTAATCGCTGGAGCGCTGGCCGCGGCCGGCTCCGCGGCCGGCGGTTGCGCCGGAGCGCCCGCCGGCGTCGGCCCGGCCGACGCGGTCGGCGCCACCATCGGTACCGGGATCGACGCCACCGAGGTTGCGGCCGGAGTCTTGGCCGGCGTGGCGGGCGGCGGGATTGCGCCCACGGTTGTCGCCCCCTCGGCCGGCTTGTCGTCGCCACGGAACCAGCGGGTGACGAAAGATAGGGCCGAGCCACCCTCCTCGGCGCGCTTCTCCTTCTCGGCCGCCTTGGCGGCAGCGACCGAGGCCGCCTCGGCTACCAGTGTCTCTTTCTTTTCGAGGCTCGCCACTACGTCGGCGAACGCGCGCTCGTCAGCGACCTCTTTCTCGGCCAGCGCCAGCACCAGCGCTTCCGGCACCTGGTAGGGCGGGCATGCCGACGTTGCCTCGAACCGCGCCGTTCCGGCGTCGACATCGAAGACGTAGCGCCGCTCGCAAACGTCGATCTTGGGCGGCCGCTTAGTCAGCTCGAAATGATCGGAGCCGACCTTGAGCATCCGCCAGAAGTCGAGGTTGGGGCTGTCGCGGTGCCTGGCGAGGTTGTCCGGCGTCATCCGGAAGGGAAAAGCCTGGATCTGGAACGACGTCTGGCCGCCACGGAATGAATCGCGAGCCAGCGCGAAGATCTCGCCCGCGTCCTCGTCGGACATCGAGTAGCAGCCGGCCGACGAGCAGGCGCCGTGCACCATGAGGTTGGCGCCAGTCCGCCCGAGCGAACGGTCGTAGGCGTTCGGGTAGCCGATATTGAATGAGAGGTAATAGCTCGACTTGGGGTTCATCTGCGCCGGCGTGACCGTGTAGAAGCCCTCCGGCGCCTGGCGATCGCCCTCCTGCTTTTTCGGTCCGAGGTCTCCCGACCATTTGCAGATGTCGTAGGTCTTGAGCAGCGCGAACGTCCCGTCCCGCCGCTCCTTCCACACCTCAAGCGCCGATTCTTCCTTGAAGATGCGAATGAAGATCCGCGACGTCGCCTTCATGTCGAGCTGATCCATGGCGGTGACCAGCGTGTGCGGGACCGGCTTCAGCTGCTTGGGAATCTCGGAGCCTTGGCAGCCAGCAAGGATTGCCGCGGCGACGACCAGCGCGGCCGGAGCTACCAGGGTTCGCAATATACGACGAGCCGCCATCCAATGACCCTTATCCAGCGCCGCCGCCTGAGACTGAGATTCTGCTAGTTCGTCAACCTTTACCGAACGTTAACGGGCTGGCCTTTGCCCGCGAACCGCCAGTCTGGCCCACGCTTGCGGCATCCGCAAGGCGGCGACAGATCAGAGCGACCGCCCGATCGCCATATATTTGTCCCGCCGTTGGCGGCGGATTTCGTCGGGCGGCAGGTTGTCGAGCGAGGCCAGCGCCTCGGCCACCGCCTCCCCGGTTGCCTTGATCGTCGTTTCCGCTTCCCGGTGGGCCCCCCCGATCGGTTCGGCGATGATCCGGTCAATCACGCCCAAGCGCATAAGGTCTTCGGCGGTGATCTTCAACCCCGTCGCGGCATCCTGCGCCCGGCTCGAATCGTGCCACAGGATGGAGGCCGCGCCCTCGGGCGAGATCACCGTGTAGATGGCGTGTTCGAGCATGATGGTCTTGTTGGCGGTGGCGATGGCAATGGCTCCGCCGGAGCCTCCCTCGCCGACGATCACGGCGACGTTCGGCACACCAAGAAGAAGGCACGCCTCCGTCGAGCGGGCGATAGCCTCGGCCTGACCGCGTTCCTCGGCGCCGACCCCGGGATACGCGCCGGGCGTGTCGACCAGCGCCACCACCGGCAGGCTGAAGCGATCCGCGAGGCTCATCACCCGAACTGCCTTGCGGTAACCCTCGGGCCGCGCCATGCCGAAGTTGTGCTTCAGCCGGCTCTCGGTGTCGTTGCCCTTTTCGTGGCCGATGACCGCCACCCGCCGACCGCGGAAAAAACCGAAGCCGGTGATGATCGCGGCGTCGTCGCCGAACTTCCGGTCGCCGGCGAGCGGGATGAATTCCTCGATCAGCAATTTGATGTAGTCGCTGGCGTGGGGGCGGTCGGGATGGCGCGCGACCTGGGTCTTTTGCCACGGCGTCAATCTGGCGTAGATCTCGGCCAGTGCCTGATTGGTCTTGGCCTCAAGCTTGGCGATTTCCTCGCGGATCGCGACGCTGTCGCCCTGATCGCCAAGCGACCGCAGTTCCTCAACCTTGCCCTGCAGGTCGGCGACCGGCTTTTCGAAATCGAGGTAGCTGCGCATCC
>JBBDMC010000037.1:0-7731 GCA_040878485.1 Bauldia sp. | reverse complement strand
CGCTTCAGCCTGCCGGCGAGCACGGTCAAGAAGCTCATCGACCGCACCCAGTTTGCCTTCTCAACCGAGGAGACGCGCTACTACCTCAACGGCATCTACCTGCATGTGGTCAGCGTCGGCGGCACCCCGATGCTGCGGGCGGTGGCGACCGACGGCCACCGCCTGGCGCAGTCGCAGCTGACGGCGCCCGAGGGAACCGAGGCGATGGCCGGCGTGATCGTGCCGCGCAAGGCGGTGGGCGAAATCCAGAAGCTCATCGAGGACCCGGAAGCCAACGTTGAGATCGAGCTCTCCGACACCAAGATCCGCGTCACCATCGGCGACGTGGTGCTGACGTCGAAGCTGATCGACGGAACCTTCCCGGACTACGCGCGGGTCATCCCGCAGGGAAACGACAAGGTGCTCAAGGTCGACCGGTCGGAGTTCGCCGAAGCCGTCGATCGGGTCTCGACCATCTCCTCGGAACGCGGGCGGGCGATCAAGCTCGCGCTCAGCCAAGGCAAGCTGGTGCTGTCGGTCAACAATCCGGATTCGGGCAGCGCCACCGAGGAGCTCGGCGTCGACTACGCGGCGGATGATATCGAGATCGGCTTCAACTCCCGCTACCTGCTGGACGTCGCCGGCCAGCTGGCGACCGGCACCGCCGAGTTCCGCTTCGCCGACCCCGGCTCGCCGACGCTGATCCTCGACGACGGGGCTGCCGACGCGCTCTACGTGCTGATGCCGATGCGGGTGTGAGGGGGCCAAAAACAGGCGCCGCGCTGGACGACCCGCTCTGCGTCCTTCGAGGCTCCCCCGGCTCATGGCCGGGGTCGCACCTCAGGATGAGGAGCGGAGTGAGTTCCATCGCGGTCGCCGCTGCGGTGCTGGGAGCGCGCCACCTCCTCATCCTGAGGTGCGAGAGCGAGGCGCGAGCCTCGAAGGACGCGCAACGCCGATCCAGCGCGGCCTACCCGCCAAAGCTCCGGCGGAACTGGCGCGGGCTCAGGCCCTTCAGCGCCCGGAACCGGCGGTTGAAGTTGGCGAGGTTCACGTAGCCGACCTCGTCGGCGACGTGGGCAATCGGCCGTTGCGAATTGACCAGGAGCGCGCACGCCTGGCCGATGCGCAACTCGGCCACGTATTCGGTCACCGTCAGCCGCGTGTGACGGCGAAAGAGGCGATGGAACCCCGACGGGCTCAGTGCCGCCACCTCGGCGAGCGCCTCGATGGCGATCTTCTCGCGATAGTGGGCATGGATGTGATCGAGCACGCGCTCGATGCGATCCTGGTCGGGTGAGGCGACCTTCCGCCGGTCGGCGCCCGGCCCGGCGATCGGTCGCGCTTCCGCGTCGGTGGCAAGCAGCGCCAGAACTTCCATAAGCCGCAACAGCCGGTCGGCCGGCGCGCGCCGCGGCATCGATTCGATGACAGGCCGCGCCGCCCGCGCCGCTGCGCGAGAGAAGACGACGCCGCGGCTGGCGCGGGCGAGCAGCGGCGCCAGCCCCCGCATCTCGGTCAGCGTCGTCGTCAGGCCGTCGCCCCACGCCTCGGTGAACCACATGACCAGCGCGTGGTGAGGATGGCGGGCGTCGATCTTCTCCGCCGAGAACCAGGTGTGCGGCAGGTTCGGACCGAGCAGCACCAGGTCGCCGTCGTCGTAGCCGGCGATACTGTCGCCGACGTAGCGCTGGCCGCGGCTGTTGAGCGTCAGCGTCAGCTCGAACTCGGGATGGTAGTGCCACTGGAACGGGATGCCGTCGTCGAGGCGCCGGTCGAGCAGCGCCCACGAGGCGCCCTCCGGAACGGTCACCTTTTCGAACAGCGGGCGCATGGCGATATGACGCTCGATCATCGCGGCGGATGCAGTAGACGCCATTCCAGTATCAGTAATAGCCGTAACCCGCCAACACTCTGGTCGCATGGCCATGTACCGTTTCTCACGAGCGGGAGCCGGCGGGAGGGGACGGCGGCGCCGCTCATTGGGGAGGACAAGGCGATGATGCAGCCAGAGACTAGGAACGAGTTCGACGTCAGCGGCGAGATCGTGGCGTTCAAGCGAAAGATGGCGCCGCGCCGCGAGGCGCTGAAGCGAGCCTACGAGGACGTGAAGGGTGCCATCGGCCGCGCCGCCGAGAAGATCCGCGCCGACACGGCCGCCGGCCGGTCGACCATTCCCGAGATCGCCTACCGCGACATCAAGGCCGGAAAGGTCGGCGAAGCGGCGCGCGCGGCGATCCGCAAAAGCGGCTGCGCGGTGGTGCGCGAGGTGTTCCCCGCAGCCCAAGCGACCGAGTGGTTCGAGGAGGTCGGCCGCTATATCGAGGACAACCACTACGAGGCGAAGGAGGTCGAGAAGGGCAGCCTCGACAAATACTTCTCGGCGCTGAAGGCCGGCAGGCCGCAAATTTTCAACGTCTACTGGTCGAAGCCACAGGTGCTCGCCCGCCAGGACGGGAAGCTTGCCGAAACGCGCTCGTTCCTCGACCGGCTGTGGAGCGGCTACGAGGGCATCTTCAACCCCGACCTGCAATGCACCTACGCCGACCGCGTGCGCCGCCGCCAGCCGGGCGACAAGACGCTGGGGCTGTCGCCGCACATGGACGCCGGAACGGTGGAGCGCTGGATCGATCCCGGCTACCAGCGCGTCTACGAACGCGTCTTAGCCGGCGACTGGCGCGGCTACGACCCGTTCGACGCGACGCATCGCTTGGAGACGCGCGAGATTCCCTCGCCGGCGGTCGCATCCGTCTTCCGCACCTACCAGGGCTGGACGGCGCTGACCCGCCAGGGTCCGAAGGACGGCACGCTGCGCGTCATCCCGATCGCGGAGGGAATCTCCTACGTGCTCCTCCGCGCGCTGCAGGACGACGTGCCGGAGACCGAGCTTTGCGGCGCGGCGCCCGGACGCGCGCTCGGCGTCAGGCCGGAGTGGCACGCCGAAATGATGGCCGGCACCGTCTCCATCCCCGAAGTCATGCCGGGCGATACGGTGTGGTGGCACACCGACATCTGCCACTCGGTCGCCGACGAGCACGCCGGCAAGGAGTACGCCAGCGTCATCTACATCGGCTCGGCGCCCGACTGCGCCAAGAACCGGGCCTATCTGCCGGGGCAGAAGGCGGCGTTCCTGGCCGGCAAGTCGCCGCCCGATTTCGCCCAGATGAACTTCGAGGTCGATTTCAAGGGCCGCGCGACGGAGAAGGACCTGACCCCGCTCGGCCGCCGCCAGATGGGATTCTGACGCGCATCCACCCACACATGCGAAGGGCCGCCCTTGGGCGGCCCTTCCATTGTCGATCCGCGTTGCCGCGGCTTGACCAATCTCGGCCCCACTTCAGGAGGCGAGGACCTCGCGACCCCCGACTTGATCGGGGGCGAGGTTCCAGGTCGCAACCGCCGCACGCGGCGTAAGACAATGAGACACTGGACCACCTCCTTTCGGTTGTTGAAGGAAGAAGCGAATATGGACCGCGTCCGGCCGATCCGCAAGGTTGCCGGGAATGGGCCTGGTGCGGAGGCGGGCGAACCTCTGTAAGACCGGCCCCGTGCCGAACCCCGACCGCCCCGCGCGCACCTGGCTCTCCCGGCTGAAGCTCACCGGCTTCCGCAACTACCCGTCTCTTGCTCTGTCGCTCGACCTTGAGCCGCGCCCGGTGGTGCTCACCGGGCCGAACGGCGCCGGCAAGACCAATCTCCTGGAGGCGATCTCGTTTCTCGCACCGGGACGCGGCCTCAGGGGAGCGGCTCTCGACGAGGTGGCGCGCCACGGCGGCGACGGTACGTGGGCGGTCGCGGTGACGGTCGAGGCCGCCGGCGGCGCGGTCGACCTCGGAACTGGCGTGGCAATGACGCCAGACGGTCCAGAAAAGCGGCGAACGATCCTGGTCAACCACGTCCCCTCGCGGTCGGCCGACGCACTCCTCGACCATCTGCGCGTCGTCTGGCTGACGCCGGCGATGGACGGCCTGTTCACCGGGCCGGCGTCGGAGCGGCGGCGCTTTCTCGATCGCGCGGTGCTCGCCATCGACAAGAGCCACGCGAGCCGGGTCAACGCCTTCGAGCGGGCAATGCGCGGGCGCAACAAGCTTCTCGCCGAGGCGGCACCCGACGCCGGCTGGCTCGACGCCATCGAAACCGAGATGGCGGAGCTCGCCGTCGCCATCGCCGCGGCAAGGCGCGAGTGGGCCGCCCAGATCGCGGCGCTGATTGCCGAAGGCGACCACGGGTCCGCCTTCCCGTTCGCCGAGATGGCGCTGGAAGGGACGCTGGAGCACTGGCTCGACGGCCATCCGGCACGGGCGGCGGAGGACCTCTACCGCGCCGACCTCGCAGGCGAGCGACCGCGCGACGCGCGCGCCGGCCGCACGCTCGCCGGTCCCCAGCTCTCGGACTTGCGGGTCCGCCACGGGCCAAGGCAGGCGGCGGCCGAAACCTGCTCGACCGGAGAGCAGAAGGCCCTCCTCATAGGCCTCGTGCTCGCCCAGGCGCGGCTCACCGCGCGGCTCTTCGGCGCGACGCCGATCGTCCTCCTCGACGAGATCGCCGCGCACCTCGACCGGACGCGGCGAGAGGCGCTGTTCACGGTCCTCGGCGAGCTCGGCTGCCAGGCGTTCATGACCGGCACCGACGCGGCGATCTTCGCGCCGCTCGGCGAAGCGAGCCAGTCCCTCGTCGTGACCGAAGGGACCGTGCGCCCGGCGGGCTGAGCCGCGAAGCTTGGGCCGCGCGCCACGACCGGTGGACGCTCACCCGGCGAGCGCCTATAGCTTGCCGCCGCCGCGGGAGGGAGGCCCAGGCGGTGCCCGGCCAAAAGCGCGAGTCCCCCCTTGTCCGTCAACCCGCTGGTTTCCGTCGTCATTCCCGCCAGGAACGAGGCACGCAATCTCGGACCCCTGCTCGCCGAGATCCTCGCCGCGCTCGCCAAGTCCTCCTTCGAGGTCATCGTCGTCGACGACGGCTCGGACGACGATACCGGCGCGATGATCGCCGCAACGCGCGCGGCGGGGCTTCCCGTCCGCCATCTACGCCACGATCGTCCGCTCGGGCAGAGCGCGAGCGTACGAACCGGGCTGCTCGCCGCAGGCGGCGAGATCGTCGTCACTCTCGACGGCGACGGGCAGAACGACCCGGCGTTCATTCCGCGGCTGATCGAGATGCTCGAGGGCGGCGGGGCGAACCTCGGCCTGGTCTCGGGACGGCGGCGCCGACGCACCGACGCCGGGATCAAGCGATACGCCTCGCGCTTCGCCAACGGGCTCCGCCAGTGGGTGCTCAAGGACGGGGCGGATGACTCGGCCTGCGGTCTCAAGGCGATCAGGCGGGAGGTGTTCCTGCTTCTGCCCTTCTTCGACGGGCAACACCGCTTCATGCCGGCGCTGGTCAAGCGCGAGGGCTACGAGGTTGCATGGCTCGACATCGTCGATCGTCGGCGCCGCTTCGGCCGGTCGAACTACGGGATCGTCGACCGAGGGCTGCGCGGATTGCTCGACTTGTTCGGCGTGTGGTGGCTCAAACGACGCTTCCGCGGCCGCGCCGACGCCAACGAGCGGCGCTGATTTTCGGGTCGGCCACTCAGGCGCGGCGCTCATATTCGCCGAGCCAGGCGACGAAACGGGCGAGCCCCTCGGCCAGGGAAACCTTGGGCTGAAACCCGAGGTCGCGTCTGGCGCGCTCGATGTCGGCCTCGGTGGCCCTGACGTCGCCGGTTTGCATCGGCGCGAACTCGATCAGCGCCTTCGCCCCGGTGGCGCGCTCGAGCTCGGCGATGAACGCCAGCAGCGGAACGCGGCGGCTGCCGCCGAGGTTGTAGATGGCGTGGCGGACGCCGCCGGCCTCATGCGCCGAGGCGCGGTCGATCGCCGCCAGCACGCCGGCGACGATGTCGTCGATGTAGGTGAAGTCGCGCTCGTGCCGGCCGTGGTTGAAGACCCGGATCGGGCGGCCGGCGAGCATCGCCGAGGCGAACAGCCAGGGCGCCATGTCGGGCCTGCCCCACGGCCCGTAGACCGTGAAGAAGCGCAGCCCGGTCGACTGAACGCCCCAGGCGTCGGCGTAGTGGGCGGCGATCAGCTCGTCGGCGAGCTTGGTGAGGCCGTAGAGCGAGGCCGGACGGTGGCGCTCCTGGCGTTCCGACAGCGGCAACGGCGAGTCGTTGCCGTAGACCGAAGACGACGAGGCGTAGACGACGTGCGGCGACGCCGGCGATCGCCGTACCGCCTCGAACACCGCGACCTGGCCAACGACGTTGGTTGTCGTCGTCTCGATCGGCCGTTCGAGCGACAGCCTGACGCCCGGCTGTGCGGCGAGGTGAACGACCGTCGCCACCTCGCCGAAATCGGCGAGCAGCCGTTCCACGGTCGCCAGCTGCGTGATGTCGCCGTCGATGAACCGCCAGCCTTTCGGCTCGCCAAGCTCGCCGAGCCGGCCGCTCTTCAGCCGCGAGCCGGCGACGTCCTGGTCGACGCCGACCACGTCGCCGCCACGGTCGAGGAGCGCGCGGCAGACATGATAGCCGATGAAGCCGGCGGCGCCGGTGACCACCACCGTCATGCGGCGGCGCCTGCGGCCGCGCCGGCGGCGTTTGTGGTGCTCTTTGACGGTCGGCCAGACATCGCCCGCGCCGGTAGCACGGGGCCTTTCGGCAGACAAGCAAAGGCGGCTCCAATCGGTGGTCGCCGAGCGGCCTCCAAACGACCTTTTGTGCAGTGCGAAAAACTCGCCTAAATTCCTGCCAAAGGGGCGAAATCCGGCCCCGGCAATGCTATATATGTCACTGTGATTCTGAGCCCTCGTCGGCCGTCCCCGGGCGGCCGTTTTCGGGTGTCCAGATGCCCCTCACGGTATGGCGATGAACGAAGTCAAGCCTGTTGGCGAACGGACCGGCAGCTACGGCGCCGAATCGATCAAGGTGCTCAAGGGCCTCGATGCGGTCCGCAAGCGCCCGGGCATGTACATCGGCGACACCGACGACGGCTCCGGACTCCACCACATGGTCTACGAGGTGGTCGACAATTCGATCGACGAGGCGCTCGCCGGCCATGCCGATCTCGTCTCGGTGACGCTCAACCCGGACGGCTCGGTGACCGTCAAGGACAATGGCCGCGGCATCCCGACCGGCATCCACAAGGGCGAAGGCGTCTCGGCGGCCGAGGTCATCATGACCCAGCTCCACGCCGGCGGGAAATTCGACCAGAACTCGTACAAGGTCTCCGGCGGTCTGCACGGCGTCGGCGTGTCGGTGGTCAACGCGCTGTCGGAGAAGCTGAAGCTCACCATCTGGCGCGACGGCAAGATCAACGAGATGGGCTTCACCGACGGCGTGCCGGACGCGCCGCTGAAGGCGGTCGGCGATTGGGACGGCCGCAGCGGCACGGAGGTGACGTTCACGCCCTCGCCGAAGACCTTCACCCACATCGAGTTCGACTACGCCACGCTCGAGCATCGCCTTCGCGAGCTCGCCTTCCTCAACTCCGGCGTCAGGATCGTCCTTGCCGACCGGCGCGGGGTCGAGCCGAAGAGCGAGGAGATGCGCTACGACGGCGGGCTGGAGGCGTTCGTGCGCTACCTCGACCGCGCCAAGCACCCGCTGATCGCCCAGCCGATCACGGTCAAGGCCGAGCGCGACGGCATCACCGTCGAGGCGGCGATGTGGTGGAACGATTCCTACCACGAGAACGTCCTCTGCTTCACCAACACCATCCCGCAGCGCGACGGCGGCACGCATCTGGCCGGCTTCCGCGGGGCGCTCAC
>JBBDMC010000036.1:0-7799 GCA_040878485.1 Bauldia sp. | reverse complement strand
AAGTGGAGGCTTCTGTTGCCAGGTGCCTCCGAACCCCGCCTTACGGTGCGAACCGGAAGGGCTTCGATTGAGGTTGCATCACCGCTTACGCAGCGAGGCGAGCCTCGGCATAGTTGTCGTTAGCAACTATAGGTTTGGCCCGATAACGGCGGAACCATGCCGAGCGAAAACCCATCCTTTACGCCCTCGTCGATCCTATTTCGCCCCCGTTGGTGGAGGCGCCGGGTACTGCCCCCGGGTCCGCAGGGTTTATTACGATGGCCGTTTATCGCCATAGCCGGATTGCGCCGGCACGGGGAATATAGGGATTCGGCCTGAAAATGGGAAGGCGGGCCGGTCCAGGCAGGCGAGGCCCCGTAAAACCCTCAATCCACGAGCTCTGCCAGCCGCCGCTCGAGGAATAGCCGCTCCGGCGCCTGGCCCGTCAGGGCGAGTGCGCGCTGGTAGGCGGCCCGCGCCTCTGCCCGCCGCCCGAGCCGCCGGCAGAGGTCGGCGCGGGCCGAATGCGCGAACCGGTAGTCGAGGAGGTCGCCGCGCCTGAGGATCGCGTCGACCAGGGCAAGGCCGGCCGCCGGTCCGTCGCGCATGGCGATCGCGACCGCGCGGTTGAGCTCGACGACCGCCGAGGGCTCGGCCCGCAGGAGCGCGTCGTAGGCGGTGACGATCTTGCCCCAGTCCGTCGCCAGGGGGTCCGTCGCGTTGGCATGAACGGAAGCAATCGCCGCTTGGATCGCATAGGGCCCGATGCGGGGCGCTGCCGTCGCCCGCTCGACCAGTGCGCTGCCTTCGGCGATCTGGTCCGGGTTCCACAGCGAGCGGTCCTGGTCACCGAGCAGGATGAGTTCGCCGGTCGGCGAGGCGCGAGCGGCGCGGCGCGATTCGTGGAGCAGCATCAGCGCCAGCAGCCCGATGGCCTCCGGCTCGGGGAGCAATTCGACCAGGAGACGGCCGAGGCGGATCGCTTCGCCGGAGAGGTCGTGCCGGGTCAGCGACGTGCCCGACGACGCCGAGTAGCCCTCGTTGAAGACGAGGTAGATGACATGCAGCACCGTCTCGAGCCGCTCCGGCAGCGCCTCTCGCGGCGGCACCTCATAGGGAATGCGAGCGTCGCGGATCTTCGCTTTGGCGCGCACGATCCGCTGCGCCACAGTCGGCGCGCCGGTGAGGAAGGCGCTGGCAACCTCCTCGGTGGTCAGGCCGCACACTTCGCGGAGGGTCAAGGCAACCTGCGCGTCCGGCGTCAGCGCCGGATGGCAACAGGTGAAGATCAGGCGCAGCCGGTCGTCCTCGATATCCGTGTCCTGGCGTTCCATGGCATCGCGGGCCTCGGCCTCCAGCCGTTCGGCGATCTCGGTGGCCGATGCATCGAAGCGGACGCGCCGCCGCACGCGGTCGATGGCCTTGAAGCGGCCGGCCGACACCAGCCAGGCGCGCGGATTGCGCGGCACGCCCTCGCGCGGCCATTGGACCGCAGCGGCGGCGAAGGCGTCGTGCAGTGCCTCCTCGGCGAGATCGAAATCGCCGAGGAGGCGGATAAGCGTGGCGAGGACACGGCGCGAGTCGGAGCGGTAGATCGCCTCCACCGCCTGTCGTGGTTGCTTGCCCACGCCGCCGCTCATCGCTGCCTTACGGCCGGACAAGCGTCTTGACCGGGCGCACCTCGATGCTGCCCCAGCGCGCGGAGGGAATGTTTCCGGCCACCTTGATCGCTTCGTCCAGGTCGCGCGCCTCGATGAGGTAGAAGCCGCCGAGCTCTTCCTTGGTCTCGGCGAAGGGCCCGTCGGTCGCCGAAATCTTGCCGTCCCGCATGCGCACCATGGTGGCGGTCGCGGGGGGCTCCAGCGCTTGCGCGGTGATCATCTGCCCGCCCCGCCTCAACGCGTCATCATAGTCGAAGTGGTCCCGGACAAGGCCGTCGACCTCGCCTTGTCCCTTGGCCTCCCAAACCTCCGGATCGCCATAGATCAGGCAGAGATACTTCATTGAGTCTCCCTCCCCGGAACCTCGTAGATCGGCCGCACCTCGATACTGCCGAACTTGGCAATGGGGACTCCCGCAGCCACCCGGATTGCATCGTTGAGATCCCGGGCCTCGATGAGGAGGAAACCGCCGAGGTGTTCCTTGGTCTCGGCGAAGGGGCCATCGGTCACCGAAACCTTACCGTCGCGGACGCGCACGGTTGTCGCCGTGTCAGGCGACTGCAGGGCTTCCGCGACGATCAGATAGCCACTGCGCTGCAGCTCCTTGTCAAAGGTGACGGAGTCATGGTCCAGGGTCGCCAGCTCGCCCTTGGAGAGGGCCTTCATCGTCCGTTCCTCGAGGTAAACCTGGCAGAGATATTTCATCTTCCTTTTCCTTCGCTCCCGATCCGGCTCGATTTTCAACGCTAGTCGAACGGGCGCGCCGAAATTCGACAGCCGCTGACGAGAAATTCCTAGGCGTGGCGAATCGCCTCCGCAACCGGCCCGTTCGGCAGGTTTCGGCATCTTTTCGCGCGCCACCTGTCGATTCCGCGCGTCCTCGTTCGACCGAGGGGAAAGCAAGCACCGTCCGGCCGGACGCAACCCGTCGCCGGTGGGCGCCTACCCAGGAGGGATTCGACATGCACATCCTCGAAGCGGCTCTGGTCAGCAACATGGCGCGCCGGCAAGCGATGCGGGCCGCTGGCGCAACGAGCGAACTGGGCGCAGCCGAAACGCCGCCGGCGGCCTGCTTTTTTCGACTTCTGGCAGCTTTTGCCGTCATCGCGGTCTTTGCCGCGAGCATGAGCCTTGTGGGCGGCGACCGCACCTCGGCCTCGCTGGTCCCGGCAAAGGCGACGAGCCGTTACAACGGCATGCCCGCTGGCGTGAATTGAGGACTGTCGCCAGTTTTTGTCGGCGGCCGGCCCCAGCGGCCAGTTTCTCCGCCAACCGCGCGTCGGTCCGTGGAGGCACCCGACGCCCCGCCGATGTTGCACTGCGCCGAGGGCTCGTTGTATTGAATCGACCGTCGCGCCGGCCCGCCTCCGACCATCCGAAAGACCCCCATGACACCGGACTTCATCCGGACCGCGGTCGTTCTCGGCCTGCTTTCGGCCGTCGGTCCGTTCGCCATCGACATGTACTTGCCGGCGCTGCCGATGATCGCCGCCGATCTCCAGGCCTCAACGGCGGCAACCCAGGCAAGCCTCCTGGCCTTCTTCCTGGCCGTGGCAACCTGCCAGGTGATTTACGGGCCGCTTTCCGACAGTTACGGGCGCAAGGCGCCGCTCTATTTCGGTATGGCGCTCTATGCCGTCGGTGCGGTCGGCTGCAGCCTCGCGCCGACGATCGGCTGGCTGATCTTCGCCCGCTTCGTGCAGGGGGTTGGCGCCTGCGCTGGGATGACCATCCCGCGCGCCGTGGTGCGCGACCTCTATACCGGCCCGGACGCCGCCCGACTGATGGCGCTGATCATGCTGGTGTTCAGCGTGTCGCCGATCCTGGCGCCACTGGCCGGCAGCTTGATCAGCGAGTTCGCAAGTTGGCGCGCCATCTTCGCGGTGGTGGCGCTGATCGGCGTGCTTGGCCTGGTGCTGACGGCCTTTGTGCTGACGGAGACCCGCCCGCCGGAAGACCGCGTCCCGATCGATCTCGGCAGCGTCACCCGCGGCTACGTCACCCTTTTGGGCGATCGCTATTTTCTCGGCGTGACGTTCATCGGCGGGTTCGGTCTATCGAGCTTCTTCGCCTACCTCGCCAGCTCATCGTTCATCTACATCGACCATTTCGGCCTGACACCGCCGCAGTTCGGCCTGGCGTTCGCGGTCAACGCCATCGCTTTCATCGGCACGGCGCAGCTGACGGGCCGGCTCGGCCGCCAGTATGGCCTGAAACCCATGGTGAGAGCCGCCCTGGGGTTCTACCTGGTGGCGACGATGGCGCTCCTCGCCGTCACCCTCGCCGGCCTCGACAACGTCTTTGCCTTGATTGCCATGCTGTTCGTGGGATTTGCCAGCATGGGCCTGGTCATTCCGTCGAGCGTGGTGCTGGCGATGGAGAACTACGGTCCGCGCGCGGGCACGGCGTCGGCCCTCCTCGGCACGTTGCAGCTGCTCGTCGGAGCGGTGGTGATCGGCATCGTCGGCCGCTTTTCCGACGGGACCGTTCTGCCGATGGCCACCGCCATGGCCGCCTGTGCCGTGGCGGCGTTCGTTCTCGGCTGGCTGACGCTGGCGCCCGGCCGGCCGGTTCCGGCCGCGGCCGAGTAGCGCTAGGTCCGGGCCGGCTTGCCGAACAAGAAATAGGCGAAGCCTGCGCCGAGCACGATGCTCAGCAGGCTTTGGCCCCATCCGAGCCCGTTCAACAGGCCGCTGGTGGTGGCGGTGACTGTCAGGACGAGATCGAGGACGCTGATGATCAGCCCGGCCCACAGCAGGCCGGCGAGCACCGTGCCGGCGGCCACGTCGCGGGCCATGAAGTAGATGACGGCGAGACAAATCAGGGCGGCGCCGAAGAGACGGGCCAACAGGCGCCCGACGTCGTCGGTGGCGGCGTCGTACCACGACAGAACGGAATCCGGCATGAACAGGAACCCAAGGCCGAAAAGCGCACTGAGGATCGCAACGACGATGAAGAACGGGCTGTGGGTCATGGCAGCCTCCGTTGGTGCGGTTGACGCTTACCCGGTCATAGCAAATCGGGCGAAGCGGCACCACGCGCCGCGAACGGTCACGCGGCCCAGCGGCAGCGCTCGCTCCGTCGGCCCGCCGGCCCAATCAGGGGCCCTGGTCAGGGAATCGGGTTAGAATGCCACCATGCGCCAGTACCTCGATCTGATGCGCCAGGTTCTCGACCACGGCGTCGCCAAGAGCGACCGGACCGGCACCGGAACGCTGTCGATCTTCGGCCACCAGATGCGCTTCGATCTCGCCGAGGGTTTCCCGCTGATCACGACCAAGAAGGTTCACCTCAAGTCGGTCATCCACGAACTGCTCTGGTTCATCGCCGGCGACACCAACGTCGCCTACCTCAAGCAGCAGGGGGTCGGAATCTGGGACGAGTGGGCCGCCGAAGATGGCGATCTCGGCCCGATCTACGGGGCCGAGTGGCGCTCCTGGCCGACCCGGGACGGCGGCGCGATCGACCAGTTGCGCCAGGTTGAGGAGCAGATCCGCGTCAACCCCGATTCGCGGCGGCTGATCGTTACGGCCTGGAACCCGGCGGACATCGACAGGCAGGCCCTGCCGCCATGCCACTGCCTGTTCCAGTTCTATGTCGTGGAAGGCCGCTTGAGCTGCCAGCTCTACCAGCGCTCGGCCGACGTCTTTCTCGGCGTGCCGTTCAACATCGCCTCCTACGCGCTGTTGACCATGATGATGGCGCAGGTGACCGGATTGAGGCCGGGCGCCTTCGTCCACAGCCTCGGCGACGCTCACCTCTATCGGAACCATCTCGATCAGGCGCGACTGCAGCTCTCCCGCCAGCCGCGGGCGCTGCCGAAGATGACGCTCAATCCCGAGGTCAATTCGATCTTCGATTTCGTCTACGACGACTTCGCTCTGTCGGGCTACGACCCGCATCCGCGCATCAAGGCGGACGTGGCGGTGTGATGGGCGGCATCCGCCTGTCCCTCATCGCCGCGGTCGCCGAAAACGGCGTTATCGGGCGCGGCGACGGGCTGCCGTGGCGGCTGGCGAGCGACCTGAAGCGGTTCCGGCGGATCACGATGGGCAAGCCGGTGGTGATGGGGCGCCGGACCTTCGAATCGATCGGCAAGGCGCTCGCCGGACGCACCAACATCGTCGTCACGCGGCGGGCCGGTTTCGCCGCCGATGGGGTCGGGATCGCCGGAAGCCTCGACGATGCCCTTGCCAAGGCGCGGCGGCAGGCCGAGCATGACGGCGTCGACGAGGTCGTCGTGATCGGTGGCGCCGAGATCTACCGCGCCGCCCTGCCGCTCGCTGAGCGGCTCTACATCACCCACGTTGCCGGCGCGCCGGACGGCGACGCGCGCTTCCCGGCGATTGATCCAGCGCTCTGGCGCGCGGTGTCGCGCGAGGGCGTGGCCGCCGGCGAGGGGGACAGCGCGGCGACCACCTTCGTCGTCTACGAGCGGGTGGGCGGAAAGGGCGTGGGTTGACCTTGCGGCCGGCGCGCACCACCTTGGCTGGCGCGCCCGGCTTGGCTTTGCGTTGAAACGGCTGGCGAAGTTGCCTATAACCCGCGGCAAGCCGCGCGCTCAGGTGCTGGCGCCCACGATTGCCTGAAAGGAGCGAGAAACCCTTGGACAGACAGACCGGCGGTGGCTGGAAAGGGAACGGCGGCCCGTGGGGGCAGGGGCCGCGCAATACCGGCGGCGGTTCGACACCAACCGACCTGGAAGATCTCTTGCGTCGCAGCCAGGACCGGCTGAGGCGGGTCCTGCCGGGCGGCGGTGGCGGCGCCGGCAATCTCAGCCCGCTGTCGCTGATCGCCATCATCGCGGTCGTCGTCGCGCTGATCGCGTACTATTTCTTCACCTTCCGCGTTGAGCCGGACGAAGAGGGTGTGGTTCTGCGCTTCGGCAAGCATCATCGCGACGCCCCGTTCGGCCTCAATCTGCGTTGGCCTTATCCGTTCGAGACGGTCTACACGCCCAAGGTCACGCGCGTGAACCGCGTCACCATCGGCCAGGTCCAGGATGACCGTGGCGGCGGTCGGGACATTCCTGAGGAGAGCCTGATGCTGACCGGCGACGAGAACATCGTCGATATCGATTTCGCAGTCTTTTGGCGTATCAAGGAGGCAGGCGAATACCTGTTCAACATGGAGGATCCGGACGGAACGGTGAAGGCCGTCGCCGAGAGCGCCATGCGCGAGGTCATCGGCCATTCCGACATCGCAGCGGTTCTGACCCAGGCGCGCCAGATCACGGAGACGGAGGTTCAGGGGCTGATCCAGGCGACGCTCGACGAGTTTGGCGCCGGCGTCGTGGTGACCCAGCTGCAGCTCCTCAAGGTCGACCCGCCGGCCGATGTGATCGCGTCGTTCCGCGACGTTCAGGCGGCGCGCGCCGATCAGGAGCGCCTGCAGAACGAGGCGAGGACATACGCCAACAAGGTCGTCCCGGAGGCGCGCGGCCGGGCGGCGCAGATTACCGCCGCGGCCAACGCCGATCGCGACCGGATCATCGCCGAGGCCAAGGGCGAGGCGGACCGCTTCGACAAGGTATACGCGAGCTACAAGGCGGCGCCGGACGTCACCCGGCGGCGCATGTACCTGGAAACGCTCGAGCAAGTCTTCGGCGGCATGGACAAGATCATCCTCGACCGAGGAGCAGGCGGCACCGGCGTGGTGCCCTACCTGCCGCTTGACGCGCTGACCCGAGGGTCGACCGACACTTCGGGAGGCAGCCCATGAGACGCAGCTTTTTCGGCGGCCTCGGCCTCGTCATCGTCGCGGTGCTTGGCTTCGTCCTCTACCTCAGCGTCTTTGTCGTCGACCTGACCGAGCAGGCGCTGGTCCTGCGTTTCGGCAAGCCGGTGCGGGTCGTAAACCAGCCCGTGCCGCCGGGAGCGAACGCCGCCGACCTGCCGGACAGCTCGCCGGGCCTCTACACCAAGCTGCCGCTGATCGACAACGTAGTCTACCTCGAGAAGCGCATCCTCGACCTCGACTCGGCACCCTTGGAGATCATCGCCTCCGACCAGAAGCGGCTGGTGGTCGACGCGTTCGGCCGCTACAAGATCACCGATCCGCTGCTGTTCTTCCAGTCGGTGGGAACGGTGGCGGTGGCCGATTCGCGGCTTTCCTCGTTTCTTAACTCGGCGGTGCGCCGGGTGCTCGGCGACGCCAGCT